>NZ_OZ245882.1:2876198-3195776 GCF_965229465.1 Cellulomonas sp. | reverse complement strand
CCGGCATCACGTAGATGGGATGAAAGGGATCTTCATGCGTTCTGCATGACGACTCGCAGACCCGCCGCGTTCGACAGTGGCGGTGTCCCCAGCGGGGACCGACGACGAGGACGCCCCCACCGAGGGGGCAGGAGAGGTGGCGGACGATGACGGAGGACCTCACCGATCTCGAGGAGATCGGTCCGATCGACTACCTGGTGATCGAGCTCCCGACCGCGAACATGGACGGGTCCGCGTTCGAGCACCTGCTCGACCTGGTGGGCCGAGGGCTGATCCGCGTCCTGGACCTCGCCTTCCTGAGCAAGGCCGCGGACGGCAGCGTGTCCGGGGTCGCGCTCGACGAGGTGCCCGGGGGCGTCAACCTCACGTTCTTCGAGGGGGCGTCCTCCGGCCTGCTGGGCGACGACGACCTCGACGAGGCCGGCGCGGCCATCGAGCCGGGGACGACCGCCGCGCTGCTGGTCTACGAGAACGTCTGGGCGGCGCCGTTCGCGACCGCGCTCCGCCGCAACGGCGCTCAGCTGGTCGCCAGCGGTCGCATTCCCGTGCAGGCGCTCCTCGCCGCGCTGGACGCCACCGAGTCCGGCTCCTGACGGGGCCTTCGACACCACCGGAGCTCGACAACACACGAGAGGACGAGACCGATGCCAGGACTCATCCGCGGGGTCGCCCGCACCGCCGCCATCGCCGGGACCGCCACGGCGGTCTCCAACCGCGTCTCCCGACGCCAGGCGGGCCGCTGGGCCGCCCAGGAGGCCCCACCCGCGGCAGCGCCCGCCCCCACGTACGCCGCACCGCCGCCGGCGGCAGCACCTGCGGCGCCGGACATGGACGACAAGCTGGCCCAGCTCGCCCAGCTCGGCACCCTGCACGACTCGGGGGTCCTGACCGACGCCGAGTTCGAGGCCCAGAAGGCCCGCATCCTCGGCGGGTACTGACTCCCTAGGCTCCACAACCGAGAGAGAGACGAGACGTCGATGGACACGTTCGGGCAGTGGCTCTGGCTGATGATCTGGTGGTTCCTCTTCTTCGCCTATCTGGTGATCCTGTTCCAGATCATCGGCGACCTGTTCCGGGACAGGGAGCTCAGCGGCTGGCTCAAGGCGCTGTGGATGATCGCCTTGGTGTTCCTGCCCTTCCTCACCGCGTTCATCTACCTGATCGCGCGCGGCAAGAGCATGAGCGAGCGGCAGACCTCGGCGGTTATCCAGGCCAAGTCGGACACCGACGCGTACATCCGCGGGGTGGCCGGCAGCTCTCCGGCCAGCCAGATCAGCGACGCCAAGGCGCTGCTCGACCAGGGCGTGATCGACGACAGCGAGTTCGCCGCGCTCAAAGCCAGGGCACTGGCCTGACGACGGGCGCCCGGGTGGTCGGAGGGGACCACCCGGGACCGCCCGCGACGAGGCAGCGACGGTGAGCCGTGGACGACACCCGGGACGACAGCACCACCACCTGGCACCGGCACCTCGAGCTCGTCGCCACGATCCTGCTGGCCGTCGCGACCGTGACGACGGCGTGGTCGGCGTTCCAGAGCAGCAAGTGGGGCGGCTACTCGACCGCCTCATACAGTGCCGCGACGGCGGACCGCACGCTCTCGAACCGGTCGGCCACCCTGGCCGGGCAGCAGACGATCATCGACGTCACGCTGTTCACGGACTGGCTGGCAGCGGTGAACGAGGAGCAGGGCCAGGTCCTTCCCCCGTCGTACGTGCCGGACCCGACGACGTACTCGGGGTTCCTGTACGCCCGGTTCCGTCCCGAGTTCCGGCCGGCCCTGCACGCCTGGCTCGCCGAGGACCCGGCGACCGATCCCGAGGCGCCGCCGAGCCCGTTCGCGATGGACGAGTACGTCCTCGCCGCCGCGCAGGAGTCCCAGCGGCTCGAGTCGTCGGCCGACGCGTCCGCCACGATCGCTCGTGAGGCGAACCAGCGGAAGGACAACTATGTGCTCGCCACGGTCATGTGCGCATCGGTGCTCTTCTTCTGCGGGATCGGCGGCAAGCTCAGCTCGGTCCGGAGCCGCACGGCGATGATCGTGCTCGCGGGTGTGATCCTCCTCGCGACCGTCGGTGTGCTGGCCACCTACCCGGTGCGCTTCGGATGAGCGTGCTCGCGTCGGGCGCGCTCGCCCTGGCGATCACCGCGCTCACCGTGGTCGCGATGCTGCTCGTCCGACGCCGCTCCCCCGCGGGCAGCTGGTTCAGCGACGGCGACCGCGCGTCGGGCGTGTTCGGCGTCCTGGCCACCGGGTTCTCCGTGCTGCTCGGCTTCATCATCTTCCTGGCGTTCCAGTCCTACGACGAGGCCCGGTCCGGCGCCCAGCTCGAGGCCGAGCTCGTGGCCCAGCAGCTCCAGACCGCGCAGCTGATGCCGCAGGACGTGCGCAACGAGCTCACCGGCGAGCTGGTCTGCTACGCCCGGACGGTGGTCGGGACGGAGTGGCCCTCCATGGTGGCCGGGACGATCGGCGACTCCGTGAACCCGTGGGGCGTCGCGATGTTCCAGACGTTCCGCGACGTCGTCCCGCAGACGAACGCGGAGCAGTCGGCGTACGACCGGTGGGCCGACCAGACCGCCGACCGGCAGCAGGCGCGTCAGTCGCGGGTGCACGGCGCCGAGGGCCTCATCCCGTTGCCGCTCTGGATCGTGCTGTACATCGTCGCGGGCGTGATCTTCGTCTACATGCTGTTCTTCGCCGACTCGGCGGAGCGGGCGCCCACCCAGGCCGTCCTGATGGGCAGCGTGACGCTCGTCATCACCCTCCTGCTGCTGCTCATCGGCTTCTTCGACCATCCGCACGGGCCCGGTGTCGGCAAGCTGCAGCCGATCGCGATGGAGCGCACCCTCGCGCTCATGGAGACGCAGGGGGCTGCCATCGGTCTCGACCTCGACCCGCCGTGCGACGCCGACGGCCGGGCCGGTTGACGCGCCGCTCGCGCAGGACGGGCGACATCGGCGGAGCGCACTACCCTCGGTCCGTGGTCGTGCGACGCCGGACGACCGACGCACCGAGAGGCAGGAACGGATGACCCAGACCCACGCCGTGCGCGTCCACCCCAGCGCGGACCGGCTGGCCCGGACCGACCAGCTCGCGTGGAAGATCGCCGAGGTCGCCGCCGACCCGGTCGACGTCCCGGACGCCGTGGTCGACATGATCATCAACCGCGTGATCGACAACGCCGCGGTGACGGTCGCCTCGCTCACCCGCACCCCCCCGTCCACCGCCCGCGCCCAGGCGCTCGCGCACCCGTACGCCGGCGCTCGCCATGGCGCGACGGTGTCCGGCGTCGCACCCTCCACCCGCGTCAGCCCCGAGTGGGCGGCCTGGGCGAACGGCGTCGCCGTGCGCGAGCTCGACTACCACGACACGTTCCTGGCGGCTGACTACTCCCACCCCGGCGACAACATCCCGCCGCTGGTCGCCGTCGCGCAGCACACCGGTCGCGACGGGGCGGCTCTGGTGCGGGCGATCGCCACGGGCTACGAGATCCAGGTCGACCTGGTCCGCGCCATCAGCCTGCACGCGCACAAGATCGACCACGTCGCGCACCTCGGTCCGTCGGTCGCTGCGGGGATCGGCACGCTGCTCGGCCTGTCCCCCGAGGTGATCTTCCACGCGGTCGGCCAGGCGCTGCACACGACGACGGCCACGCGGCAGTCCCGCAAGGGCGAGATCTCGTCGTGGAAGGCCTACGCCCCGGCGTTCGCGGGCAAGGTCGCCATCGAGGCCGTGGACCGGGCGATGCGCGGCGAGACGTCGCCGACCCCCATCTACGAGGGCGAGGACGGGGTGATCGCCTGGATGCTCGACGGCCCCGACGCCGCGTACGACGTGCCGCTGCCGGCGCCCGGCGAGCCCAAGACGGCGATCCTCGACACGTACACGAAGGAGCACTCGGCGGAGTACCAGTCGCAGGCGCTCATCGACCTGGCGCGCAGCCTGCACCGCGAGCGCCCGGACCTGACCAACCCGAACAACGTGGCCTCGATCGTCATCCACACGTCGCACCACACGCACTACGTGATCGGTTCCGGCGCCAACGACCCGCAGAAGTACGACCCGACGGCGTCGCGCGAGACGCTCGACCACTCGATCCCGTACATCTTCACCGTTGCGCTGCAGGACGGCGTGTGGGACCACGTGGCCTCCTACGCCCCCGACCGCGCCGCCCGACCGGACACCGTGGAGCTGTGGCAGAAGGTCACCACCACCGAGGACCCCGCCTGGACCGAGCGGTACCACTCGAGCGACCCCGCGCAGAAGGCGTTCGGCGGGCGCGTCGAGATCACGACCACGGGCGGCGAGGTCGTCGTCGCGGAGCTCGCCGTGGCCGACGCCCACCCGCTGGGCGCCCGGCCGTTCGCGCGCGCGCAGTACGTGGCGAAGTTCCGCTCCCTCGCCGCGGGCGTGCTGGAGGATGCGGAGATCGAGCGGTTCCTCGACGTGGCGCAGCGGCTGCCGCACCTCACCGCCGACGAGCTCGCGGGCCTGACCGTCGTGGCACCGGCCGGCCTGCTCGAGTCGGTCAGCACCCCGGAAGGACTGTTCTGATGCTCTACGCGACCGCCACGCCGGCGGACAAGCGCGTCGCCCTGCGCGAGGGACTGGCGTCCGGACGGCTCCTCCAGCTGCCCGGCGCGTTCAACCCGCTGTCGGCGCGGCTCATCGAGGCCAAGGGCTTCGACGGGGTCTACATCTCCGGCGCCGTGCTGTCGGCGGACCTTGGCCTGCCCGACATCGGCCTGACGACCGCCACCGAGGTCACCCAGCGCGCCGGCCAGATCGCCCGGATGACCGCGCTGCCGTCGATCGTCGACGCCGACACCGGCTTCGGCGAGCCCATGAACGTCGCGCGCACCATCCAGGGCCTCGAGGACGCAGGCCTGGCCGGCTGCCACATCGAGGACCAGGTCAACCCCAAGCGCTGCGGCCACCTGGACGGCAAGGCCGTGGTCGACGAGGACACCGCGCTCAAGCGCATCCGCGCCGCCGTCGACGGCCGACGCGACCCGAACTTCCTGGTCATCGCCCGCACGGACATCCGCGCGGTCGACGGCCTGGCCGCCACGGTCGACCGGGCCAAGGCTCTGGTCGACGCCGGTGCGGACGCGATCTTCCCCGAGGCGATGACGGGGCCCGACGAGTTCGCCGCCGTGCGCGCCGCGGTGGACGTGCCGCTGCTGGCCAACATGACGGAGTTCGGCAAGGGCGAGCTGCTCACCGCGCGCCAGCTCGAGGACCTCGGCATGAACCTCGTGATCTACCCCGTCACGCTGCTGCGGCTGGCGATGGGCGCCGCGATGGCCGGGCTCGACACCATCCGCGCAGAGGGCACGCAGGCGGGCCTGCTGGACCGGATGCAGACGCGCGCCGAGCTCTACGAGCTGCTGGACTACGGGTCGTACGGCGCATTCGACGCGAACGTGTTCAACTTCAAGCTCTGACCTGGGGGAACGTCCCGTCAACGACGATGGAGGCACACCGCATGACCGAGTCCGACACGCAGATCCACAAGGGCCTCGCCGGCGTGGTCGTCGACACCACCGAGGTGTCGTCGGTGGACGCCGAGAGCAACTCGCTGCTCTACCGGGGCTACCCCGTGCAGCAGCTCGCGGCGACGCGCTCGTTCGAGGAGGTCGCGTACCTCCTGTGGCACGGCGAGCTCCCGGACGCTGCGCAGCTGGCCGAGCTCCAGGCGACCGGACGGTCCCAGCGGGTGCTCCCCGGCGCGGTGGTCGACGCCGTGCTCGCGCTGCCGACCAGCTGCCACCCGATGGACGTGGTCCGCACGGCCGTCAGCGTGATCGGCGCGCACGACCCGACCGAGCAGGACTCGTCGCGCGAGGCCAACCTGGCCAAGTCCGTGCACCTGCTGGCCCAGATCCCCGGGATCGTGGCGCTCGACCAGCGACGGCGGCGCGGCCAGGACCCGGTCGCGCCCCGCGACGACCTCGGGTTCGCGGAGAACTTCCTCTGGATGACGTTCGGCGAGGTGCCCGACCCCGTCGTCGTGCACGCGTTCGAGGTCTCGATGATCCTGTACGCCGAGCACTCGTTCAACGCGTCCACGTTCACCGCCCGCGTCATCGCGTCGACCCTGTCCGACCTGCACTCCGCGGTCGTCGGCGCGATCGGCGCCCTCAAAGGACCCCTGCACGGTGGTGCGAACGAGGCGGTCATGGCGACGTTCGCGGAGATCGGCACTGCCGACAGGGCCGCGGCCTGGCTGGACGACGCCCTGGCGCACAAGCGCAAGATCATGGGCTTCGGCCACCGCGTCTACAAGCACGGCGACTCCCGCGTGCCGACCATGCACGACTCGCTGGTCACCCTGGTGGAGCACTACGACCGGCCGGACCTGCTGGAGCTGTACACCGCCCTCGAGAGCGCGATGACCGAGCGCAAGAACATCCTGCCGAACCTGGACTACCCCACTGGACCGGCGTACCACCTCATGGGGTTCGACACCCCGACGTTCACGCCGCTGTTCGTGGCCAGCCGGATCACGGGATGGACGGCGCACGTGATGGAGCAGCTGGGTGCGAACTCACTGATCCGACCGCTGAGCCGGTACGTCGGGCCGGCGCGGCGGGACGTGCTGTGACGGACCGGCCAGGAGCCGCGAACACCACGGTCCGCTGCAGCTGGTAGCTCGCCGCGAACAGGGCCACCTCGGTGAGCACCTTGGCGGGAAGCAGCGCGAGGCCGACGCTCGTCAGGGCGGTGAGGACGCCGAAGTTCGCGGCGAGCATCGTCCCCGCGAGCACTCCGTACTGGGTGGCGGCTGCGCGCAGCGACTTGGCGCGGCCGCCCGCGAACACGAGGCGACGGTTGGCGACGAAGTTGACCGTCGAGCTCAGGACGCGCGCCGCGACCACCGACGGGAGCAGCGCGCCGGTGACCGAGACCAGGACGAGCAGGGTGACCGTGTCGACGAGGAACGACCCGAACGACGACAACGAGAACCGCAGCAGCGGGGCGTACACCCGGGCCGAGTCGATGACCGGCCGGAAGTGCGACGACGCGTTCTCGTCCAGGTAGACGGTCTCGATCTCGACCTCCTCGACCGCGATCCCGTCCTGCGACGCGTGCAGCAGCAGGTCCAGCTCGTACTCGAACCGCTCGCCGTCGACGCTCCCCAGCCAGCCGAGCATCGCCGCCGGGTAGCCCCGCAGACCGGTCTGCGTGTCGTGCACCGGCAGCCCGGTCGCGGCCCGGACAAGCACGCCGGTGAGCGCGTTGCCCCACCGGCTGCGCAGCGGGACGTCGCCCGTGAAGCGTCGCGCCCCGAGCACCATGGCGCCGTCGGCCTGCGCCACCCGGTCCGCCACCCGCAGGATGTCCGGGACCAGGTGCTGCCCGTCGCAGTCGGCGCAGACCACGTCGCTGCCCGGCCGGTGCTCGGCGAGCCACGCGAAGCCGAGCTTGAGCGCGTGGCCCTTGCCCCGGTTGGCGTCGTACCCGACCACGGTCGCGCCCAGGGCGCTGACCTCGTCGAACGTGCTCCCGTAGGCCGGGCCGCTGCCGTCGTCGACGACGAGGACGTCGACGTCGGCGCACCGCAAGGAGGCGACGAGGGCGACCAGCCGGACGTCGGGCTCGTAGGCCGGTATGAGTACGTACATCGCCCTCAACCCGCGATGTACAGGATGTCGGAGGTGCCGCGCTCCTGGCCCTTGCCGAGCGGGTTGTTCACCACGGCCCCGTCGAAGTACATCGTCGACGAGCCCCCGCCGTCGATGTTGTAGGCGGTCGTCGCACCCAGGCTCTGCATGATCTCGGCGAGGCCGGTCATTGTCACCCCTGCGCTGTACCCGGGGCTCCGACCGTCCACCACCACGAACACCAGGTGGTTGTCGTCGATCACCCCGACCGCGGTGCGCGGCTGCTCGCCCTGGATCGAGTGGTTGCCCACGTTGGTGTCGACCTCGACGTCCTCGATCCCGTCGACCACCTGCCCGTCCTCGAGCAGCGCCGGCCCGAACGACAGGGTGTTCCAGACGCCCGCGGCGACCAGCGCGTCGGCGGTCGTGGCGGTCTCGTCGTACACCTCGACGTGCCCGTCGGTGTAGAACGCGAGCCCCTCGCGGGCGCCCTCGTCGCGGTAGACCACGCCGTTGCGGATGACGATGCCCGTGTCGCGGAACCCGTAGTAGTCGCCGTTGATGGCGAACACCGCGTCGTTGTCCGCGGCGATGTCGGAGGTGTCCTCCGTGATGTTGAGCCCGAAGCTGTTCTGCGCGAACGCCGAGCGCAGGGCCGTCGCGTCGGTGAGCGTCACGTCGGCGACGTAGTACGTGACCGTGTCGTCGCCCGAGCCGGTGGTGACCGTGGAGATCGAGATGGCGGACGAGGATGACTCGTACGACGTGTCGGTGACCACGGCGTCGCCGGACGAGTCGTCGGTCGTGGACGACGTCGCGCCCTGGCTCGCCTCGTAGGCCTGGACGTCGGAGATCTCGACGTGCTCGATCACGAACCGGTCCAGCGCCCAGGCGCCCGCTCCGACGACGGAGAGCGAGAGCGTCAGGGCGCCGACCAGGACGGTGCGACGAAGGGGGGTGCGCTGCTTCATGCCCCTTGTCTAGGCAGCGGGCCTGTCGCCGTTCGGTGCGGACGCTGTGGGCCTCCTGTGCGGTCAGGCCTCGGCGATCGGCCGTCCCACCGTGAGCGCCTCCCGCAGCGGCGCGTCGAGGGCCCGGTACGCGGCGTCCGGCCGGGCGCCGACAGCGTCGAGCACCGTGCTGAAGAAGCACCGGGCGGCGGCGGCCAGCACGACGTCGAGGATCTCGTCGTCAGCGAACCCCAGCCCGCGCAGCTCGTCCAGGTCCTCGGCCCGCATGTCGGCCGCACCCGCCGCGACCGTGCCTGCCAGACGGGCCACCGCCCTGTCGACGTCCGTCAGCTCGGCGGACTCGCCACCGTCCGCCAGCGCTCGGACGGCGTCCGGGCTCATGTGCTTGGACGCCAGGACGTCGCCGTGGGCCAGCGCGCAGTAGCTCGACCGGAGGCGCAGGGCCGCCGCGGTCGTCGCCACCTCGTAGCGCCGGGGGTCCATCCCCTTGATCGCTCCGTTCAGGCCCTGCCATCCGCGCAGGACCTCCGGCCGGTGTGCGAAAACCCGGGTGTAGTTGGCGACGCGCCCGAGGGCGGCCAGGTCCTTGTCGAACGCGGCCGCCACCTCGCCGGTCGGGTCCTCATCGGTGGTCGCGCTGCTGATCCAGGCCATGGGTCGTCCTCCTCGCGGGATGGGGCGTGCCGTGCCGATCATCGCGCTCCGCGCCGCAGGCCGACAGGATGAACGATCAGGGCCGCCCCTCGGCCCCGGCCGAGGACGCCGCCTGGTGCGACGTCTCGCTGCGCGTGTGGCTCCCGCGCGGTCCTCGTAGGGCCGGACGGCCGGGAGGCCGCGCGGTGGGGCGCGACTGCGAGCGCGTCGTCCGTCTCGGCGGCCGTCAGCGCGGCGCTGCGGGCCGCGTGAGCGGCTACGGCTCGATCGTGAACCCGCTCACCCCCTGGGGCTGCTCCTCGGTGACGTCGACGTGCGAGACGGCGGCGCCCCGAGGGCCCGAGCGGCACCACGCGACGAGGGAGTCGACCGCGTTCTCTGCTCCCTCGACCGCAGCCTCCACGGTCCCGTCGGCCCGGTTGCGCACCCAGCCGTGCACGCCGAGCCGGCGGGCCTCGCGCGCCAGCGACCAGCGGTAGCCGACGCCCTGGACGAGGCCGTGGACGATCACGCGGCGACGGATCTCGTGGGGACGAGCCAGGTCGGTGACCGAGTCCACGGCGCGCCTCCTCTTCGCTCAGTCAGCCAACCAGGCCGCGCGCACCGCTGCGAGCGCCGCCGAGGCGGTGACTCGCAGCGTCGTCTGATGGCCGAGCGATCGTCTCCAGACATCCTCGTCCACCCCCCGGTCGAACGCCCACGCGGGGGCGGGCCTGCCGAAGGGCCCGTGCTGGAATAAGACGTCGCGAGCGCCGTCGTCGATCAGTCCTCGTTCCGCGAGCGCCCACAGGTCGTACAGGTCACGTGGTGCGCGCCGATCGATCCACGCGCTGAGCTTGGCGGCGGCGAACCCCGGCGCCGTCGGCACTCGCAGCCGCGCCGGGGGTGCGTCCGCATATCGCTGCTGCACGTCGACGATCTCGGTGGGCCACCGGTGTCCGACTCCGTCGAGAAGCTGCACCTGGATGCTCGCGCCTCCCGGCGCGGACAGCACCGACGGCTGGCTGCCCCGGGTCGACGGCAGGGGCGGTGTCCACGTCGGGTAGCCGTGACTGCGCGCCAGACCTCGCCGGACGGCGACCTCCAGCTCGCGTGCCAGCCCAGACCGTGGTCCGAGCGCCAGCAGGTCGATGTCCTCGCTCAGCCGGGAGTCGGCCAGGTGCGTCCGCGAGAGCGCGGTGCCGCCGAAGAAGACGAGGTCGTCGGTCGACACCCCGGCGGCGAGGGCCGCGAGCACGTGCGAGACCAGATGGTCGCGGCGTACCTGCTCGATCTCGACGCCGAACTCGCGGCCGACTCGCTCCCACTCGTCGAGCGACGGCCCGGTCATCGCTGCGCCCTCAGGCGCACCAGGGTGGAGCGCATCCGCTGGCGGTCGGCGAGCTCGTCCAGCACCACGGCGTCACAGCCGTCCCACATCGCCGCGATCGCCTCCTGCGCGTCGAGGTCGAGTCCGCGGGGGTCCGAGCGGCCGAGGTCAAGCACGGTCTGCTCGGGCGTGGTCGCCAGCGCCGGCCCCAGGTCCGTGCTGACGAGCACCGCATCGAGGTCCGCGACCGCGCGGGCGACGAAGCGCACGACGCCCTCCCGGTCGACCAGTCGCACCGGCCGACGCTGCGTCGGGACCGCCACGAAGCCGACGCCGAGCGACCGCGGCAGAGCACGATGGACCCGCGCCGCCGTCAGGCCGGTCAGGACGGGAACCCTGTCGCCGTACAGCGCGGTGGCGATGCCGGCGGTCGCCGCCTCGATGGTCGGACGCCACGTGGCCGGGTCATACTCCGCCGGGACCGCGCAGTACACCCCGTGCGAGAGTCGGTGCAGCAGGCCACGACGCTCGAGTGCCCGCGCCTCTTGGTTGGGGTGCGCGTAGACGGCGGCGAGATCAGCCGTGCGGATCGTGCGCAACGGCGCCCGGGCGGCCAGTTGAGCTCCCCCTCGTGCGGCATTCATAGTGCAGATAGTAGTCATGTTGACTACTATCTGCATACTGTTACGCCCTCAACCTTCCCCGGACCGGGCTGAGCGAGGCTTGCGGTACACAGCCACCCGCGCGAGCAGGGAAGATGCTCGGGTGACCTCCTCGAGCGTGACCCCTGCCGATCGCGTCGACGCCGGCCGGCGTTTTCGAACCGCCATGTTCGTCGACTTCGACAACGTCTACATCGGGCTCCAGCGCCTCGACCCGGTGGCCGCGGAGGCGTTCGCCACGAACCCGGCCCACTGGCTCAGCGAGCTGGAGACCGGCACCGACTCGGAGGGCGAGTTCAGCCGCCGGTTCCTTATCCGCGCCTGCTACCTCAACCCGTCGCGGTTCTCGCAGTTCCGGCCCAACTTCACGCGCGCCGGCTTCCAGGTGGTCGACTGCCCGTCGCTGACGCAGCAGGGCAAGAGCAGCGCCGACATCAACCTCGTCCTCGACGCGGTCGACGCCCTCGCCGCGCCCACCCAGTACGAAGAGTTCGTCATCGTCTCGGCCGACGCCGACTTCACTCCGCTGGCCCTGCGCTGCCGCGCCGCGGACCGTCGCGTCACGATCATCACCGCCAGCCCGGCCGCGGCCGCCTACCGGTCCGTGGCCGACTCCGTCATTACGGCCGACGACCTGGCGGAGCTGGTGACCCACACCGCGTCGACGCTGGAGGTGGAGACGGCGGTCGCCGAGGTGCCCGTCGCGGTGGAGACCCCCGCCGAGGCGCCGGCGAAGGCGCCGACCAAGAAGGCGGCCGCCGCCACGCCTCCCCCGAGCTCCGCCGCGCGCAAGGCCGTGCTCCAGCGCGTGCAGGCCGCCGACCGCCCGGTGCCGCTCGGCACCATCGCGCAGCTGGCGCAGAAGACCGAGCCGACCCTGCCCGAGACCCGGTGGGCGGGGGCGGGCGGCTTCCTGCCCTGGCTGGCGCGCAACGTCCCGGAGGTCGGCGTCTCGTCGCGACCGCCCGGGTTCGTCTGGGACGCCAACCGCTTCGGGGAGGCCGACCTGCCCGGCGCCGTGGCGGACACGTCCTCGAGCGCCCTCCAGCGCCAGGTCGTCGCGGTCACCGACACCCCCGGCCTCAGCGCCTCGAACTACCGCGTGCTGCTGACCGCGCTCGCCGCGGACCTCAAGGCGCACCCGTTCGACCGTGCCGAGACGTCGCGGCGCGTGCGCGACGCCTGCCGGAAGGCGGGCGCCCAGGTGGGCCGCTCGACCGTGAACTTCGTCATCGGCGGCATCATCTTCGCCGGCCTCGAGCTCAAGCCGACCACCAAGGCCTCCGACCTCGCGCTGGCGTGGGCGGACAACGTGGTGGGCCTGTGCCGCGGCGCGCGGATGCAGCTGAGCCCCGGCGACGCGGCGGCCATCGGTGCCTGGGTGGGCGGCGGCCTGCTGGAGAGCTGACTCAGCGGTCGTAGTCGAAGCGCAGCCGCATGCGGTCGCCGCGGAACACGATCGACGAGTACTCGAACGGCCGCGCCAGGGCGTCGGAGATCACGTCCTGGAGCTGGAGGGCCGGCTCGCCGCGGCGCATGCCCAGGTGCTTGGCGTCGACCGTGCTCACCGCGACGGCCTCGAGCTCCTCGTGCACGCGCTTCATGGGCAGGCCGTACCGCTCCTCTAGGACGACGCACAGCTGGCCGGCGACGACGTCGTGCTGGTCGAGGCCCGGCGCCAGCCGGGCGGGCACGTAGGAGCGGTGCAGGCTGATGGGCTCACCCTGCACGGACCGGACGCGGACGATCACGTACGTCTCGTCGCCCTCGCCGAGCGCCAGCCGCTCGCGCACCCCCGACGACGGCGTCTCGAGCGCCAGCGACACCAGCCGCGTGGACGTCTCGTAGCCGAGCGCCTCCAGCTGCTCGCGCACCCCGCGGTAGGCCGGTGACACCGCGCTGATCTTGGGCGTGGCCACGTAGGTGCCCTTGCCCGGCACGCGGACCAGGAGTCCGTCGCCGACGAGCTTGGTCAGCACGCCTCGCACCGTCATTCGGCTCAGGCCGTAGATGCGGTTGAGCTCGTTCTCCGACGGGATGCGCTGGCCCGGCACCCACTCGCCGCTGGTGATCCGCGCGTGCAGGATCTGCTCGAGCTGCGCGTACAGCGGCACCGCCGACTCGCGCACCAGGACCTCTGACATGCGCCCAAGACTTCCACGCTCTGGTCGGCCATGAGTAGACCTGTCTAGACTGCGGACAGATCGGGACGATGCGGTCCTGGTCACGCAGGTCGCTCCCCGGGAGGGCTGAGCATGATCTCGTCGACGGTGACGATGACGCGGGCCGCCCGCGAGCACGGGTACGCGGTGCCCGCGGTGAACATCCTCGACGACCTGAGCCTGCGCGCCGTGATCGCCGCCGCGGTGGCCGCGAGCTCGCCCATGATCATCCAGATCTCCGTCAAGACGGTCCGCTCGATCGGCACCGACCTGATCACCACGATGTTCCGGCACGCGGCCGCGGACGTCCCGGTCCCCGTCGCCCTGCACCTCGACCACTGCCCCGACCGCGCGGTCATCTCCGACGTCGTGCGTGCCGGGTGGTCGTCCGTGCTGTTCGACGCCTCCGACCGCGACCTGGCCACGGCCGAGCGCGAGACCGCCGAGGTGGTCGCGGAGGCGCACGCCGCAGGCGTCGACGTCGAGTCGGAGATCGAGAACATCATCGGCGTGGAGGACGGCGTCGGCTCCGACGTCTCCCTGCACTCCTACGACGTCGCGACGCTGGCCGAGGTGGCGCAGCGCACCGGCGTCGACCTGATCGCACCCCAGCTGGGCACGGCCCACGGCGAGTACAAGGCGCAGCCCGTCCTGCTCCCCGAGCGCGTCCGGGAGCTCGCCGCCCTGACCGACCGCTCGATCGTGCTGCACGGCGGCACGGGGCTGTCGGCGGACGACTTCGCCACGTTCATCGCGGCCGGCGTCTCCAAGATCAACATCTCCACCGGCGTGAAGGTGGCCTACATGCGGTCGGCCGAGAAGCACCTGGCCGAGGCCCGCGCCCGCGACAAGTGGGACCCGCCGTCGATGTTCCGGGACATCTCCGCCGCGGTGCAGGCGGCGATCGCCGTGCACATCGAGGAGTTCGGCGCCGCCGGGAAGGCGTCCGCATGAGCCCCGCCCTGGTGTTCGACTGCGACGGCGTGCTGGCCGACACCGAGCGCGACGGGCACCTGCCCGCGTTCAACCGCACGTTCGAGGAGGCCGGCCTCCCGATCCACTGGAGCGAGCAGGAGTACGGGCACCTGCTGGCGATCGGCGGCGGCAAGGAGCGGCTGGCGACCGTGTTCACCCCGCTGTTCGTCGAGACCGCGCACCTGCCCACCGACCCCGACGAGCAGCGCGACCTGATCGCGCGCTGGCACAAGGCGAAGACCGCGCACTACACGGAGCTGGTCGCGGCCGGGGTGATGCCCGGGCGCCCCGGGATCGCGCGGATCGTCGACGAGGCGTCGGCGGCGGGCTGGCGGCTGGCGGTCGCCTCCACGTCGGCCGAGGCCTCCGTGCGCGCGGTGCTCGAGCACGCCGTCGGGGCCGAGCGCGCGGCGGAGTTCGCGGTCTTCGCCGGGGACGTGGTGCCCGCCAAGAAGCCGGCGCCGGACATCTACCTGCTCGCCCTGCGCGAGCTCGGCGTCGGCCCGGACCAGGTGATCGTCGTCGAGGACAGCGCCAACGGCCTGCGCGCCGCGCTGGGCGCCGGGCTGCGCACCGTCGTCACGGTGAGCAGCTACACCGCCGGCGAGGACTTCACCGGTGCGTCCGTCGTGGTCAGCTCGCTCGGCGACCTCCCCGACGAACCGGCCACCGTGCTGGCCAACCCGCACGGCCTCGTCGTCGACGGCGAGGTCACCGTGTCCCACCTCGAGCAGCTGCTCACGACACCCTGAAGGAGAGCCACGTGTCCGATGCCCGCATCGAGTCCGTCGTCCGCACCATCACGACGACCTGCATCGAGAACGAGACGTACTTCGGGGATCTCGACTCCGTGGTCGGCGACGGGGACTTCGGCTTCTCGCTCGCCCGCGGGTTCGAGAACGTGCTGGCGCAGTGGGACACGTTCGACCGCTCCGACACCGGCACGTTCCTCCAGAAGGTCGCCGTCGTCATGTCCGGGCGGATCGGCGGGACGTCCGGCCCGATCTGGGGGACGGCATTCCTGCGCGCGGCCGGTCAGGTCAAGGGCACGCAGGAGGTCACGGGCACCGACGTGGTCGCCATGCTGCGTGCGGCGATCGAAGGGATCAAGGCGCGCGGCGGCGCGGACCTGGGCGAGAAGACGCTGCTCGACGCCCTGGCGCCGATGACCGACACGATCGAGCGCGAGCTCGCCGCCGGGACCGCTCCGGCGAACATCGCCAAGGCGGCAGCCGTCACGGCGCGCGAGGCCGCCGAGGCGACCCGGCCCATGCAGGCCCGGCGCGGCCGCGCGTCGTACACCGGGGAGCGCAGCATCGGCTCGCTCGACCCGGGTGCGGTCGCGGTCGCCGTGCTGGCCGAGCGCGTCGCCGACACCTGGTGACAGCTGGTGACACACAGACGTCCGCGCTCCGGGGGCGACGCGGCGACAGGTCTGGACAACACGACGATGTGGAGGAACGACTGATGAAGAAGTTCGTCAACGACCCGAAGAACTTCGTCCCCGAGATGCTCAAGGGCATCGCGCTGGCCAACCCCGACACCCTGCGCTACGTGCCCGAGTACAACCTGATCATGCGGGCCGACGCCCCCCGCCACGACAAGGTGTCGATCGTCCAAGGCTCCGGGTCGGGGCACGAGCCCGCGCACGTCATGGTGGTCGGGAAGGGCATGCTCGACGGCGCCTGTCCCGGTGACGTGTTCGCCGCGCCGCCCATGGAGTACGTGCTGGAGACCGCCAAGCTGCTGGCCTCGGACAAGGGCGTCCTGTTGCTGGTCAACAACTACACGGGCGACAAGATGGCCTTCGAGATGGCCGCGGAGCTGGCCGAGGCCGAGGGGCTGCTCGTGCGGACGCTGTTCATCAACGACGACGTCGCGGTCAAGGACTCCACCTGGACCGTCGGCCGGCGTGGGGTCGCGGGCAACTTCTTCGTCATGAAGGCCGTCGGCGCAGCCTCGGAGGCAGGCGCCTCGCTGGACGAGCTGGTGCGGATCGGCGAGAAGGTCAACTCCGTCACGCGCACCATGGGCATCGCCCTGACCCCGTGCACGCCGCCGGCCAAGGGCTCGCCCCTGTTCGAGCTGGCCGACGACGAGATGGAGGTCGGCGTCGGCATCCACGGCGAGCCCGGCCGCCGACGCGCCAAGCTCGTGAGCGCCGACGAGATCGTGGACGAGCTGCTGGGCGCGGTCGTCCCGGACCTGCCGTACTCCTCGGGCGACGAGGTCGCGCTGATGATCAACGGGCTGGGCGGCACCCCGATCAGCGAGCTGTACCTGCTGTACGGGCTGGCGCACGAGAAGCTCGCCGCACAGGGCATCACCGTGGGCCGCAGCTACGTGGGCGAGTACTGCACGTCACTCGACATGGCGGGGGCGTCGCTGACGCTGGTCCAGCTCGACGACGAGATCAAGGACCTGCTCCTGGCCCCCGCCGAGATCGCCAACCGGGTGTTCTGAGCACCGACGGCCACGCGCGGCGAACCCCGCATCTCGCCGCGCGTGGTCCCTTCCTTACCGGTACACCTTGTGCGCGGCCGTCCGAATTGTCATGCTCTCCGAGACGGCGCACACCCGTTGCACGCGAACGGTCATCCGACAACGACGTAGGAGACTCCGTGTCCAGATCCTTGTCCCGCACGCGCTCGATGCTGCTCGCTGCCGCAAGCGTGGTAGCGCTCTCACTCGCGGTCGCCGCGCCCGCCGCGGCCCATGACGGCCGCGGCCACCACCACCCGGCGCCGGCCACCCGGCTGTTCACCCCGCCGCCCAACGACGGCGCGGTCGCCCAGATCAAGCAGCTGGTCAAGGCGCGCCAGTGGTCCGACGCGAAGGCGATCACCAAGATGGTCGCCACGCCGCAGGCGGTGTGGTTCACCTCCGGCACGCCCGCCGAGGTGAAGAAGGCCGTCCAGAAGACGATGAGGCAGGCGAAGGTCACGCGGTCGGTGCCCGTGCTGGTCGCGTACAACCTGCCGTTCCGCGACTGTGCGCAGTACTCCGCCGGAGGCGCACTCGACACCGCCGCCTACCTGGCGTGGATCGACGGGTTCGTCGCGGGCGTCGGTGACGGCAAGGCGATCGTCCTGCTCGAGCCCGACGGCCTGGGGATCATCCCCTGGTACACCTCGATCAACGGCGCGCAGGAGTGGTGCCAGCCGGCCGAGCTGGACCCCGCCACGGCGGCGCCCGACCGGTTCACGCAGGTCAACGGCGCGGTCGACCGGCTGGCCACGCTGCCGAACGCGTCGGTCTACCTCGACGGCACGCACAGCGGCTGGCTCGGCACCGGCGACATCGCGGACCGGCTGCACAAGGCCGGCGTCGAGAAGACCGACGGGTTCTTCCTCAACGTGTCCAACTACGAGACCTCCGAGCGCCAGGCGAAGTTCGCCTCCTGGATCTCGCAGTGCCTCTGGTACGGCACCAACACCGCCGAGGGCGGCTGGCGCGTCGGTCACTTCGACTACTGCGCGAGCCAGTACTACCCGGCCAACCCGGCCGACTTCAGCACGTGGGCGCTGACCGACCAGTGGTACCTGGACAACGTCACCAACGCAGCGAACCCGCCCAGCGGTCCGGACGTCCTGGCGCACGCGGTGGTCGACACCAGCCGCAACGGCCAGGGCCCGTGGACCGCTCCCCCGGGCAGCCCCTCGGGCGACCCGCAGGTCTGGTGCAACCCGCCGGACCGCGGCCTGGGACTGCGGCCGACGCTCAGCACCGGTGACCCGTACGTCGACGCGTACCTCTGGGTCAAGATCCCCGGCGAGTCCGACGGCCAGTGCACGCGGTGGGCACCCGAGGGTGGCATCGACCCGGTGCGCGGCTACGCCGACCCGGCCGCCGGCCAGTGGTTCCCGCAGATGGCCCTGGAGCTCGTGCACAACGCCAACCCGCCGCGCTAGCTCGCGGACGACCGGCCCTGGGCGCCCTGCCGCTCAGGGTCGGTCCGGCGGCGACCACGACACGACGAGCACGCACACGTCGTCGCGCTCGTCGCCCGCGTGCGTGAGCAGCCCCGACACCAGCGCGGACACCGAGCTCTCGCGCAGCGCCGCGCCGGCGGTCGCGAGGTCCTCGAGGCCGTCGAGCAACGGTCGGCCCCGCCGCTCGACGAGACCGTCGGTGTAGAGCATCAGGAGGTCCTGCGGGTCGAGGTCGACCGTGGCCTCGGTCCGGACCGAGTGCACGCCCAACGGCGTCGACCGGCCCTCCCAGAGGAACTCATGCGTGCCGTCGGCCGCGAACCTCAGCGGCGGCAGGTGGCCCGCGCACGCGTACCGGACCCGACCGGTCGTCAGGTCGATCTCGGCGTAGGCGAGCGTGGCCATGAACCCGACGCCGGCCTGACCCACGAACCGGTCCAGCCGGGTCACCAGCCCCGCGGGACCGACGCCCGGACCCGCGACCGCGCGCACCGCGCTGCGCAGCTGACCCATCGCAGTGGCGGCGTGCAGGCCCCGGCCGACCACGTCCCCGACCGCCACGGCGAGCAGGTCGTCGTCCAGCAGGAACGCGTCGTACCAGTCGCCGCCGACCTCGAGCGCCTGCACGCCGGGCCGGTACTCGGTGACCACGGTGAACCGGTCGTCCGGCGGGAGGTTGGTGGTGAGCAGGGCGATCTGGAGCTCGTGCGCGACCGACGCCTTCTGGTCGAACATCCGGGCACGCTCCAGCGCCAGCCCCGCCTGGAGGCCGACCGCGGTGAGCACCCCGACGTCGAGCTGCTCGTCGGCCTCCGCGGCGCGCGGGACCAGCACCAGCGTGCCCTGCGGCGCTGCGGGGGCGCCCAGCGCCACGACGACGACCCCGCCGGCGTGGACCTGGACCGCCTCGACGGGACCGGCTGTCAGGACGTGGGCCTCGGTGTGCTGGCCGTGCCCCCACGGCTCGTCGGGCGGGTCCGTGGCACCGTCGCCCGCGCCCCACCCCTCGCCCGCGGTCGCGCGGCGCACCAGCGTGCCGTCCTCCGCCGCGACCCACACGGCCGCCGCCGCCGCACCGAGCCGCGCCAGCGCCGTCTCGACCAGCGCACGGGCGACGCCGTCGGCGCCCACGCCCTGCGACAGGGCCGCGGTCGTCGCCTGGAGCGCGCGCAGCCGGTCCGTCGACCGTTCGGCGGCCGTCCGCGCGGCGAGCAGCTCGCGCTCGTACCGCGAGCGCTCGGTGGCCTTCGACAGGGCGACGTCGACGATGCGGCGGTCGTCGTCGAGCGTCCGCACCACCGCCGAGAGCAGGACGGGCAGGCGACCACCCGCACCGCGCAGCTCGACGGCGACCTCGTCGACCCGCCCCTGCATGTGCAGCAGGGGCGACAGGTGCGTCTCCCAGTAGATCCGGCCCCCCACCGAGAGCAGCTGGCTCAGTCGCACCCCGGCGAGCACGTCCTGCGCGTCACGGCCGACCCACTCCAGCAGCACCCGGTTGGCGTCGACGATGGTGCCGTCCTCGTCGAGCCGCAGCAGGGCGACCGGCGCGACGTCCCAGGCCTCGCTACGACCGGGCGGCGACATGCGACAGGTAGGCGCTGATGGCGTCGATCACCTGGTCGGGGGCGCTCAGGTTGGGGCAGTGCCCGACGGCGTCGAGGAGCACCAGCTCGCTGGTGGCCAGGTGCTCGTGCACGTACCGGCCCACCTCGGGGGGCGCGATGACGTCCTCCCGGCACTGCAGGACCAGCGCCGGGGTGAGCACCCGGGCGAGGTCCGCGCGGTTGTCCGACAGGAACGTGGTCCGCGCGAACCGCCGCGCGATGGCCGGGTCGGTGCGGCAGAACGAGTTGGTCAGCTCCTCGCCCAGCTCCGGGCGGCCGGGGTTGCCCATGATCACCGGCGCGATGAACGCCGACCACCCCAGGTAGTTGTCGTCCATGGTCTCGAGCAGCTCGTCGATCTCGGCCGCGCTGAACCCGCCGGTGTAGCCCTCGTCGTCGATGTACCGCGGGCTCGGACCCACCAGCACCAGGCGGTCGAACAGGTCCGGCCGCTGGGCCGCCGCGAGGGCGCCGATCATCGCGCTCACGGAGTGCCCGACGAACACCGCCGGCCCGAGCTCCAGCGCCTCCAGGATCTGCACCACGTCCCGCGCGTACCCGTCGAGCGAGCCGTACCGCTGCGGGGAGTAGGCGCTCAGGTCCGAGCCGCCCGCGCCCACGTGGTCGAACAGGACCACCCGGTGGGTCGACTCGAACGCCGGCGCCACGAACCGCCACATGCTCTGGTCGCAGCCGAACCCGTGGGCGAACACCATCGCGGGGGCACCGGGGGTGCCGGTGAGCACGACGTTGTTCCTGGTGAGCACGGTCATGCGACGAGACTAAGCCGCGGAGGTCGCCGTCCCGTTCGTGGACGCCGCCGGAACCACCACGGTCGAGGTCTCCGTGAGCTGCGAGACGATCTGCGTCAGGTCGAGCCCGGTGGTCGACTTGATGAGCTCCTGCAGCTGCAGGAAGTTCCCCGCGACCGCCTTGGGCAGCGCGGACGCGCCGTCGGTGGACACGACGGTGAGCGTGTCGATGTTCGCCATCGGTGCGGCCAGCTGCTTCGCGATCTCGGGCAGGGTCTCCAGGAGCCGGTCGAACACGGCCGCCTGGTTGAACTCCTTGTAGGCCTCGGCCCGCTTCTGCAGCGCCTCGGCCTCCGCCTTGCCGCGGGCGAGGACCGCCGCGGCCTCGGCGGCACCCTCGAGCTCGGTGGCCTTGGCCTGCGCCGACCGGAGCGCCAGCTCACCGGCACCGCGGAGCTCGTTCTCGGACTTGGCCGCCTCGGCCGCCTTGACCGCGGTCACGCGCTGCGCCTCGGCCTGCTGCTCGAGCCGGTAGCGCTCGGCGTCGGCGGGCCGCCGCACGGTGGTGTCGAGCTGGCTCTCCGTGAGCGCCGCCTGCCGCTGGGCCACCAGCTCCTCCTGCGCGAGGATCTCCTGCTGCCGGGCGGCCGCCTCGAGCGGGCCTGCCGACGCCGACAACGCCTTCGCGCGGTCGGTCTCGGCGAGGATCTCCGCCTGCCGCAGGTCGAGGGAGCGCTGGTAGTTGGCCACCTGCGTCTCGGCGTCGATCCGCTTCTCCTCCGAGAGCCTGCGCGCCTCGGCCTCCGCGATCTCGGCCTCGCGGCGGATCGCGGCGGCGGACGCGCGGCCCATGTCGAGGATGTAGCTGCCGCCGCCGTGGTCGGTGACCTCCTGGATGGTGAACGCGTCGAGGCTCAGGCCCTGCGCGGTCAGCGAGCCGGTCACCGACTCGAGCACCTGCTGGGAGAACGACTCGCGGTCGCGGATGACCTGCTCCACAGTGAGGTTGCCGACGATGGCGCGCAGCGCACCGGAGAGCTGGTTCGTGGTGAAGCTGTCGATCTCCTCCTGCTGGCTGCCGAACCGCTGGGCTGCCGCGCGGATCGACACGTCCTCGTTGTGCACCTTGACGATGGCCACCCCGGACACGTTGAGCGCGATGCCCTGCGACGACGGCGCCCCGTTGACCTCGACGGTGATGCGCCGGGAGGACATGTCGAGCACCGACAGCTGCTGGACGAACGGCAGGACGAACACGCCGCCACCGGTCACCACCTTCTGCCCGGACAGGTCGCCCGAGGTCTTGCCCTTGCGGCCGGTGACGATGAACGCCTCGTTGGGCTTGGCCACGCGGTACCGCTTGGCGATCGCGATGGCGACGATCAGGACGACGAGGGCGAGACCTGCCACGCCGAGGACGGGCAGCCAGCTGTCGGGCACGGAGAGCTCCTAGTTCGAGTTGTTCGAGTCGTTCGATGAGGGAGAGAGGGTGCTGACCTTGACGACGCCCGGTCCCAGGTTGGACACGACGGTGACGCCCGTCCCGGTGGGCAGCGGGCCGTCGGCGCGGGCGGCGAGCGCGGTGCTCTGCCCGGCGACGACCAGCGAGATCTGACCGAGCCCGTCGGACGGGATCGACGTGGTGACCGTGGCGGCCTGGCCCACGTAGTCGCTGCTGGTGATCTGGTGCGCGGTCGGCCCGTTGGTCAGGGAGCGCGTCGCGGCTCCCGCGCCGGCACCGACCACGGCCCCGGCCACGACCCCGGCGAGGGACGCGACCAGCACGCTGACGTCCGTCGCGGAGAGCAGCAGGCCGCCCACGATGCCGAACGTGGCGAGGAACGCGAGAACCGCCGTGGACGACAGGTAGCCGCCGGTGAAGTCGAGCGCGTCGACCGCGCCGTCGAGGAAGTCGCCGACGGTGACGGTGAGGACCAGAAGCAGCAGCGCGACCCCGGCGATCACCCAGAAGATCAGCATGCGGTGGATGTCCTCAGGGTCGGCGGAGAGATCGGCGCACCGGTTATACCGCGTGGCGGGGTCCCCGCGTGGACGAATCGCAGGCGAACGGGTGACGAACGCTCGTTCAGGGGTGCACGTAGCCCCGCACCCGGTCGACGACCAGCTCGGGCACCGCCCCGGCGTCGTCGCCGACGGACCTCTCGGGGAAGTCGAACACGGCGAGCATCGCCTGCATCGGGTACGACGGAGGCCGCGCACACCGCCGGACCTGCACGCCGTCGACCAGGAACGTCGCCTGCTCCGGAGACCAGTCCACCGCGTACGTGTGGTGCTCCGCGGGATCGAGCGGGAGCCGGACCGCCGCGAAGTCCTCGACGACGTGCGGGTCGCGGAACGGGTGCAGGCCGACGCCCACCGCGGCGGACCCGGCCTCCACCGCGTCCCCGAACAGCTCGGCCACGCAGATCTCCGCCGACCGCTGCGGCTCGTCCTCGAGCCCCACCAGCCAGAACGCGACCATCGACCGCGGGGTCACCACAGCGCGCGCCCGCAGCTCGAGGTACCCACCGGCGGGCGTCCACCCCCGGAACGGCTCCTGCGCCTCGCGCACGCGCACCCCCTCCCGGTACGGCTGCTGGCCGCGGGTGCCGCCCACCGGCCCGGACCAGCTGCCGGACTGGATGCCCGACACGCGCATCGGGGGTGTGTGGTCGTCGGCGCACCAGAGGCCCTGGTCGGGCGGGATGCGCAGGTGCAGGCACGAGTCGCGCAGCTGGTAGGACGCCGCGGTCGCCGCGCGGGAGCTCCACGCCGGCAGGTAGTGCGGCAGCCACACGGCAGGATCGAGGTCGGGGCCGTCGAAGTCGTCCTCGAAGGCCAGCACCCATCCGGCGGGGTGGTCGGTCACGAACCCCAGTCTCCGACAGGATCCGAGCAGAAGGCAGCCCCCTCCATGACCGTCCCCCGCTGGGCGCTCGCGTCCGCGATCGCCGCCCCCGTCGCCATGATCGGCGGCTGGACGCTGGCCGCGGCACGGCAGCCGTCGTTCGACCCCGTGCAGGAGACCATCAGCGCGCTCGCGGCCTCGACCGCCACCGACCCGTGGATCATGACGGCCGGCCTGGCGATCACCGGCGTCGCGCACCTGGTGACCGCGGCGGGGCTACGTCCGGTCCCCCGCCGCGCCCGCGTGCTGCATGCGCTCGGCGGAGCCGCCACGCTGGCCGTCGCGCTCCTGCCGGTCGACGCCGCGCCGCAGGCCCATGGCATCGCCGCCGGCATCGGGTTCGGCGCGCTGGCCCTGTGGCCCGCGCTGGCGGGGCGCCGCGGCGCGACCGGCATCCTGCGGCCGGCCGTCACCGTCGGCGCCTCGGTGGTGCTCGTGGGGCTGCTCGGCGCGTTCGTCGTCGAGCTGCAGCGTGGCGGCGACCTGACCGGCCTCACCGAGCGGGCCGTGGCCGGCGCTCAGGCGCTGTGGCCGTTGGCCGTCGTCGTGCTGCTCCGCCGTCAGGCGAGGTGCTCCGCCAGCTCGTCGAACGCGGAGTCCCAGCCGTCGTAGACGTCCCCGTCGCCGGGTCGGCCGCCGACCCCGTCGACGTGGAAGGTCATCCGCGTCTGCGCGCCGAGGTCCTCGAGGACCACGGTGATGACGGGCGCGTCGTCCTGCGGGTCGCCCGGGTCGGCCCAGGTGAACACCAGCCGCTCGGGCTCGACGACCTCGCGGTAGACCCCGCCGGTCGGATAGCTGCTGCCGTCGGGCGCCACCATCGTGTACCGGTAGGAGCCGCCGGGGCGGACGTCCAGCTCGACCGAGTCCCGCGGCGTCGTGAGCCCCTGCGGGTGCCACCAGGCGGAGGCCTCGTCGGGGTCGGTCCACGCGCGCCAGATCACCGCACGCGGGGCGTCGAAGATGCGCGTGATGGTGAAGGCCTTCTTGTCCGTCTCAAGCATGGTCTGCCTCTCCCTGTCTCGTCCGGAGCCGCTCGTCCAGCAGGTCGAACCGCTCGTCCCACAGCCGCCGGTGCGTGTCCACCCACGTCGCGACCTCGTCGAGCGGCTCGGTGCGCAGCACGCACGTGCGCCACTGCGCGGTCACGGTCCGCTCGATCAGCCCGGCGTCCTCGAGCACCCGGAGGTGCTGCGAGACGGCGGACCGGCTCATGGCGAACGGTGCAGCCACGTCGCCGGCGGTCGCCGGGCCGTGCTGGAGGTGCGTGAGGATCGCGCGCCTCGTGGGATCGGCGAGTGCGGCGAACACCACGCTCAACGGGTCCCGAGCTGGCATGTGAGCATCTCCTTAATTAAGGAACATCTTCAATGTAAACCCCGGAGCGGGCAACGACAAGGGGTCATCGCCACCTCTAGCGTGTCCGGCATGGGGATCGTGCGCGTGAGCTCGTCCGTGTCGCTCGACGGGTTCAGCGCCGGCCCGGACGTCTCGACGGAGGCACCGATGGGCGTCGGCGGTGAACGTCTGCACCGGTGGCTCTTCGGCGGCGGGGGCGACCGCGAGGTGGCAGCGGACGGCACGACGCCCGGCGGCGACGACGCCGCCGTCTCCGCGGAGCTGTACGCCCGCACCGGCGCGGTGGTCGTCGGGCGCCGGACCTACGACATCGGCGTCGACCTGTGGGGCGACACCCCGTTCCCGGTGCCCACGTTCGTCGTGACGCACCGGGCGCAGGAACCGCGCCCGATGACCAGCGCGTCGTTCACGTTCGTCACCGACGGCGTCGCGAGCGCGGTGGCGCAGGCCGTGACGGCGGCGGGCGACCGGGACGTCCTCGTCATGGGCGGCGCGGAGGTGGTGCGGCAGGCGCTGGCCGCGGGCGTGGTCGACGAGATCACGCTCAACGTGGTGCCCGTGCTCCTGCACGGGGGCTCCCGGCTGCTCGACGTCACGAGCGATCGGCACACCGAGCTCGAACGCATCGGGCTCGTCGCCACCGCCGAGGCCACGCACCTGACGTTCCGCGTGGTGCGCTGACGCGCTACCCGCGGCTGATCGCCCGCGCGATCCGCTCGGCGTCGATCCCGAGCTCGCGGAACATCCCGCTGATCGGGTTCGTGTACCCGGTGAAGTAGAGGCCAGGGGCGGAGGTCGACGTCCGCGGACCGTGCACCCGGGGAAGACCGCGCTCGTCGAGCACGTCGAGGTCGCCGACCAGCGGCTCGAGCCCGCGGCGGTACCCGGTCGCCGCGATGATCACCTCGGGCGTGATCCGCGACCCGTCGGCCAGGACCACGGCACCGTCGTCGAACGAGTCCACCGCCGCGACCGGCTCCACCCGGCGCGCCTGCACCGCCGCGATCAGACCGACGTCCTGCAGAGGCACCGATCCCTGCCTCACCCGGGAGTACAGGCCGGTGGTCGGCCGCGGCAGCCCGAACTCCGACAGGTCGGGCACCTCGACGCGGGCCACCGCGGCCGCGATCGTGTCGACGACCGGCACGGGCAGGTGCCGGACGACGATCCCGGTGCCTTGTGCGGGCCACCCGAGGTTCGAGCGCCGGACGATGTGGGGTGCCGACCGGATGGCGAGCCGCACGCGTGCCGCGCCGCCCTCCGTGAGGTCCACGGCGATCTCCGAGCCGGTGTTCCCCGCACCGACCACGAGGACGTCCTTGCCGCGGTACGGCTCGGGGTTCCGGTAGGCCGAGGCGTGCACGAGCTCCCCGGCGAACGTCTCGACGCCCGGCCAGCTCGGTGGCACCGGGGTGTGGTTGTAGCCGGTGGCGACGACGACGGTCGACCCGGCGAGCTCGTCGCCCGTGGTGGTCTCCAGCACCCAGCGCCCGTAGCCGGCGCGCGCGATGCGCGTGACGTCGACGCCGGTCCGCACGTCGATCCGGTGGTGCGCGGTGTAGAGCTCGAGGTAGCGCACCACGTCCGCGCGGGCCACCCACCGGCCGAACTCCCGAGGGATCGGCAGCCCCGGCAGGCTCGACCAGCGCCGGGTGGTGTGCAGGTGCAGCCGCTCGTAGTGCCGTCGCCACGACGCGCCGACGTCGTCCGACCGCTCCAGGACGACGGAGGCGACCCCCTGCCGACGCAGCGCGGCGGCGACCGCGAGTCCCCCGGGACCGGCACCGATGACGAGGACGGCAGCGTTGCTCATGGCTCTTCCTACCGTCTCGGACGCCCGTCCAACAGCCAGTTTCAACTGAACAGTTGATACTGTCGATTCATGGACCCGATCTCCGCCGACGCGGCACGCGCCGCCCGCGACCTCCGGGTGCTGCTCGGGCGCCTCGTGCGTCGGCTCCGCGACGTCTACGACACGAGCACGCTGACGCCGTCGCAGCTGAGCGTGCTGAGCCGGCTGGGCACGTCCGGTCCCGCGTCGGCGAGCGACCTGGCCACCGCCGAGGGTGTGCGGCCCCAGTCCGTGGCGACGATCCTGACCGCCCTCGACGCCCAGGGCCTGGTCGACCGGACCCCGGACCCCCACGACGGCCGCCGCCTGCTGATCTCCCTGACAGCTGCCGGTCGCGAGCGCGCCGACGGCGTCCGCGTCGTGCGCGAGGAGTGGCTGGCCCGCGCCTTCCAGGACCGCTTCACCGCCGCCGAGCGCGCCACCGTGCGCGACGCCCTGACCCTGCTGGACCGGCTCACCCTCGAAAGGCCCGCCCCGTGACCCTCACCACCCTCGACCCGAGCACGGCCCTGGTCGTCGTCGACCTCCAGAACGCGGTCGTCGCCCTCCCGTCCGCCCACCCCACCGCGGACGTCGTCTCCCGCTCGGCGCGGCTGGCCGACGCGTTCCGCCGCCACGGCCTGCCGGTGGTGCTGGTCCAGGCGCTCGGCAGCGCGCCCGGCCGGAACGAGTTCCCCCGGCGCGCGGGGGGCGGCCCCGTTCCCGAGGGCGCCGCCGACCTGGTCACGGAGCTGACCCCGCAGCCAGGCGACCACGTGATCGTCAAGCGGACCCTCAGCGCGTTCCACCGCACGGGTCTCGCGGAGCTGCTGGAGGGGCTCGGGGTGACGCAGGTGGTCGTCGTCGGCATCGCGACGACCATGGGCGTCGAGTCGACCGCCCGCGCGGCCTACGAGCACGGCCTGAACGTCACGTTCGCGGTCGACGCGATGACCGACGGGAGCCCCGAGGCCCACGAGAACAGCGTGACGCGGATCTTCCCCAGGATCGGGGAGACGGGGACGACCGACGAGGTCATCGCGCTGCTGGGTGCCTAGACCCGCTCCAGCAGGGTGAGCACCTCGTAGTGCGTGGTCTGCGGGAACATGTCGAGCACCTGCGCGCGGCGCGGGCGCAGCGAGGGCATCGCCGCCAGGTCCCGGGCCAGCGACACGGCGTTGCAGCTGGAGTACACGACGTGCCGCACGCCCGAGGCCTCGAGCCAGCGGCTCAGCGCCTCGCCGATCCCCCGTCGCGGCGGGTTGACGATCACCAGGTCCGGGGCGGCGTCGGCGCCCAGGGCGAACGCGGTGGCGTCGCCGGCCGCGAACCGGACCCCCGCCAGGCCGAGGTCGGCCGCGCTCACCGTGGCGCTGGCGATCGCCTCGGTGCTGGTCTCGATTCCCACCACCTCGCGTCCGGGCGCCGCCACGTGCAGCGCGAACCCCCCGACCCCGCAGTACAGGTCCCACACCGACACCGGCGCGAGCTCCTCGACCCATGCGGTCGCGTGCCGGTACAGCGCGGCCGCGACCTCGGTGTTCGTCTGGAAGAAGCTCTGCGGGCGCAGGTGCAGGTCGATCCCGTTGACGCGCATCCGCAAGGTCTCGGTGGCGGTGAGCAGGATCTCCCGGTCGCCCTCGAGCACCGCCTTGTGGTCGGGCAGGAGGTTCACGGACACCACCCGCAGCTGCGGCAGGACGCCGAGCAGCCACGGCAGGTGCTTGCGGATGCGCGCCACCGGCTCCTGCGAGCGGAGCACGAACCGGACCATCAGGTCGCCGTCCGGCGACTGCGTGACCAGCAGGTTCTTCAGCTCGCCGGTGCGCGCCGGCACGTCGTAGGGCGTGAGGCTCGCGCGCGTGACGAACGCGGCGAGCACCGGGAAGGTGGCGGCCAGCGAGGCGGGGTAGAGACCGCAGCCCTGGAGGTCGACGCCCTTCCCGCCCGCGTCGAGGATGCCCAGCGTCGGCTGCTCGACCGTCCCGCCGACGACCATCTTCGCCTTGTTGCGGTACCCCGACTCCCGCCCGGTCACCGGCGGCAGCCACACGAGGTCGTCGCGCTCGCCGAGCAGGTTCAGGCAGTGCCGCTCCTTGTCCGCGACCTGCTCGCCGTGCGGGCGTCCCATCCAGGTGCACGAGCGGCACACGCCCGCATCGAAGTAGGGACACCGCATGCGCCGGAGCCTACGTCTCGATGGGCTCCAGCAGACCGCGCACGTACGACGCCTGACCGGCGTGCTGGAGGCTGTCGCCGACGATGCTCACCAGCCGGACGCCGAGCGTGACGGGTGGGTCCCAGCGCACGTCGACGACGCGGTCGAGGTCGTCCGGCGTCAGCCCCCGCAGGTAGCTCTCCGTCAGCGCGGCCACCGCCCGGTAGTAGCCGAGCAGCAGGTCGCCGGACGCACGGACCCGACTCACCTCGTCGGCGGTGTGCCCGTAGCCGGTGGCGGACGTGTCGAACGGCAGCGCGAACCGGTCCGCCCACCCCTGCGCGGTCCACACCTGCTCGACCCCCGCGACGTCGGCCACCTGGGCGTCCTGCCCGCGGCCCGCGTGCCAGGCGAGCCACGCGATCGAGTTGGCCTCCGGGTAGGGCCGGAGCGTCAGCTGGTCGACTGTCAGCCCGTCGACCGCGCGGTCCAGCACGCCCTCCACTCGTCCGAAGGACTCGATCAGCAGTGCGGCGACATCCATCCCCCGACGCTACGTCGCGTGTCGGTGCCACGCGCGACGATGGCCCGATGGAGTTCGACGCCCCGCTGTGGCTCTGGAGCGCGCGCCGCACCGACGCGTGGACGTTCGTGAGCCTCCCGACCGAGCTCGCCGACGAGGTGCTGGACCTCGTCGGCGACAACACACGCGGCTTCGGGTCGGTGCGCGTCGAGGTGACGGTCGGCGGCACGACCTGGCGGACCTCGATCTTCCCCTCGACGGACACGTACGTGCTGCCCGTGAAGAAGGCGGTCCGCCGGGCCGAGCACCTGGACGTCGGCGACCCGGTGCACGTGCGGCTGACGCTGGTGGACTTCTAGACGAGGTCCGCCAGCATCGCCGCAGCCCGCGCGGCACCGTCCGTCGCCACCGGCCGGTACCGCACGTCGCGGCTGGCCTCCTTGACGATCGCCTCCGCGAGCGCGTCCGGGTCGATGACGTCCTCGTAGGCCAGGTGCCGGCCGGCCTCGTACCGGTCGAGCCGCTTGCGCACGTGCAGGTTCTGCTCGAAGTGGTGACGCAGCGGCACGTACACGAACGGCTTGTTCAGCGCGGTGAGCTCCATGGTCGTGGTCAGGCCGCCCTGGACCACCGCCACGTCGCACGCCGCGAGGTGCCGGAACAGGTCGGGCACGTACCCGAGCACCGTCGACCCCTCCCACGCCGGCAGCGACCCGGGGTCGATACGCGGCCCGGTGACGAAGGCGAACCGCAGCTCCGGCGCGAGCTGACGGACCAGCGGCACCACGTCCATGACGCGCCGCAGCAGCGACGTGCCGACGCCGGACCCGCCGACCGTGACCAGGCAGAGCTTCTCCTGCGGCCCGACGCCCAGCTCGGCACGCAGCCGCTGCGTGCCCTCCAGCTGCGCGGGGTCGAACCCGGTGACGTAGCCGGCGAAGTCGAAGTTCTCCTGCGTCCACGTGCGGATGCTGGGCAGCCCCGGACCGAAGTCGTCCTCGACGATGTCGTCGGGGTCGCCGACGAACACCGACCGGTCCCGCACGCGCGCGAACCGGGCCCGCTGCTCGATCATCTCCGCGTTGTAGTCGGCGGTCAGCGCGGCCTCGCGCGGTCCGCCGTCGGGCATGGGCAGCCAGCCGACGAAGTCCGTCATCCACGCGAACGAGAACCGCTTGAGCTCGGGGTTCTCGTGCAGGAAGTAGTCGACGTCCCACGCCTCGTCGCCGATCACGAGGTCGTATTCGCCCTCGGCCACCACCTCGTCGAACACCATGAAGTTGTGCACCAGGATCTCGTCCATCCGGCGGATGGCCTGGAACGCGTGCAGGTCGTGCTCGCCGGCCTCGTGCTCGATGTGGCCGGACTCGTTGCGCAGCCACGCCGACGCGGGGTGCAGCGTCTCGCCGTGCTGCGCGAGCACCGTGGTGACCGGGTCCTGCGCCAGCCAGTCGATCTGCAGCTCGGGCCGCCGGGCGCGCAGCTCGGCGGCGATCGCGACGTCCCGCTGCGCGTGCCCGAGCCCGATCGGCGACGAGAGGTACAGCGCCCTCGGCGGCCGCCGAGCCGCGCGCACCCAGGTCGTCCGTGGTGGCGGGTCCGTGAACCGGTCGACGAACTGCGCGATCAGGTGGTTGATCTTCACCGGGTCGCGCGCCGACGGTCCGTGCCCGGCGTGCTCCAGCAGGACCAGCTCCCCGCCGGTGAGCTCGGCCAGCTTCTCGCCGAACGCCTGCGGCCGGATGCGGTCGTCGGTGCCGTGCACCACGACGACCGGGCACGTCACCTGCCGGGCCAGGGGCGCGATCGGTGCGCAGAACGCGCCGTCGCACCCGAGACGCCCCGCGGTGGTGTCGGCGAGGGTCTGCGGGCTGATCTCGTGCGCCCAGCCGATGCAGTCCTCGATCTGCTTGGTCGAGTGCGGCTCGGAGAACATCTGCCGGAAGAAGAACCCGGTGAAGTCGTCGTAGCCGCCGCCGAGCCAGTAGTGCTTGTTGTACTTCGCCCAGCCGTGGGTGTCGTCCAGCGGCTCGTCCCAGGGCACGTGGTCGCGGCCGGGGGTAGCGACGTCCAGACCGCACGACGGCGCGATCGCCAGGAGCCCGAGCACGCGGTCCGGGTCGCCCGACGCCACGTGCACGGCCCACGAGGCCCCGCACGACTCCGTGACCAGCACGGCCGTGGCGGTCCCCGTCGCGTCGAGCACGGCCAGGATGTCGTCGGCGTACTGCCGGTCCGTGTACTCGGCGGCGCCCTCCGGACGGCCGGACCGGCCGCTGCCCCGTCCGTCGAACGTGATGACCCGGTAGTGCCGGGCCAGGAAGCCGATCTGGGCCTTCCAGAACCGCGACGGCACGATCGACCAGGTGGGGACCAGCATCACCGTCAGCGGGTGGTCCTGGTGGAACACCTCGTACGCCAGCTCGACCCCGTCGCGCACCGCGACGCCGACGACGTCGGGGTCTGCTGACTGACTCGGCCTGCTCGGGCGGATACCCACCCGAGCAGTGTCCGCCTCACGGTGCTGCTGCGTCACGGGCGTACCTCGAACACGTTGTTGAACGGCGTGCTCGCGGCGGTGCGGAACGCCGTGAACCCGGCGGCCGTGGAGACGTCCTTGATCTTGGCCGGGCCGGCCTGCGTGCCGAGCGCCAGCCCCACGTCCTGGCTGAGCGACGCCGGCGTGCACAGCAGCGTCGAGAAGCCGTAGTACGTGCGGCCCACCGGGTTGAGGTTGTCCTCGACGCGGTCGCCCGCCATCGGCTCGACCACCATCCACGTGCCGTCCGCGGCGATCGCGTTGCGCACGTGCCGGGCCGCGCCCACCGGGTCGCCCATGTCGTGCAGGCAGTCGAACATCGCGATCAGGTCGTAGCCGGAGCCGCTGAACGCCGTGGCGGGGGCCACCTCGAACGTCACGCGGTCGTCCACCCCGGCTGCCCGGGCGCGCTCGCGGGCGATGTCGATCGACGCGGCGTGGTAGTCCGAGCCCACGAACGTGGAGTTCGGGAACGCCTTGGCCAGCAGGATCGTGGACGCACCGTGCCCGCAGCCGACGTCGGCGACCTTGGCACCGGCCTCCAGCTTGGCGGTCACGCCCTCGAGCGCGGGGATCCACTCCGTGAGCAGGTGCCCGTTGTACATGGTGCGGAAGAAGCGCTCACAGCCGTGGTGCACGTCGGTGTGGTGCTCGTGCCAGCCGAGGCCGTCGCCGTCGCGGGCCGCCGCGAAGATGTCGTCGGAGTCGTGCACTGTGCCCAGCGCCAGCTGGAAGAAGCCGGCCAGGTAGGCGGGGCTCGACGGGTCCGCGAGCGCCACGGCGTGCTCGGCCGGCAGCGTGTAGCGGCGGGACTCGGCGTCGTACTCGACGTAGCCGCCGGCGGCCTGGTTGTTCAGCCACTCGCGGGCGTAGTGCTCGCTGGTCCCGGTCTGCTCGGCCAGCTCCGCCGGCGTCGTCGGGCGGCCGTCGGCCATCGCGGTGTAGTAGCCCAGCTTGTCGCCCATCACCACCAGCGCGGTGTTCAGGGTGGCGCCCACCTCGTCGACGGCGCGGAACACGAAGGACATGAGCTTGTCGGGGTCGATGGTCCGCTCGGTGAACGGCAGGGTCTGCGTCATGGTGGTGCAACTCCTCGGGAGATGTCGGATCCGTCGGATCTGACCCTGGTCGCGACGGAGCGGCGGTCGCATCAGGGGACCCCCCTGGTGCGCTCCCTAGACTCGGTGGGTGCTGGTCGGCCGCGAGCAGGAGCGCCAGGTCATCAGGAAGCTGGTGGCCTCTGCCCGCGTGGGCGAGAGCGGTGCGCTGGTGCTCGCCGGGGAGGCGGGGATCGGCAAGAGCGCGCTGCTCGAGGACGCCGCCGCGGCCGTGACGGAAGCCGGCATGCGCGTGCTGCGGGCAGCCGGCATCGACGCCGAGCGCGAGGTGCCGTTCGGCGGGTTGCTCCAGCTCCTACGCCCGGTGCTGGACCACCTCGACGCGATCCCGGCACCGCAGGCCGAGGCGCTGGGCTCGGCGCTCGCGCTGGTGCCCGGGTCCGCCGGCGAGCGGTTCGCCGTCGGCGCCGCCGTGCTGAGCCTGCTCAGCCGCGTGGCGGACGACGGCCCGGTGGCGGTGATCGTCGACGACGCGCACCTGCTCGACCCCCCGTCGGCGCAGGCCCTGTGCTTCGCCGCGCGCCGGCTCACGGCGGACCCCGTGGTCGTCCTGCTCGCGGCGCGCGACGAGACGCCGTCGGTCGTGGGCTCGGCGGGGTTGCCCACCCTCGTGCTCGGCGGGCTCACCGGAGCCGACGCGGCCGAGCTGGCCGGGTCGCTGGGCCGACGCCTGCCGGACGAGGCTCGCGCACGGTTGCTGTCGTCGACCGGGGGCAACCCGCTCGCCCTCCTGGAGCTCACCGACGAGGGGTTCGATGCACTCCCGCCGGGGGCGCCGGTGCCCGTGCCGGCGTCGCTGGCCCGGACGTTCGCCCGGCGCGCCGACGCTCTCTCGGAGGGGGCCCGCACCGCGCTGCTCGTCGCGGCGGCGGCGGGCGGTGACCTCGCGGCGACCACCGACGCGTGCGCGCTGCTGGGGGTGTCCGTCGGCGACCTCGACGAGGCCGCCCGCGAGCAGCTGCTCACCGTCGACGCCCACCGGGTGACCTTCCGGCACGACCTGGTCCGCTCCGGCATCTACGCCGAGGCCGCCCCGGGGGCTCGGCGCGCGGTGCACGCCGCCCTGGCGCAGGCCGTGCCGGCCGACGACGTCGACCGGCGCGCGTGGCACCTCGGCGAGGCGACGGCCTCCCCGGACGCGTCGGTGGCCGCCGTGCTGGACGAGGCCGCGACGCGGGCCCGAGGTCGCGGGGCGTGGGCGGTGGCCGCCGCGGGGTTCGACCGCGCCGCCGGCCTGAGCCCTGACCCGGCCGACCGTGCCCAGCGCCTGGTCTCGGCGGCCGAGAGCGCGTGGCGTGCCGGCCTGCCGGATGCCGCTCTCGACCAGCTCGCTCGCGCGTCCGAGCTCGCCCTGTCCCCCGCTCTGCGCACCAGGGTGGCCGCGCTGGACGGCACCATCGCCGCGCGTACCGGCTCGGTCGAACGGGCCCGCGACGTCTTCGTGACCGCCGGCACGCAGCCCGACGTCGACCCCGACACCGCTGTCGCGATGCTGGCCGAGGGCGTCCTGGCCTGCATGTTCGCCGGCGACGTGGCGACGGCCGAGGCGGCCGCTGCCCGCATCGCCGAGCTCGACCCGCGGACGGCGCGAGCACGGTGGGTCGGGTCGATGGCGACCGCCGTGGCGGACATCCTGGCCGGTCACGGAGGTCCGGACCTGCTGCGCGCCGCCATGGCGGAGGTCGACCAGTACCTCGACGACCCGCGCCTGGCGCCGTGGCTCGTCATGCTGCCGCTCTACCTGCGCGAGAGCACCGTCGGCCGGGACGTCATCCCCACGGTCGTCGCCCACTCCCGGCGCCGCAGCGACATCGGCGGCCTGCCGATCCTGCTGTTCTACGTCGCGCGCGACCAGGCGACGACCGACCGCTGGGACGACGCCGTCGCGGGGTACACCGAGGGGATCCAGCTCGCCCGGGAGGCCGGTCAGGCGACCGACCTCGCGGCGTGCCTGGCCGGGCTGTCCTGGCTCGAGGCGCGCCGGGGCGACGCGGACGCCTGCCTGGCGCACGCCGAGGAGGCCCTGGCGATCGCGGGCGAGCACCACCTCGGCTTCCACCGGACCTGGGCGATCACCGCGCTCGCCGAGCGCGAGCTGAACCTCGGGCGGACCGACGCGGCGCTCGACCGGTTCCGTGAGCTCGACGTGCTGCTGGCGGACCTCGGTCTGGTCGACGTCGACATCTCCCCCGCCGCGGAGATGGTCGAGATCCTGGTGCGGCAGGGGAAGACCGACGAGGCGGGCGCCCTCGCGGCGTCGCTGACCGAGCGCGCCGAGGTCAAGGGCCAGCCGTGGTCACTGGCCCGGGCCGCCCGTGCGGCCGGACTGACGTGCCCGGACACCGACGTGGACGTGTGCTTCTCGGTGGCTCTCGCGTACCACCAGCACACGCCCGACGCGTTCGAGACCGCGCGCACCGAGCTGGCGTACGGGTCCCGGCTGCGCCGCATGAAGCGCCGGGTGGACTCGCGCCCGCACCTGCGCTCCGCGCTGGCGACCTTCGAGCGGCTCGGCGCGGTCCCGTGGGCCGACCAGGCGGCCGCCGAGCTGCGCGCGACGGGCGAGACGGCCCAGCGGCGCAGCGCCACCGGCCTCGACCACCTCACGCCGCAGGAGCTCCAGGTGGCCAGCATGCTGGCCGCCGGGCGCACCACCCGCGAGGCCGCCGCCGCGCTGTTCCTGTCCCCGAAGACGATCGAGTACCACCTGCGCAACGTGTACCTGAAGCTGGGGATCCGGTCGCGCGCCGAGCTGACCGGGGCGATCCCGGGCTGAGCGAGAGAGTTCTGGTCGCCGGCCTGTCGAGAACCGTGGGGGCCGTTCGAGGAGGGGGTGTACGGCCGGATCCGCCCGGTCGCCGACACCGAGGAGTCACCATGTCCGCCACCTCCGCCCCACGCGCCGGCTCGGCCGAGTGCACCACCGACCCAGCCGTCCGCATCACCAGGTCGCTGCTCGGCTACGGCGTCCTCGCCGGTCCGTTCTACGTGGTCGTCTCGCTGACCCAGGCGCTGACGCGCGACGGCTTCGACCTGACACGCCACGCCTGGTCCACGCTGGCCAACGGAGCGCTCGGGTGGGTCCAGGTGGCCAACCTGATCCTCACCGGGCTCATGGTGATCGCGTTCGCCGTGGGACTGCGCCGGTCGCTCGTGAGCGGCCCCGGGTACCGCTGGGTCCCGCGGCTCGTGGCCGTGTTCGGCATCGGCTTCGTGCTGGCGGGGGTGTTCCGGGCGGACCCGCAGGACGGGTTCCCCGTCGGCTCGTCAGCACCGACCGTGCCCAGCACCCACGGGATGCTGCACCTGCTGACCTCGGGGCTCGGGTTCGTCGCCCTGGCGGTCGCCATGGTGGTCGTCGCCCGGCGGTTCGCCTCGCAGGGTCGCCCGCTCGGCGCTGTGCTGTCGGCTGCTGCCGCTGCCGCGCTGCTCGGCGGATTCGCCCTGATCGCCTCGGTCCCCGGTACCGTCGGGGTGCTGTCGTTCACCGCGGGGATCCTGCTGACCTGGACCTGGGTCAGCGCGTTCGCCATCGACACCTACCGCCGCACGGCTGCCTGAGAGGCTGACGACGATGCGCTACTTCACCACCCTGCGAGTCACCGCACAGCCCACCACTCCCCCGCCGCCAGCGCTCTTCGAGGCGATCATGGCACTCGGCGCCGAGGCGACCGCGGCCGGAGCGCTGCTCGACACCGCAGGGCTGATGCCCAGCGCGGCCGACGGGGCCCGCGTGCACTCTGTCGGTGGGCGCCTGACAGTCTCCGACGGACCGTTCGCCGAGACGAAGGAGCTGATCAGCTACGCGATCTACGACGTCCGCTCCCGCGACGAGGCCGTCGAGTGGGCCACCCGGTTCGTCCGCCTGCACCAGGAGCACTGGGACGGCTGGGCCGGCGAGGCCGACGTGCTGCGGGTCTATGAACCCTGAGGACACCGCGACGACGGACGACCGTCGCGACTCCGCACACCGCACGGCCGAGACGGTCTGGCGGATGGAGTCCGCGGCGGTCGTCGCCGTCGCGTCCCGGGTGGTCGGAGACATCGGGATCGGTGAGGAGATCGCCCAGGACGCGTTCGTCGCTGCCCTGGAGCAGTGGCCGGCGGACGGTGTCCCACCCAACCCCGCCGGTTGGCTGGTCACGACGGCCCGCCACAAAGCCCTCGACCTGGTCCGCCGGAGGGGCACCTACGCCCGCAAGCTGGCCGAGGTCGGCCGGTCGATCGAGCAGGGGGAAGGTGAGGACGTGGACGCGCTGCTGGACGACCACATCGGCGACGACCTGCTCCGCCTGGTCTTCACCACGTGCCACCCGGCGCTGACCTCCGAGTCGCGCGTGGCCCTGACGCTTCGCCTGCTCGGCGGCCTGCGCACTGACGAGGTGGCCCGCGGGCTGCTCATCAGCGAGGCGACGGCCGCACAGCGGGTCTCCCGCGCCAAGCGAACGCTGGCCCGCGAGGGCGTCAGGTTCGAGCTGCCGGCCGCGGAGGCCATGCCCGACCGCCTGGCGTCGGTGCTCGACGTGGTCTACCTGGTGTTCAACGAGGGGTACGTCGCCACCTCCGGCGACGAGTGGTCGCGCCCCGAGCTGTGCCACGAGGCGATCCGGCTGGCGCGGGTGCTCTGCGCACTCCTGCCCGATGAGGCGTCGGTGCACGCGCTCGACGCGCTGCTGGAGCTGCAGGCGTCGCGGCTGCCCGGACGCGTGACAGCGGCGGGTACGCCCGTCCCGCTGCTCGAGCAGGACCGCCGCCTCTGGGACCGGCTGCTGATCCGCCGTGGGACGGCCGCCCTGGAGCGGGCCCACGGGCTCGGCGGCGCCCGGGGACCGTACGCGCTGCAAGCGGCGATCAGCCTCTGCCACGCGACCGCCGCGACTGCGGCTGACACCGACTGGCCCCTCATCGCCGGCCTCTACGCCCAGCTGGCCGCAGTGTCGCCCTCACCGGTCGTGTCGCTCAACCGGGCCGTGGCGCTCGGCATGGCGGGGTCGCCCGCTGAGGGGCTCACCCTTCTGGACGAGGTCGACGGCCTCGCCGACTACCCGCTGCGCCGGGCGGCGCGCGGACAGCTGCTCGAGCAGCTGGGACGCACGGCCGAGGCTGCCGAGGAGTTCCGGGCCGCCGCGGAGCAGACGCGCAACGCGGGCGAGCGCGGGCTCCTGCGACGGCGGGCGGATGCCCTCCTCTAGCCCGCGACCACGACCCGGATCTCGTTGTTCCACGGGTCCTCGAACGCCAGGACGCGCCCGTCGTCGCGCGTGGCGACCCCCCGGCTGGTCAGCCGGGCGCCGAGCGCGCCGCGCTCCTCGTCGGTCGGGAGCTCGATGGTGACCTCGCCCAGTCCGAGCGCCGGCCACCGGCCCTGCGCGCCGCGGCTCTGCCACGTGTTCATGGCCAGGTGGTGGTGGTAGCCGCCGGCCGACACGAACAGCGCCTGGGTGCCGTACTCGGCGGTGACCTCGAAGCCGACGGTGTCCACGTAGAACTGCTGGGCCGTGGCGATGTCGCCGACCTTCAGGTGCACGTGCCCCACCGCGGCGGCGCCGTCGAGCGCGTCGGGGTCGGTGAGGTTCTCCCGCAGGAACCCGTTCGGGTCCAGGTAGTTGGTGGCCATCGCGACGCGGCCGTTCTCCCAGCCCCACTGCTCGCGCGGCCGGTCCCAGTAGAGCTCCACGCCGTTGCCTTCGGGGTCGTCGAAGTACAGCGCCTTGGACACCAGGTGGTCGGAGCTCCCGGTGAACGAGGACGGGAAGTGCTGCGCGACCGAGTACACCGAGGACGCGAGGGCGCTCTGCTCGTCGAACAGGATCGCGGTGTGGAACAGCCCCGCGGCCGTCGACGGAGCGTGCTTGAGCAGCGGCGTGTGCTCGAGCACGACGGCTGGGACGCCCAGGCGCCCGAGCGTGACGCGGTCGCCCTCGGCGTCCAGGACCGACAGGCCGATGCCGCGGGAGTAGTAGTCCGTCATCCCGTCGAGGTCGCCCACCTTGAGGGTGACGGCGCCGACGTCGGTGCGGCCGTCGAGGATCTCGCTCATGCCGTCAGCCCGAACCCGCCGGTCCACGACGTCTGCTCCGCCGCGGCGAGGGTCAGCTGGAGGAAGCCGAGCGCCTCGAGCTCGTGCGCGCGCTTGAGGGACCCGGCGTCGACGGCCCGCAGGCCACCCGCCTCGACGACCCCGGCCAGGGCGGCCTTGGCGTCCGCGTCGTCACCCGCGATGAGCACGGAGGTCCGCTCGGACCCGACCTCGCCCGTGGTGAGCGTCGCCGCGAACGTGGTGTTGAACGCCTTGAGCACCGACGCGCCGGGCACGGCCTGCGCGATGACCTCGGCGGCGGAGCTGCCCACGGGCACGACGAGCGAGTCGAAGGTGGCGAAGTCGAGGGGGTTGGTGAGGTCGACGAGGACCTTGCCGTCCAGCTGACCCTCGTACTGTCCGAGCACCTCCGGAACGGCGCCGTAGGGCAGGGCGAGGACGACGATGTCGCCCGTGATCGGGTCTCCGACGGTGCCGTGCTTCGCGCCAGGGATCGCGACCTTGACGGGCTCCCGCGTCAGCACCTGCGCGTCGTTGCCGCCGGCGATGACCCGCCAGGCGATGGCCGAGCCCATGTTTCCTGCTCCGATGATGGTGACCGTACTCATGGTGTCCTCCTCGATTTGTTGTTGCTACAACTACTGTACCTCTAATAGTTGTCGCGTCAAGTGTTTGTTAGGATGGCTCGCATGACGGACCCGCGCTGGCTGACCCCCGAGCAGCTGCGCGCGTGGAAGCGGCTCATCGCCGTGGTGGAGCTGCTGCCCGGCACGCTCGAGTCGCAGCTCCAGCGCGACTCCGGCCTGAGCCACTTCGAGTACTTCACGCTGGCCATGCTCTCCGAGGCGCCGGACCGCACCCTGCGCATGACCTCGCTCGCCGCGCAGACCAACGCCACCCTCGCACGCCTCTCCCACGTCGTCACCCGGCTGGAGAAGCGTGGGCTGGTGCGGCGGGAGGCGTGCGCGGAGGACCGGCGGGCCACCAACGCGATCCTCACACCCGCCGGCTGGACGACGGTCGAGGCCGCGGCGCCCGGGCATGTCGGCACGGTCCTAGCGACCGTCATCGACCCGCTCACGGACGGCGACGTCGCCGACCTCGACCGCGTGATGGGCCGCATCCTCGAGGTCCTCGACCCGGCGCACATCATGGTCGGGCTCCCACCGACCGATGAGTGAGGTGTGCTCCTCGCCCTCTCGCTGATCGGCTTCCTCGCCCTCGCGGCGAGCATCGTCGTGCGGTGGATGATGCGGCGGGTCGACTCGCTCGGCCGCATCGCGCCGTTCCCGGCGATCAGCGTCTGCCTCTCCCTCGCTCTGGCGCTGGGCTGCGCGGTGCCGATGCTGGTCGACGCCTGGGTCGAGCACCGGCTCGAGGGGGCCGCGAGCCGGATCGCCGGCGGGCCGGTGCAGGTGCACTGCCAGGGCTTCGGGCAGGCCTACGTCGACGCCGGCGCCGAGCTGGGCTACGTCGCGTGGGGGCCCGACGGGGTCCCCGAGCGCGAGACCCTGCTGAAGTTCGAGCCCTGCGGCGACCTGCGCGCGTGGCTCTGGTCGACCAAGCAGAACCCCTCGCTCGACCAGGTCGTCGCGGTGCACGTGCTCACGCACGAGACCATGCACATGGTCGGGCTCACCAACGAGGCCCAGGCCGAGTGCGCTGCCGTGCAGCGCGACGCGCAGATGGCCGTCGCCCTGGGCGCGTCGCCCGCCGAGGCGCAGGCCCTGGCCGTCCGCTACTGGACCGAGGTCTACCCGCGGATGCCCGAGGGCTACGTCGGCGGCTGCGGGCCCGGTGCGCAGTTCGACGAGGGCGTGCCGACGCCGCCCTGGTGAGGCACGTTGACCCCCGCTGGGGCCCGGCGGACGATGAGGGTCGTGGACCGAACCACGGCACCGGTCGACGCCGTCCGGGGCGCCCCGCTCGAGCGTGACGTCGAGCTGACCCTGCTCACCGGCCTGCTGGACGACGTCCGCCGCACGTCCCGCGGGTCGGTCGTCGTCGTCCGCGGCGAGGCCGGCGCGGGCAAGACGACCCTGGTGCGCGAGCTGTGCGCACGCACCACCTCCCGGATCCTCGCGGGAGCCTGCGACCCGCTGTTCACCCCGCGCCCGCTAGGTCCGTTGCTCGACGTCGCGGAGACGGCCGGCGGCGAGCTCCAGGAGCTCGCCTCCGGGGACCCGACGCCGCACGCCGTGGTGCAGGGCCTCCTGCGCGAGCTCCGGTCGGTGGACGCGACCGTCCTGGTGCTCGAGGACCTGCACTGGGCCGACGAGGCGACCCTGGACGTGCTCCGCCTGCTCGCTCGCAAGGTGGAGACCGCCCCCGTGCTGGTCGTGGTGACGTACCGCGACGACCAGCTGGACCGGGACCACCCCCTGCACACCCTCGTCGGCGAGCTGGCGACGAGCAGGTCGGTCCGCCGCGTGACCCTCTCGCCGCTGTCCCCCGACGCGGTCGCGACGCTCGCGCGCACCGCCGGCGTCGACCCCGACGAGCTCTACCGCCGGACCGCCGGGAACCCGTTCTTCGTCGTCGAGACGCTCGCTGCGGGCACCGACGAGATCCCCGAGACCGTCCGCGAGGCCGTGCTGGCCCGGGCGTCGCGGCTGAGCCCGCCCGCGCGGCTGCTGCTCGACGCGGTGGCCGTGGTGCCCCCCGAGGCCGACCTGGAGATGCTCGCCGCCCTGGTGCCGGGCTCCGCGTCCCCCCTCGACGAGGCCCTCGCGTCCGGCATGCTCGTCCCGCACGGCAGGGGTGTGGCGTTCCGGCACGAGCTGGCCCGTCTGGCGGTCGAGGACGCCGTCCCGCCGCACCGTCGCACGCAGCTGCACCGCCTCGCCCTGGCCGAGCTGGAGACGCGCCCGCCGGACCTCGACCTGCTGGCGCACCACGCCGACGCGGTGGCCGACGCAGCCGCCGTCCTGCGGTACGCACCCGCCGCCGCCGCGCACGCCGCGCACCTGGGCGCCCACCGCGAGGCGGCCGCGCAGTACGCCCGCGCGCTCCGGTACGGGGACGCGCTCCCGGCGGCCGAGCGCGTGCGCCTGCTGACGCGGCAGGCCGAGTCCTGCTACGTCACCGACCAGTACGACGACGGGATCGCGGCACTCCAGGACGCGCTCCTGGTCTGCGAGGACGTCACCGTGCGCGGGGACGTGCTGCGGAGGCTGTCCGAGTTCCTCTGGTGCCCGGGTCGGACCGCGGAGGCCCAGGGTGCCGCGCGCGAGGCCGTCGCCCTGCTCGAGTCGGTGCCGCCGGGCCGCGAGCTCGCCATGGCCTATGCGAACCTCGCTGCGGTCTGCCTGGGTGACGCCCACCCGGAGACGGCCGGGTGGGCGCGACGCGGGCGGGAGCTCGCCGACTCCCTCGGGGACACCGCGACCGCGGTCCACGCGAGGGCGACGCTCGGCCGGGTCGACGTCGCGGGCGACGCCGGGGCCGCGCTCGTCGCGAGCCTGGAGGGCGCCCGGGGCACGGACCAGCCGGTGCTCATCGGCCGCACCTACGTGCTGCTCGCCGGCGGCGCCGTGGAGACGCGCCAGCACGCGCTCGCGCACCGGTACCTCGCCGAGGGGCTCGCCTACTGCAGCGACCACGGGGTCGAGCTCGACCGGCTCTACCTGCTCGCCTACGGCGCGCGGCTGGCCCTCGACGAGGGGCGGTGGTCCGAGGCCGCCGACGCCGCGCAGGAGGTCCTGCGCATCCGACGCACGTCGACGACCCCCCGGATCGTGGCGCTGGTCGTCCTCGGGCTGGTCCGCGCGCGGCGGGGCGACCCCGGCCACCACCCGCTGCTCGACGAGGCCTGGGCGCTCGCCGAGCCGACCGGGGAGCTCTCCCGGCTCGGTCAGGTGGCGCTCGCGCGGGCCGAGGTGGCGTGGCTCGAGGGTCGGCCCGACGCGGCGGTATCCGCGGTCGACGCGGCGCTCCCGATCGCCGTCGACCGGGGTGCGTCGTCGTTCGTCGAGCAGCTGGGCACCTGGCGCAGCCGCGCGACAGGCTCTCCCGTCGCGTCCGGCGCGGACCCGTGGGCCGGGAGCGGGTGCCCCTACGAGAGCGCACTGGCTCTGGCCGACGCCGACGAGATCGATCCGCTGCGCACGGCCGTCGAGCTGCTCCAGGGGCTCGGTGCCCGCGCGGCGGCCGCGATCGTGGCCCAGCGACTGCGCGACCGCGGGGTGCTGGGCATCCCCCGCGGACACCGTCCGGCGACGCGCGCCAACCCGGCGAACCTCACCGCGCGTGAGCTCGAGGTGCTCGCGCTCGTCGGTGACGGCCTGCGCAACGCGGAGATCGGAGAGCGCCTGTTCGTGTCCCGCCGGACCGTCGACCACCACCTGGCGGCCATCCTGCGCAAGCTCTCCGTGCGCACCCGCACGGAGGCGACGGTCGAGGCGCGTCGGCTCGGGCTCACCACGTAGGCATCGCGCGCGCCCAACGTGGGCAGTCGTACCGATGTGGGCCCCGTCGCGCGTTTCCTAGCGTCGACGGCATCACTTCCCCCACACGAAAGGCCAGACCGATGCCGCGATACATCGTCGAGCGCACGTTCCCGACGGGCCTGCACATCCCCACCGACCCCGACGGCGCCGCGTCCTGCCTGACCGTCGTCGACAACAACGCCGACGAGGCCGTCACCTGGGTCCACTCCTACGTCAGCGACGACAAGTCGAAGACCTTCTGCGTCTACGACGGCCCCAACCCCGAGGCGATCCGCGTGGCGGCGCAGCGCAACTCGCTGCCCGTGGACCGGATCACGCAGGTCCGCGTCCTCGACCCGTACTTCTACGTCTGAGGAGGTCATCATGGTCAACCCCGTGCTGGCCTCGCTCGCCGCGGTCACGCTCGCTGCCTCCGGCTACGGGTTCGGCGGCGGCCACGGCCACGACCCCGGCCACGCCGGCGTCTCCCACGCCCGGCAGGCGATCGCCCCGTACCGGCAGCTGGACGTCGCGAAGGACGCCGGCTACGGCCTGCTCAGCGACGCCGCCGGCGTTCAGTGCATCGACAACCCCGGCGAGGGCGGGATGGGCGTGCACTTCGTCAACGGCGACCTCGTCGGCGACGGGGCGGTCCGGGCGACCACTCCCGAGGCACTCGTGTACGAACCCGCCCGGCACGGCGGGCTGCGCCTGGTGGCCGCCGAGTACGTCGTCTTCCAGGCCGACTGGGACGCCACGCACACGTCCCCGCCCCGGCTGTTCGGGAGGACGTTCGAGCTGGTCCCCGCGGGCAACCGTTACGGGCTGCCGGCGTTCTACGAGCTGCACGCGTGGCTGTTCCGCTCCAACCCGTCGGGCATGTTCGAGGACTGGAACCCGCGCGTGAGCTGCGCCCGGTCCACCGAGTCGTACTGACGTCACACCACCTGCGGTCCGGGGGCAGACATCCGGGACCGCAGGTGGTGTGCTGGGCGGGACCGTCGCACCGGCAAGGAGGCCGACATGTGTCGCTGGCTCGCCTACACGGGATCGCCCGTCCTCCTGGACGACCTGATCTACAAGCCCACCAACTCGCTCGTCGTGCAGAGCCTGCACAGCCGGCTCGGCGCGGAGGCCACCAACGGCGACGGGTTCGGCGTGGGCTGGTACGACGAGCACTCGCCCACGCCGGGGGTGTTCCGCAGCATCGAGCCGGCGTGGAGCGACCGGAACCTGCGCGAGGTGGCCGAGCACGTCCGTGCCGGGGTGGTGCTCGCGCACATCCGCGCGACCAGCGGGACCGCGGTGCAGCAGACCAACTGCCACCCGTTCCGGCACGGCCGGTGGCTGTGGATGCACAACGGGCTGCTCGCCGGGTTCTCCGCCATGAAGCGCGACCTCGTCCTGGCCATCGACCCCGAGCTGTTCCCGCTCATCGAGGGGTCGACCGACTCCGAGGTCCTGTTCTACCTCGCCCTGACGTTCGGCCTCGAGGACGACCCGCCCGCCGCCGTCGCCCGGGCGGTCGGGCTGGTCGAGCAGGTCGGCCGGACGCACGGCATCGCGTTCCCCGTGCAGATGACCGTCGCCACCAGCGACGGCACCCGGCTCTGGGCGTTCCGGTACTCGACCGAGGGACAGAGCCGGTCGCTGTTCCGGAACACCGACGTCGCCGTGCTCCGGCAGCAGTACCCGGAGAACCCCGTGCTGCACGACCTCGCGGACTCGACGCGCATCGTCGTCTCCGAACCGCTCGGGGACCTCAAGGGCGCGTGGCACGAGGTGCCCGAGAGCAGCTGCCTCGTCATCGAGGACGGGCACGAGGAGCTGGTCCCGTTCCAGCCCGCGGTGTAGCGGCTCAGCGGTCCAGGCAGAGGCAGAACGGGTGACCGGAGGGGTCCGCGTAGACGCGGAAGGGATCCTCCGGGTGACCCTCCTCCTCGGGCGTCCCGGTCAGCGGTCGCGCGCCGAGGCGCAGCGCCTCCTCGTGCCCGACGGCGAGGTCGGTGACCTCCAGGTCCAGGTGCACGATGGCGCCCGCCCGCCACGGCGGCACGAGGGCGTCCGAGCGCTGGAAGCCGATCCGGACCGGGCGCTCGGGGTCGACGATGAGGAGGTACTCGTCGCCCTCGGGGTCCGGCTCCTCGTGACCGGGCGCCCACTCCCACCGCAGGAGGCGGCGGTAGAACTCGGCGAGCTCGCGCGGCTCGGCGCAGTCGAGGGTCGGTTGGCGCAGGTGTCGACTCGTCATGCGCCGACGCTAGGTGCTTCGTCACATGCCGGACACCTGTATACGGTTCACTCGGCAGACCATGGACCTCACCTCGCTGGACCGCATCCGTGCGGCACACGACCGGACCGAGCTGACGCTCGGCCCCCGCAGTGCGCCCCTGGCCGGCGGCACCTGGCTGTTCTCCGAGCTCCAGCCGGACCTCGAGGAGCTGGTCGACCTCACGACGCTGGGCTGGCCGGCCGTCGAGGTGACCGCGGACGGGCTGACCCTGGGGGCCACCTGCACGATCCGGTCCCTGGTGGACCTCCCCCCGGTGCCGGGGTGGCGCTCGCAGCACCTGGTGGCGCAGTGCGCCCGGTCGCTCGTGGCGTCCGAGAAGATCTGGGACTGGGCGACGGTCGGCGGGAACATCTGCCTCGCGCTCCCGGCGGGCGCGATGACGTCGCTGGCCGTGGCGCTCGACGCGACCGCGGTGGTGTGGACGCCCGACGGCGGCGAGCGGCGGGAGCCCGTCGCGTCCTTCGTCACCGGCGTACGGACCACGACGCTGAACCGGGGCGAGGTGCTCCGCGCGGTGTCCGTCCCGGCCGACGCGCTCGGGCAGCCGGCCGCGTTCCGGCGCATCGCGCTGACCCGGCAGGGCCGCTCCGGGGCGATCGTCATCGGCCGCCGGCTCGGGCTCGGCGGGCTCGTCGTCACGCTCACGGCGGGCGTCACGCACCCCCACCGGCTGGAGTTCCCGACGCTGCCCTCGCGGACCGAGCTCGCGGAGGCCGTCGCGGCCGTCGACGACTGGTACGACGACCCGCACGGCGCCCCGGACTGGCGTCGGGCCATGACGATCCGGCTGGCCGAGCAGGTCCGAGAGGAGCTCGCATGAGGTTCGAGGTGAACGGCTCCCCGGTCGAGGCGGAGCCCGCGCCCGGTCAGGTCCTGCGGACCCTGCTGCGCGAGCAGGGGCACGTCGAGGTGAAGAAGGGTTGCGACTCCGGCGACTGCGGAGCGTGCACCGTGCTGCTGGACGGCCGGCCGACGCACTCCTGCCTGGTCCCCGCGTACCGCGCGGCCGGCCGCGCGGTGACCACGGTGTCCGGGCTGGACCCCGCGGTCGGCCAGGCGTTCGTCGACGCCGCCGCGTTCCAGTGCGGGTTCTGCACGGCGGGCCTGGTCACGACGGTGGCCGGACTGGGCCTCGAGCAGGACGACGACGAGACCGCCCGATTGCTCAAGGGCAACCTCTGCCGGTGCACCGGGTACCGCTCCATCTGCGACGCGGTCGCCCGCCGCCGCAACACGGTCGACGCGCTGGCCGGTCAGGACGCCGGCCGCTCCGTGCGCTCCCCCGCCGCGCACCGGATCGTCACCGGCAACGAGCCGTTCACCCTCGACGTCCCGGCCACCGACCTGGCCCACCTCGCGGTGCTCGGCAGCCCGCACGCGCACGCCCGGATCGTGTCGATCGACGCCTCGGCAGCCCTGCGCGCGCCGGGGGTGATCGCCGTGCTCACGCATGAGGACTCCCCCGCCACGCTCTTCTCGACCGCCCGGCACGAGTCGCGGCTCGACGACCCCGACGACACCCGCGTGCTCGATCCCGTGCTCCGGTTCCACGGCCAGCGGGTGGCCGTCGTGGTCGCCGAGTCGGTGCGCGAGGCATCGCGCGCGCTGTCGTTGATCGAGGTCGAGTACGAGGTCCTCCCGGCAGTCGTCGACCCGTCGGCCGCGCGGGAGCCGGGTGCCCCCCTGGTGCACGGCTACAAGGGGCCCGAGTCGCGCATCTCCGAGCCCGGGCGCAACGTCGTCGCGCAGCTGCACGCCGAGATGGGGTCGGTCACCGCTGCCCTGGCGTCGTCGGCCCACCGCGTCGGCGGCACCTACCGCACCAGCCGCGTCTCGCACGCGGCGATGGAGACCCACGCCACGCGCGGCTGGCTCGACGAGGACGGGCGGCTCGTCCTGCGCACCAGCACGCAGGTGCCGTACCTGGTCCGCGACGAGATCGCGCACATCTTCGACCTCGACCCCGCGCGCGTCCGGGTCCTCACCGGACGCGTGGGCGGCGGGTTCGGCGGCAAGCAGGAGCTGCTCACCGAGGACGTCGTCACGCTCGCGGTCCTGCGCACCGGGCGCGCGGTGCAGTACGAGATGAGCCGACGCGACGAGTTCACCATCGTGCCCACCCGGCACCCGGTGCGCGTCGAGGTGGAGCTCGGCGCGGACGCAGACGGCGTGCTGACGGCCATGCGCATCGACGTGCTCAACAACACCGGCGCCTACGGCAACCACGGACCGGGCGTGATGTTCCACGGGGTCAGCGAGTCGATGGCCGTGTACCGGTGCGCGAACAAGCGGGTCGACGCCGAGTCCGTCTACACGCACACCGTGCCGTCGGGCGCGTTCCGCGGGTACGGGCTGGGGCAGATCATCTTCGCGATCGAGTCCACCATGGACGACCTCGCGCGGTCGGTCGGCATCGACCCGTTCGAGCTGCGGCGCCGCAACGTCGTCGTCCCCGGCGACCGCCTGCTGGTGGTCGACGCCGAGGAGAAGGGCGACCTCGACATGCACTCCTACGGCCTGGACCAGTGCCTGGACCTCGTGCAGGCGGCCCTGGCCGACCGGTCCGCCGATCTCGCCGCACCGGCCGGGACGGTCGTCGGCGACGGCATGGCCATCGCGATGATCGCCACGATCGCGCCGCGCGGCCACTACGCCGAGGCCTCCGTCCGCCTGCTCGACGACGGCCGGTACGAGGCCGCCATCGGCACCACGGAGTTCGGCAACGGCACCACCACCGTGCACGGCCAGCTGGTCGCGCAGGCGCTCGGTACCACCGTCGACCGGATCGTCATCGTGCAGTCCGACACCGACGTCGCCGGGTACGACACCGGGGCGTTCGGGTCCGCGGGCGTCGTCGTCGCCGGGCTCGCCCTGCACCGCGCCGCCCTCCAGCTGCGCGCCAAGCTCCTGTCCGCGGCCGCCGCGCTGCGCGACCACCCGAGCGACGAGCCCCGCACGTGGGACTCCAGCGACCTCACACCCGACGCGGCGAGCGGGGTACCGCTGACCGAGATCGCTCGCGCCGTCCCCGGGCTCGCCGGCCAGGGCACCCACGACGGGACGCCGCGGTCGGTCGCGTTCAACGTGCACGGCTTCCGCGTGGCAGTCGACCCCGCGACCGGCGAGGTCACCATCCTGCGGTCGGTCCAGGCGGCCGACGCCGGCACCGTCCTGCACCCCGAGCAGCTGCGCGGCCAGATCGAGGGCGGCACCGGCCAGGCCGTCGGCACCGCCCTGTACGAGGAGATGCGGCTCGACGACGAGGGCCGCGTGACCACCGCCTCCTTCCGCAGCTATCACGTGCCGCAGATGGTCGACCTGCCCCGCACCGAGGTCCTCTTCGCTCAGACCAGCGACGGCCTCGGCCCGCTCGGCGCCAAGTCGATGAGCGAGGCCCCGTACAACCCCGTCGCGCCCGCGCTGGCCAACGCGATCCGCGACGCGCTCGGCGTCCGCCCGCGCGAGCTCCCGATGTCCGCCGAACGCCTCTGGCGCCTCCTGCACGTCTGACTCCACCCGGCGCAACGTCCGAGCAGCTGCAGCCCCCGGCCCACGTCCACTCGGACGTCCCGACCGCCCCACCCGCACCGTCCGAGCAGGTGCAGGTCCCAGCCCACCTCCGTTCGGACGTCCCGTCCCCGACCCGCGCGTAGGCCGACCTGGCACACGCCGCGGTCAGGAGTGCGGTGCTCGCGGGCGGTGGATCGGGCCGGCCAGGTCCGTCAGCGGCAGCCCCGTGGCTCCCGTGCGGGACGCCAGCACCTCCGCGAGCACCGACACCGCGGTCTCCCCCGGGGTCGACGCCCCGATGTCCAGGCCGATCGGCGCGTGCAGCCGGGTCAGCTCGTCCTCGGTGGCGCCGAGATGCACCAGCTCGGCCAGGCGGCGGTCCTGAGTCCGCCGTGAGCCCATCGCGCCCACGTACCCGGCGCCGCAGCGGAGTGCGGCGAGGACCAGGTCGGCGTCGAACCGGTCGTCGTGCGCCATCACGCAGACCACGTCACGCGCGCCGAGCCGTTGCTGCGCGAGGTGCCGCACGGGCCAGTCGACGACCACCTCGTCGGCCGCGGGGTGCCGCCGCGGCGTGGCCAGCACCGCGCGGGCGTCGCACACGGTCACGCGGTATCCCGCGGCCCGCGCCACGACGGCGAGCGCGGAGGAGAACTCGAGGGCGCCGTACAGGAGCATCCAGGGCGGGGCCGACGCCACCTCCACGAACACCTCGACGCCGCCGTCGGGACCCATGACCCGCACCAGGCCGGACCGGTCCACCTGCGGCAGCCGACCCGGCAGAGGCCCGTCGAGCGCGGTCACCATGACCGCGTCCTCCCCACGCGCCGCCGCGGCCAGCGCGGGCACGTCCTGCGGACCCACCAGCCGCGCGTGGACGCGGAGCACCCCGCCGCAGGTCAGGCCCACGGCGAACGCGTCCTCGTCGGTGACGCCGTACTCCTGCACGCCCGGCGCGGCACCGTCGAGCACGGAGCGGCACAGGTCGTACAGCGCCCCCTCGACGCACCCGCCGGCGACGCTCCCCACGGCCGCGCCGGCCTCGTCCACCGCCATCGAGGTCCCGACGACCGTCGGCGCGCTGCCCGTCATCGAGACGACCGTGGCGACGGCGACGCGGTGGCCGGCGCTCAGGATGGCCAGCAGGCGGTCCGCGATCTCGAGCACGGTGGTCACCTCCCGGACCCAGGGCGCTCGCGGGGGTGCGCTCGCGGGGTGCGACGAGCCTAGACCGCTCCCGATCACCCGCGAGTACCGTCGAGGCGGCGGGACACCCGTCCTCACCGGTGTCCCGGGAGGAGGAAACGCGCGTGTCACATCGCCGAGGCACACTGCGGCCATGACGGCCCGACTGCACGCCCACCAGTACGGCAAGGCCGAGACGCGCGTCGTGCGGATCGTGCGTGACACGCCCCGGCACGAGATCCGCGACCTCAACGTCTCCACCGTCCTGCGCGGCGACTTCGCGGCCGCCTATCTCGACGGTGACCAGTCGGCGGTCCTGCCCACGGACACGCAGAAGAACATGTCGTTCGTGTTCGCCAAGTCGCACGGGATCGCTTCACCGGAGCAGTTCGCGATGCTGCTCGGACGGCACTTCGTGGACCACGTCGAGCCCGTCTCCGGTGCGCGCGTGGACGTCGAGGAGTACGCCTGGGTGCGAGCCGTGGTGGACGGGGCCGAGCACGACCACACCTGGGTCCGCAGCGGGCAGGAGGTGCGGACGGCCTCCATGACCACCGACGACTCCGGCACGACCGTCATCGGCGGCCTCCGCGATCTCACGGTGCTCAAGTCGACGGCGTCCGAGTTCCGGGGCTTCCTGCGCGACGAGTTCACCACCCTGGTCGACGCCGACGACCGCGTGCTGGCCACCTCACTGACCGTGCAGTGGCGCTATGCGGGCACCGACCTCGACTACGACGCGACCTATGCCGCCATCCGTGCCGTGATCCTGTCCACCTTCGCCGCGGAGCACTCGCTCGCGCTCCAGCAGACGCTCTGGCAGATGGGCGAGGCAGTGCTCGACGCCGTCCCGCAGGTGGTGGAGGTCCGCATCGCCGCGCCCAACAAGCACCACTTCCTGGCCGACCTCAGCCCGTTCGGGTTGCCGAACCCGGGCGAGGTCTTCTTCGCCGCCGACCGCCCGTACGGACTGATCGAGGCGGTGGTGGTGCGCGAGGGTGCGCCCGATGCCGGCGACGCCTGGATCCGCTCGGTGGGCGCTCCGTGAGCGCGCGTCCCTGCGGGGCTCGGGGCACGATGGGCTGCTCCAACCACGCCGGCATCAGAGGGGGCCTCTTGTGACTCCGGAGGACGAGAGCTGGCTCTCGCAGGCGGTCGCGCTCGCGACGGCCAACGTCGCCGACGGTGGCGGTCCGTTCGGCGCCGTGATCGTCCGCGCGGGCGTGGTGATCGGCGTCGGCCAGAACCGGGTCACCCGCGACAACGACCCGACGGCCCACGCGGAGGTGCAGGCCATCCGCGCGGCCTGCCGGACCATCGAGAACTTCTCCCTCGAGGGCGCCACGGTCTACACGTCGTGCGAGCCGTGCCCCCTCTGCCTGGCCGCGTGCCTCTGGGCCCGGGTCGACCATGTGGTCTTCGCCGCCGACCGGCACGACGCCGCCCGCGCCGGCTTCGACGACAGCGCCTTCTACGACCTGTTCTCCTCCCACCCCGACACCTGGCCGATGCCCGTCACCGGCCACCGCGTCCCGACCGCGTCCGACCCGATGGACGCCTGGCTGGCCCGCCCCACGCGCATCGAGTACTGAGCAGCAGGCCGCCCTCGACCACGGTCAGCGGTCGCCTGCATGTCTGTCGGGTGCGCGCCTATCGGCGTGTGACCTTGGGCGCTCACGCGGCACGGAAGGCACGCCCCGCACACGAGGCGCGACGGCCACGCGTGGTCAGTGGTCGGGTGGGTGTCCGTCGGGGGTGTTGACGGTGTGTCCGCGGTGGTTGCGGAACACGTAGCGCAGGGGTGCCCGTCCGGTGGTGGGCGCGTCGATGCCTGGGCCCGCCGCAACGCCAGCACTCGAGGACTCCCGGAGTTCCGCCTTGGCACGCTGTCGCCGGGTCCATCCCGGTGGTTTCTCCAGCCGGTGGGGGGTCAGGTTGAGTCGGTGGACCTCGGAGTGGTGGTGCTTGCACAACAAGGCCGCGTTGCTCAACGAGGTGGCACCGGAGTCGCGGTCCCACCAGCGGATGTGGTGCACCTCGCAGCGCGACGCGTGCTGCTCGCACCCGTTCCAGACGCATTGCCCGTCCCGGACCACCGCGGCACGCCGTTGCGCGGTGGTGAACAACCGCTTGGCCCGTCCCACGTCCAAGGGCAGGCTCTCGGCGGACAGCACGATCCGGGTGATCTCCGCCTCGCACAACACCCGCGCCAGCTCCGACATCGCCACCGGGGTGCCGTCCTCCAACGTCGCCGGTGCCACGGTCCCCCAGGGCAGGGCGACCGGGGCGCAGAGGCGGTCTGCGGGTGCCAACCCGACACCGGTGCGCGCGGTGGAGTCCGCGAGCGTGGCGGCGCCGCCGAGCAGCGTGATGCCGCCGCGCACGGTGCCGTGATCGTCGGCTGCGTCGGCCGCAGCCTCCAACGCTCGCTGGTGGGCCAGCAGCTCCGCGACCGTCTCGGCCGCCACCAGCAAGGACACGTGCGGGCGACTCACCGCCCCGGACGTCACAGTCATGGGCGCGCCGTCCTCGGTGCCCTCCGGGCCGGCGGCCCGACGCGCCCCGGCGCACGCGCCTTCGGCCAGCATCGTCAACGCGTCCGCGCTGGCCTGCCCCGGAGAACGGGTGTCATCGCCGTACTGGCCCATCGCGTCCAACGCGACCCGCAGGGACTCCCCGGCGATCCGGTCCAGGCGACCCTTCAAGAACACCCCATGCGGCTGGACGGACATCGAGAAGAACCGCTCCCGGTGCTGGGCCTCATGCTCGGCCTGCAACGCAGCGGGGTCCTGGGCGGCGACCCAACGGGCCAACGCCCGGGCGAAGTCCGGCCGCGACGCGCGGCTCGCCATCCCCACCACCTGCTCCTGCGCCTGCGGGGTCCGCAGCACCGCCGCGACCTCCGGAGTAGCGGCCGCCGCGATGCGGGCGAGCTCGTCCAGGTGACCCAACGGCACCGACCCCTCCCGCACGCCAGCCGCGACCGTGCCCATCGACACCAACGCGTCGGCCTGCCGCACCACCCTCGACGCCTCACCCAGACCGGACCGGGTCACCCGGGCCTGGGCCGCCTCGAACGAGCGATCCCCCGGGCGCAGGCTGTCCCCCGCATCACGGTCGGCGACCAGCAGGTGCGCCCGCGCCTCGGCCAACGCCGCCTCCGAGGCCCGCACCACCGCCAGCACCGACGCCCGGTCCGCACCCGTCCACGCCCGCGACTGCCGGGCCACGACAGCCAGCGAGGAGGTGGCGTCGCGCACCCGCGCCGCCACCTCCACCACGCCTACCACCGTTTCGAACATACGTACGATGCTAGGACAAGCAGGACAGGAGATCAAGCCTCTGACCTGCACAAACATATCCACAGACCCGAACACCGAGCCGCCCACAGCCCACCGATTGGGGCGCGCTCCGTGGCGGGACGCGAACACGCAACAGGTCGTCGACCCCTCCGACGCCACGCTCGTTCGCGCCCGTCGCCACCACGCTCGGAAGCGCCCACCGGACCCGCCGACGCACGCTCCGACGCGCCAGCCGACCCCGCCTAGCTCCCCCGGTACGTCGAGTACGCGAACGGACTCAGCAGCAGCGGCACGTGATAGTGCCCGTCATCCACCACGTCGAACACCACCACCACCTCGGGATGGAACCCCACCTGCCCGGTCGCCGCGAAGTAGGCACCGGTGTCGAACGTGAACCGGTACCGCCCGGGCGCCACACGATCGGGCCCGAGGGACCGGGCGCGACCGTCGTCGTCGGTGAGGCCGGAGGCCAGCTCGGTCCACGCGCCGGCGTCGAAGGCAGCCAGCGTCACGGGCACCCCGGCCGCGGGCCTACCGAGGGCGGTGTCGAGCACGTGCGTCGTCAGCGCGCTCATGCCGCGAACACCGTGCGCAGGCGCAGCAGCGCGATCTGCCGGAGCTGGTCGGCGACCTCGGCGGACTCGGCCGCGTCGGTGAGCTGGAGCCGGCGATGGAGCTCGGCCAGGATCTCGGGCCTGCTCCGACCGGCCGCGCGGATCAGGAAGATGCGGCCGAAGCGCTCCTCGTAGGCCCGGTTGCCATCGGCCATCGCGGCGACCAGGGCGGGGTCGTCGGTCGTCGACGCTGCCTGCTCGACCGCGGAGAGCCCGGACGACCTCTCTCCGATCCGAGGGTGCGCGCTCAGGGCCTCGTCGACCTCGGCGGGGCTCAACGACCGCGCCGCGAGGTCGCCGACGCCGACGAGCGCGTCGACCGAGGGGTACGGGCAGCCCGACGCGACCTCGTCGACCCACCGGGCGACGTGCAGCGCGGTGGCGAGTCGTTCGCGCGTCTCGGGTCCGTCGTCGATCATCCAGGCCGCCCTCCGGTAGCGCTCCGCACTCGCGCACTGGCACCGTACGGGACGTGCCTCCCTCTGACGCAAGCCTCTGCGGGATCGTGCTCGCAGCGGGTGCGGGCACGCGGCGCGGTGGCCCGAAGGCCCTGGTGGTCCCCTGGCTCGCGGACGCCACCAGGCTGCTGCTCGACGGCGGCTGCGAGCGCGTCGTCCTCGTCCTGGGTGCGGCCGCGCAGGAGGCGCGGGCGCTCGTGCCGGACGACGAGCGGGTCACCGCGGTCGTCGCGGAGCGGTGGGCCGACGGGCTCGGCGAGTCGCTGCGTACCGGCCTGGCTCATGCCACCGGCGATGTGGCCGTCGTGACCCTGGTGGACCTGCCGGGCACCCCGTCCAGCGTGATCACGAGGCTGCTGGCACGCACGGGAGATCTCCGGCAGGCGGTGTACGACGGCCGGCCCGGTCATCCGGTGCTCATCGGCGCCGACCACTGGGCACCGCTGGCCGCCACGCTGCACGGCGATCGCGGCGCCCGCGCCTACCTGGTCCAGCACGGCGTCGTCGAGGTCGAGTGCGGAGATCTGCACGACGGGCTCGACGAGGACGTGTCGAGAACGTGACGTCCCGCGCGTCATCCCCCCGACAGCACCGCACCGACAGGAGGCTCACCGTGAAGTACCTCATCCTGATCCACTCCAACCCGAAGCCCTGGGCGCACCCCACGTCCCGGTTCACCGACGAGGGCCGCGCGCTACCGGTCGCCGAGCACGAGGACGCCGACCGCCGGTTCGACGGGCTCCTCACCGAGCTGTCCGCGAGCGGGGAGCTGGTGTCCGCCGAGGCGCTCGCCGACCCGGCGTCGGCCACGGTGTACCGCTGGCGCAGCGGCGACTCGCTGGCGAGCGAGGGGCCGTACGCCGAGACGCAGGAGCACCTGGCCGGGTTCTTCCTGGTCGACTGCGCGTCGCGGGAGCGTGCCGAGGAGGTCGCGGCGCAGTTCGCCGGGCCGGGCAGCGTGGCCGAGCTGCGACCCGCCTACGTCTGGGAGTGATCGGGCCTTACGTCCCACCTGGCGAGACGGCGACGGGAGGACCATCGGGAGCGTGAACGCACCGTGGTGGCGACTGGCAGCAGAACGCGAACAGGCGAAGGAGTGCGGGACCGTCGTGGTCGAGCGCACGGATGACACGACGGACCTCCTGCCCCCGTTCTACGACTGACCGCTACAGCCAGACCGAGTCGGCGTAGACCAGCCGCGGCACCGGTGCCGCGGGGACGCCGGGCACGGTCGCGTCGGCGTCCAGCAGCTCGTGCTCCTCGACGAGCACGCGCCACGTCCCGTCCGACGACCCCCCGGGTCGCCGCAGACCGGGCGAGGCTGCGCCCGCGGGGATGAGCACCGACCCGGTCCAGGTGGCGCGGTACCCGCCGGACTCCTCGACGCTCACCGCCAGCAGCACCGACGTGGTCGACGACTCCCACTCGAGGTCGCCGGCTCCCGCGGCGCGGCTCTGCACCGTCGCACGCACCGTGCGCGACTGCTGGAGCCGCGACGCGCGCACGGCGGCGTCGCCGGTGGGGCTGTCCGCGCTGAGCTGCTCCCCCGCGAGCCCAGGCGCACCGTGCGGGTCGAAGCGCAGCCAGCTGACGACGCCGGTGAGCGTCACCTGGACGTGCCGCGGGTCCGGGCGGCCGACCGTCAGGGTGCGGGTGGGCAGCGGCTGCACCCAGCTGGTGAGCGCCACGGGTGACAGCGAGCACCCCTCGATCGAGTGCGGCTGGTACCGCGCGACGGCCAGGCGCACGAACGGCCACAGCGCGGGGGTCTCCTGGATCGCGACGTCGACGAACCAGCGGCCCGACGCCTCGTCGTACTCCGGGCGGTAGCCCAGCACCCGGACCGCCGGGCGTCCGCGCACGTCGCGCAGCGGCACCGCGGCGGCCACGGCGACCGGGTTGCCAGGTGCGTCCGGCCACCCCCGCTCGCGCCCACCGAGGACCTCGCCGTGCAGCGGCGGGCGGATGTCGACGCTCTCGGCGGCACCGGTCTCGAGGGCGTCCAGCAGCAGCTGGTCGAACGTGAGCAGCGGCGGGACGGTCGGGTTGCTCGTGGGCCCCCCGTGCTGGGCGATCGGGTCCGCTGCCCACAGGCTCGTCGCGCCGTCGGGGGCCTGCTGAGCCTTCGGCTTCCGCGACCAGGTCCCGTCCGGAGCCTGCTCCCACTCGTCGGTGTCGAACACCAGCACGCCGAGCAGCTCGCCGTCGCCCGACGAGAACCACGGCCGCGCCAGCCAGACCCGCACGCCGGAGCGCCGGACCTGCCGCCACGCGAACGGGTCGTCCGGCTCTGTGCCCTGCTCCCAGCGCAGCAGCGGCACCGCGTCGAGCACCACCGGGGCGGCGGGCCGCGCCGACGAGGGGACGTCGATCACCACGGGCTCGCCGGTGGGCGGCTCCGCCGGGACCTGGGAGGGGTCGAAGAACTCGGCGTACCGGGTGGACCCGCTCGGCACGTACGTCACGCGCCGGTAGTGGGTGTCCTCGAAGGTCTGCAGCATCCGGTGGAACCCGATCCCGCCGAGCGCCTGCGCGAGCGCACCCGTGGGCTGGAAGTCGTAGAGGAACAGCGCTCCGGTGCTCTCCCGTTCCCCGACGGGCGAGCGCACGACGACGTCGGACTTCGACGCCACCTGCGGCCCCGCGGCCGACACGTCGTCCACCTGCTCGGTCCAAGACGCGGTCACGACGAGCAGGTCCGTGCTGGACCCGTGCACGTCGACCAGCCCGCTGAACGCCGCGACCGCGCGGCCGGGCGGGCGCAGGAACAGGTCCAGCACCCTGAGCGACGGTGGTCGCACGGGCACCGGCACCGCGTGCACCAGCCGGACGTCGACCGACGGCGTGAGCCACCAGGTCCAGCCGGACGACGCCGCGCGCATCAGGGCCGCCGCGGCGACCACCTCGTCGGTGGTGTAGCCGTCGGCGGGGTCGACGACGCTGGCCAGGTGCGACCGCCACAGCCCGAACCTCTCCAGGTCGACCGGGTCCAGCGTGCTCGAGACGGCCACCCGCACCTGCTCGCCGGGCGGGACCGCGACTCGCACCTCGTGCCCGACCACGTGGGCGCCGAGCACCGCGCCGGGCTCCACGACGATCCGCAGCGGTTGCAGCGACGGCCATGCTCCGGGGTAGGGCACGGTGACCGCCTGGAGCGCGCGCGGCTCCGGCAGCGCGTGCGGAGTGCCGGCCTCGTAGAACACCAGCGACACACCGGTCGCGTACGGGTCCGGCAGGTACGGCAGGCGTAGCGCGTCGGTGTCGTGCACGACGTACTGCCCCTCGCCGATCGGGCGCCCGCGGTCCGCGGTGATGTCCGGCAGCGTCGCCCGGTGCACCGACCCCGTGTCGGCCCCCGGCCGGTCGACGAGCGCGATCCCCTGCTGCTCGTGCGTCGCGTGGGGGTCGGTGAGGCTCGGCACGTGCTGGTCGAGCAGCGTGCCCCGCTCGGCGAGCGCCACGGCGTACAGCCGGCGGATCTCGGCGGCGTCGCCGGTGCCGATCGCGGCGTCGAACTTCCCCGCCGCCTCCGCCTCCAGCTGCGTGGCCTTGGGCGGTGCCACGTGCCGCTCGGCGGTGGCCGCAGCGTCCGGCACGCCGCTGCGCACCACGAGGTGCGCCGGCTGCTCCCCCGGGGTCAGCGCCACGCGCGCCACCAGCGCGGGCGCGGGGACCGGCTCCCACCGCAGGTACGGACGCGGCGTGGTCACGACGGACCGGGCGAGCAGCCGGAGCTGGTCGGGCCACGCGAGGTCGTCGTTGCGGGCAAGGCCGGCGAAGTCCCCCGCCTCGATCCGCAGCTGCGGCCGCACCCGCAGCGTCTCGCGGGACTCGGCCAGGATGCGCGACGCGGCGACCACGTCGTCGAACAGACGCTGGGCAGGCGCCACCTCCTGCGGCGTCGACGCCCGGGCCACCAGGTTCTCGAGCGTCGCGTCGATGTGCGCGTCCCCGGACAGCAGCTCCTCGGGCAACCCCGCGGTGCCCCGCTCGGCGGTGCGCAGGTGCGCGATCACCGCCTCCCGGCGGGCCGCGGCGATCCCGGCGCGGTCTCGTTCGGTGTACCGGCCGCGCAGCCGGTCGAGGTGGGTGCGCGCCGCCTCGATCCCCCGCGCGTCGGGCTCGAACGGACGCCGACGCCGCGGCGGGACCTGCGGGACCGAGTTCCCCGCCAGGTCCACGGCCAGCACCCGGAAGCTGTAGGAGGTGCCGTACCGCAGCCGCGGCAGCGACCGCGGCTCCACGCGCGACGTCGTGTGCGCGCCGTCGACCGGCTCGTCCGGAACCGTCTCGACGACGGCCTCGGTGGCGCCGTCCGGGCCGGGCGGCTCGACGTGCACGATCGTCAGGCCGGGCCGCGGCGCGGACAGGCTCCACCCGTCCCAGCCGGCCACGACCTCGTGCAGGTAGTAGCCGACCCCGGGCGCGCCCTGGTTCAGCGCCGACAGCTGGAGGAACCCGACGTCCGGCTCGTCCGTGACGACCGGCACCCCGCTCGGCTCCCCGGTGACCGTGACGCGGCGCCGGTGCAGGCTGTGCCACTCCTTGGTCACGTCGTCCCACACCTCGACCCGGATGCCGCGCACCAGGTCGTCCAGGAGCAGCTCGCGCGTGCCGTCGTCGACCGCGAGCGCCTCCGCCTCCTGGACGCGCGCACGCAGCTGGGCGGCGCGTTCCCGACGGGCGAGCGCGAAGCCGGTGGAGCGCAGGGTGCCCGGGGCGGACGTCGCCGGGTCGCCGTTGGCCTCGCCGGCGTACTGCCGGACCAGGTTGCGCGCGTGCTGGTCGAGCTTGAGACCGGACGCGTCCGGGTCGACGTCGAGCACCACCCACTCGTCGTCACCGAGGGGCAGCGCTCCGCCCACCCACGCGGCGCTCGACCGGGCGGCGAACACACCTGCATCGACGACCACCGCGGTCTTGCGAGGAGGCAGCACCTCCAGGTCGGCGTCGGGCGAGGTCACCGTGATGCTCACCCACGTGGCGCCCGCGAGCGCCGCGCGTGCGCCGGCGGCGTCGACGCCGTCCAGCACCACGTCGACCGCCAGCCCCAGCCGGCGCAGCAGCGCCGGCGTCGCCCCCAGCTGCGCAAGCCGCGCGTGCACGTCGTGCTCGGGCCGGTCCGGTCGCGGGGTGGGCGGCGCCGCCGGGTCGGGCTCGCGGCGCGGCGTCTGCTGCGGCTGCTCCGGACGCTCGTAGTACCGCCGCATCGCGTGGGCGTCGACCACCAGCTGGAGCTGCGGGTCGGCGGACACGTCCTGCCCGAGCAGCGCGTCCAGCTGCCGCGTCACCCGGGTGTCCCCCTCCGGGTCGTCCAGCAGCACCTGCACCGGCGACGGCCGGTCGGTGATCTCCGACTGGTAGTCGGGCAGCGGGGGGATCTCCCGGCCGTGCCCGCGCTCCGGGTCGAGGTCGTCGGGCTCGGTGAGCGGGCCGAGGGTGGTCAGCGCGTCCCGCAGCCGCTTCGCCGGCACCTGGAGCGCCCGACGCGCCCGCCCGGGAGCGTCCTCGAGCAGCTGCCACAGGGGTCCGCCCTGGTCGAGGTCGGCCAGCGTCCGCAGCAGCCCGCCCGCCACCGGATCGCCCTCGAGCCCGGGCCGACGGGTGGGTGCCGAGGTCATCGCCGCGACGTGCAGGTCCACCGCGTGGTCGCTCAGCCGGCTCGCGGGGTTGGATCGCCACGTCTCGTCGGACAGCACCGGGTTCGGGAACCCGTCGACCGGGGTGCCGGGCGCCAGCACGGCCACCCAGGACGCCGAGTCGGCGACCGAGACGACGCGCAACGGCAGCGTGGTCCCGAGCGACGTGCTCAGCGTGAACGTGCAGCCCGCCAGGGTCGCCGGCCAGTCGGCCGCGGCCGGGAAGTCGGACAGCAGCGCGCCGCCGACCAGCTTGTGGGTGAGGAAGACGGTGAGCTGGAACGGGGCGTCGTCGGCCAGCGAGTGCGGCAGCGCGGTCGCCAGCAGAGTGGTGGGCATCGGGTCTCCTGGCTCAGGCCGGAACCGGCGCGAACGCGTCGCAGTAGAGGGCCCAGTCGGCGTTCATGCCGCCGACGGGCGGCATCACCTGGTACATCGTCGGGTCGCCCTTGGAGCCCGCCAGCTTGCGCTCCACGGAGATCTCCACGGAGGCCGAGAAGAACAGGATCTCGATCTCCACCACCAGCGAGGCGCGGCCGATGAGCTTGCCGGTCTGGAAGTGGTACGTCAGCGACAGCTCGAGGGTGATCGACGCGCTGATCAGGCCGAGCACGTCGACCTCGCCGCGGATCCGGAAGTACGCGGTGAACAGTCCCTTGTCCGCCTCGAGCCGCAGGTAGACGCCCACGGCGATCGACACGGAGCCGGACGCGACGCCGAGGTCGACCGACAGCGACGCGCACGCCTCGAGCCCCAGCTCCAGGAGCACCAACCCCTTGGGTGCCGCCCGCAGCGAGAGCCAGCCCCCGCCCCCGACGCACATCACGGTCAGCCGGAACGGCGCGTCCTTGGAGCAGAAGTGGAACCCGACGGTCATCGCGTCGCCGAGGAACGGGATCCGCGCGTCGGCGCCCAGCGCGATGTTCTCCAGGCTGAACACGCCGACCGACACGTTGGGCAGCGTGAGGTCGAACCCGGCCGTCACCCCGTCCGGGGCCACGTCGACGTAGGGCGGGTCGGAGAACCCGTCGAAGGGGATGAGCTCCCGCAGCCGGTCGACGAACGCGAGCGGCCCGAGGAACCCCATCCCCCCGAAGACGACGTCGACCTCCGGCTTGCCCGACGAGCCCGCGTGGAACCCGATCCGCCGGAACATCAGCTTCATCAGCGCGGTGTCACCGTTGCCGACGAGGTTGAGGTCGAAGTCGACGATCTCCGCGACGACGTCGACCGCGGGCGGTGCGCTGGCCGACGCCCGGACCTCGACGTCGATGTGCAGCGAGTCCGGCTTGGGCTTGAAGATCTCCGGGGCGGTCGGCAGCAGCCCCCAGGCCTTGATCGTCGGTCGCCAGGACAGCCGCGCAGTCACCTGCCCGCCGACGACGCCCTCCAGCAGCTGCGCGAGCCCGGCGGCGTCCTTGGCCAGGTCCGTGAGCGTCCGCAGGGTCTGCACCGGGGTGGCCAGCGAGGAGCGGACGGCGGCGGGGAACCCGGGCAGCCCGATCGCGTCGAGCAGCGGCTGGAGGTCGGCCGCGAGCGTGACTGCCGCGGAGCTGACCGCCTCGGGGGTGCCCGGGAGCCCCTGCACCGCGGAGACCAGGGCGTCGAGGTGCGCCGACGTGGCGCCCACCCGCGCGTCGAGCGCGTCCTTGGCCTGCTGCGCCACGGCCTGCGCGCCGCCGTGCGCCGCGGCCGCGACCTCCGCGGCGAGGCGTGCCTGCGCGTCGGCGAGGGCGGTCCTCAGCCGCCGCGCCTCCGTGAGCAGCTTGGTGACGGCGTCGAGGGCGTCGGACACGAACGCGGGTGCCTCGTCGAACCCGGCGACCTCGAGCAGCTCCGTGAGGCTGAACAACCCGAACAGCTTGGGCAGCGCGCCGGACAGGAAGGTCGCCGGGTCGAAGGCGCCGGCGTCGAACGGCGACGGACCCTTGCCGGACTCGCCGATGGCCCCCAGCGCGCGCGAGATGCCCTGCACCGACAGGTTGGGGGCGACGAACCCGCCGGCCCGGTCGGACCCGGAGCTGAAGTCGACCGCGGCCGGCAGGCTCTTCAGGGCCAGGACCAGCTCGCCCGCGTTGGGCGCTCCGGGGACCGGCTTGGCATCGAGCGCCCTGGCCGGCAGCCCGTGCAGCAGGTACGGCTTGGCGTAGACGAGGTCGACGGCCGGTGCCTGCGGGGACAGGTGCCGCATCGACGGCACCACCGCCCGCAGCTCGGTGAGGAACGGCCGGCTGGTGACGCTCTCGGTGTCGATCATCCCGTCGAAGATCAGGTGCCCCGCCTCGACCGAGGTGTCCCCCGCCTTGACCGGCTTCGCGAGGGCCAGGGTCTGCCCGCGCCCCTGGATCTGCCGCACCGGGAGGTACGCCGACGACGCGTGGTCGGGGTGGTGGACGAACACCTGGTCCCCGTCCGCGCCCGCGCGCACGAAGACCAGCGGTGCGGACCACGTCCGCGTCTCGCCGCCCCGGTCGACGGTGGTGAGCGTGAACGGGAACGGGATGGTGTTGCGGGTGGGGACGAACGGCTCCGAGTCGCCCGGTGGCTTGTCGATGTCCGGGGTCACGAGCGGGCTGACGGTGACCTGGCCGAACGGGTTGTCGCGGTCGCCCGAGGGGTAGGTGCGGGTGGGCTGGCGGACCAGGATGAACCAGCGCTGCCACAGGTACGCGACCGGCGTTGCCCGGTGCTTGATCTCGCGCTCCGTCACCTTCACCAGGTAGCAGCGGTGGCCGAACGGGAAGAGGAACCCCGGGTACGCCACGCGCACGTACCCGTCGCGGCCCATGAACGCCTGGTGGCGGTAGTCCACGACGTCGGCGGGGAGGTCCCAGGACTGTCTCCAGTCGAACCAGGCGCCCAGGCTGGACAGCGCGAGGTTGCTGACCATCAACGGCTTGTCGGCGTTGCGCCGGCGGCCGCCGTGCGTCTGCTCGACGAACGCGTCCCGGTCGAACGTGGTGAGCGGCTGCTCGAACAGCGGCGGCAGCACGTCGGAGTCGCGGTTCCACAGGGCGCGGACGACGCGCTGGTCCGGGTCGGTGTCGTCGAGCGAGCCGTCCGCACGGCGCACGGTCAGGTGCGTCCGCCACAGCTCGGCCCGGTCGTACGGCCCGATCGCGACGGCCGAGTGCCGGAACGCGCCGCGCTCGCTCGGCGAGACGACCAGGTGGTACGGCGCCTCGATCGCCGTCTCGAGGTCGGTCGGGGGCTCGGCGCTGCGCTCGTCGGGGGTCGTCTCGCCCGCCGGTGTCGCGAGCGGGGACACCCGCAGCGTCAGCCCCGGCAGCGCCCCCAGCACGCCCTCGAGGGTGTAGCCGATCCGGGTGCCCTCGGGGACCGCGTAGACGAGCCGGGTCGGGCCGGACACGACGTGGCGCGACGGGCTCCCCGGCACAGGTGGGGGCGGTGGCGGAGCTCCCGCGTCCCAGATCTGCTCGCCCAGGTGCTGCGGCGGGAAGTGCACCACGAGCGAGGCGTCGGGGCCGGCGACGAGCTCCGCGCCCCCGTCGGTGGGCTCGATCGTGCAGCCGGGCGCCTCGAGCCGCAGGTCGATCAGGTCGCGGGTGCGCAGGAGGCGGACGTCGACGGGCTGCGGTCGTTCATCAGGCTCGCCCATGCGGTGCCACCCCCGGCCCGGTCCGCTTCGGGCCGAATTGTCCGCCCCGAGCGATCATGCTCCGAGCGGCCCGTCCTGGCTACGCCTTTCGGGTGAACGTCTGGTCAGACCGTCTTCGAGCGGGTCTCGAACTCGGCGGAGACCGGCGGCAGCAGGCAGAACAGCAGGCCGACGGGGTCCACCATGACGGCGTAGTCCGCGTGGCGCGTCCGCACCGTGGCACCGAGCCCCTCCAGCCGCGCGATCTCCGCCTCGAGGTCGTCCGTCTCGATGTCGAGGTGGAAGCGCGGGGTCGGGTCGTCGCCGATGTCCTGCGTCGCCACGTGCGGCAGCGAGGCGGCGTCCCGCAGCGCGGTGAAGGGCTCGTCCGGGACGGGGTGCGGCGTCGCTGCGAGGGCCCCTGCCCAGAACGTGGTGACCGCGTCGACATCCTTCGCGGGGGCGTCGATGATGACCTCGCGGAGCATGATCCGGTGCATGACGCGACCCTAGTGTCAGAGGTACGTTCGAACATGTGTTCGTGCGCTCCACGATCCTGCATGCCGACCTCGACGCGTTCTACGCCTCCGTCGAGCAGCGCGACGACCCCCGCCTGCGCAACCGTCCGATCGCCGTCGGCGGCGGCGTCGTGCTGGCCTGCTCGTACGAGGCCAAGCGCCGCGGCGTGAAGACGGCCATGGGAGGCCGCCAGGCGCGTGCGCTGTGCCCGGACCTCATCATCGTGCGGCCGCGGTTCGACGCCTACGTCGAGGCGAGCAAGGCGGTGTTCGAGCTGTTCCGGCAGACCACCCCGATGGTCCAGGGCGTCTCCATCGACGAGGCGTTCCTCGACGTGGCCGGCCTGCACCGGATCGACGTGGCGCCCGTCGACATCGGCGCCCGGCTGCGCGCCCAGGTCAAGGACGTCGTCGGGCTCCCCATCACGGTCGGGGTGGCGCGGACGCCGTTCCTGGCCAAGGTGGCCTCACGCGTGGCCAAGCCGGACGGGTTGCTGCTGGTCCTGCCGGCCGACGAGGAGTCGTTCCTGCACCCGCTGCCGGTCGAGCTCCTGTGGGGCGTCGGTGCGGTGACCGCCGCGAAGCTGCACGCGTACGGGATGTTCACCGCCGGCGACGTCGCCGCGCTCCCCCGCTCCGTGCTCACCGGCACGCTCGGTCCGGCCGCCGGTGCGCACCTGTACGCGGTGGTGCACGGCCTGACCCCCGCGCGCGTGGTGGTGGGTCAGTCGCGCGGGTCGATCGGGGCGCAGCGGGCGATCGGGCACGGTCCGCACGATCCCGCATTCGTCCGGGCGGCCCTGCTGGGGCTCGTCGACCGGGTGGGCAGGCGGATGCGCAAGGCCGACCGGATCGCGCGGACCGTGATGCTCCGGCTGCGGTTCGAGGACTACACCAAAGCGACCCGGTCACGCTCGTTCGCCACCGGCACCGACTCCTCGGAGGACATCGCCGCAGCCGCCCTGGGGCTCCTGGCCGCCGCCGCGCCGCTGATCCGCGAGCGCGGGATCACCCTGGTGGGCGTCGCGCTCACCGGGCTCTCGTCGGACGAGTTCGTGCAGCTCGCGCTGCCGCTGGACCACCCCGACCACGGCGGGCTCGACGAGGCCGTGGACGCGGTCGCGCTCCGGTTCGGGACGCAGGCCGTCATGCGTGCCAGCCTGCTGCGCACCGGTGAGGGGATCGCGGTGCCGCTCCTCGAGTGAGCGGAGCGACCTCAGGTCGGCATTCCGGACATCTGTACATCGTTGTAGAACGGTGCCAGGATGAGCGCGGCCGCCCCCCACGACGATGTGGAAGACAAGGAATCCCGATGAGACGCACCCCCCTGTCCCTGGTCCTGCTGGTGATCGCCGCGCTGCTCGGGCTGGTCGCCCCCGCCACCGCGGCGACCGCGGGCGGGCACGCGCCGGCGCCGGCCACCCGCCCGGTCGACCCCATCGCGCACGACCCGACGATGGTCAAGGAGAAGGGCTGGTACTACGTCGCCATCACCGGCGACGCGGCCTTCGACGACACGTACCTCGCGCTCAAGCGCTCCCGTGACCTGGTGCACTGGGAGGAGCTGGGACCGGTCCTTACCGAGCTGCCGGCCTGGGTGCTCGAGTCGCTCGGCGTGACCGAGGCACCGCGCGACGCCTGGGCGCCCGACCTCAGCTGGTCCGGGACCGAGTGGCGGCTGTACTACGCGGTCTCGCAGTTCGGCACCAACAACTCCGTGATCGGCCTGCTCACGTCGCCGTCGCTGGCGCACCCGCAGTGGGAGGACCAGGGCCTCGTGGTCCGCTCGCAGCCGGGCGTCGACACGTTCAACGCCATCGACCCGAACGTGGTCACCGACGCCGACGGCGGGACCTGGCTCTCGTTCGGCTCGTTCTTCTCCGGCATCCACCTCGTGCCGCTCGACGCCACGACCGGCACGCCGGTCGCCGGCGAGGAGCCCGTCGCGATCGCCCGCCGCCAGTTCGCGCCGAACGCCGAGGAGAACCCGACGATCGCGTTCCACGACGGCTACTACTACCTGTTCGTGTCCTGGGACTACTGCTGCCGCAGCGTGGAGAGCGACTACCGGACCATCGTCGGCCGCTCCCCCAGCCTGACCGGCCCCTACCTCGACGCCGACGGCGTGCCGCTGCTCGACGCCAAGGGCGGCACGGAGATCCTGCGCGGCTACAACGAGTTCGTCGGTGCCGGTGGCGGTGACCTCCTGATGGACAAGAACGGCCGCTCCGGGTACTTCGTCAACCACTACTACGACGCGACGGACGGCGGCGCTCCCCGCCTGCACGTCCGGAAGCTCACCTGGGGGCGCGACGGGTGGCCGGTGATCAGCGACCCGATCAATCCGAGCCGCTCGATCGGCCACGGCGACCCCTTCGTGCAGATCGCCCCGCGCGACGGCACCGCGGTGGTCGAGAACGCCGGCTGTGGCTACGAGGGCGCCAACATCGCCCTGTGGACCGACCTGGACAACACCTGCCAGCAGTGGCAGCTGTCCGACCGCGGGAACGGCACCCGGATCCTCAACCGGTTCAGCAACAACGTGGCCGAGGTCGGTGCGTGCGCCAACGTCGACGGTGGCAACGTGGCCCAGTGGGGCTGGCTCGGGTTCCTGCCGAACAACGACTGCCAGCGCTGGAGCTTCTCCGCCGCGGGCGACGGCTGGACCACCGTGGCCAGCATCCTGCCCGGCAACCGGGTGTGGACGGTCCAGGGCGGTCCCGTCGCGGGCAGCAACCTCGCGATCAGCTCCCCGACCGGCGGCGCGGACCAGCAGTTCCGGTTCGAGCCCGTCGGCGAGGTGCTGCTGGCCGACCCGACGGACCAGACGACCCTCACCGCGCCGCGCGCGCACGCGGGTGCGGTGACGTTCCGGCCGCGCGACGAGCGCGCCCGTCAGACGTGGGTCCTCGAGCCGGTGGCCGGGACCGCCGGGTACACCGTGCGCACCACCGAGCGGGGCGGTTGCCTCGGCACGGACCTCCGGCTCGTCCGCACCGGGTGCGGCACCTGGACCCTGAGCCCGACGGACGACGGCACATGGTCGCTGAGCAGCACCGGAACCACCCAGGCGGTGCGGCTGCTGCTGCCCTGACACTCGACCGGACGTGGTCGAGGCCCCGATACTGGCAGGGGCCTCGACCGCACCCGGAGGATCAGATGACGACCGCCACCACCCGCACCCTGGACGTCCCCGGGGCGACACTCACCTACGACGTCCGCGGCCCCCTCCCGCCGGCTGACGGCCGCCCGCCGCTCCTGTTCATCGCCCAGCCCATGGACGCGTCCGGCTTCGGCACACTCGCGTCGTACTTCCTGGACCGGACCGTGGTCACGTACGACCCGCGCGGCCTCGGCCGGAGCACCCGCACCGACGGCGAGACCGCGAACACACCCCAGCAGCAGGCCGACGACCTGCACCGGCTGATCGCCGAGCTCGGCGGGACCGTCGACCTCCTCGGCAGCAGCGGGGGCGCGGTCACCGGGTTGCACCTCGTCTCCGCGCACCCCGACGACGTCCGCACGTTCGTCGCGCACGAGCCGCCCCTGCTGGGCGTCCTCCCGGATGCGCAGGAGGCGTTCGCCGCGGAGAAGCGGGTGCAGGACGCCTACCACCAGCGCGGCTGGGGAGCCGGGATGGCGGCGTTCATCGCGCTGACGTCCTGGGAGGGCGAGCTCACCGACGACTTCGGCGCCGAGCTGCCGGACCCGGCCGCCTTCGGTCTGCCGACCGGCGACGACGGGAACCGCGGCGACCCGCTGCTGTCCGGCGTCTCCAACGCGATCACCGCCTACCAGCCGGACGTCCCCGCGCTCACCGCCGCGGCCACGCGGGTGGTCGTCGCCGCCGGTATCGAGAGCACGGGCACGCTCACCTGGCGGACCTCCTCCGCGCTCGCCGACGAGCTCGACCAGGAGCTCGCCGTCTTCCCCAGCAACCACGGCGGGTTCCTCGGCGACGAGTACGGCCAGCCGGGCCAGCCGGAGGCGTTCGCCGCGCGGCTGCGCGAGGTGCTCGAGAACGTGCACTGATCAGGGCAGGTCCTACGAGGGAGTCGACATGGCATCGCACGACGAGGACAGCAGCGGGCTCGACCTCCAGAAGGTCATCCGCCTGATCACCCTGGCGCTGGCCGTCGCGGCCGTCGTCAAGGAGCTGCGGCTACCCGCCGAGGAGCGCGAGTGGCACGGCCAGGTGGTCGGGTTCGTCCCCTACGACTTCCGGGTGCCGACGATGGCGCGGTTCAAGGAGCGCATGTGGGACCCGGAGGGCGCCCACGTGATCAGCCCGCGCGTGTTCGGCGTCGGCTGGACGCTGAACGCCGGCCGCATCGTGGAGCTGGTCCGGCAGCGGGTGACCTAGGCAACCAGTCGCTGCCCGCTTAGTCTCGGATGACCGATTCCGTACTCCCGGAGGGTCACCCATGGGCACGATCACGACGACCGACGGCACCGAGATCTTCTACAAGGACTGGGGGTCGGGTCAGCCGCTCGTCTTCAGCCACGGCTGGCCGCTCTCTGCCGACGACTGGGACACCCAGCTGCTCTTCTTCCTCCAGCACGGCTACCGCGTCATCGCGCACGACCGCCGCGGCCACGGCCGGTCCACCCAGACCAGCGACGGCCACGACATGGACCACTACGCCGACGACCTGGCCGCCCTGACCGAGCACCTCGACCTGCACGACGCCGTCCACATCGGCCACTCGACCGGCGGCGGCGAGGTCGTGCACTACATCGCCCGCCACGGCGAGAGCCGGGTCGCCAAGGCGGTGCTGATCAGCGCGGTGCCGCCGATCATGGTGCAGACCGACGCCAACCCGGGCGGCCTGCCGAAGGCCGTGTTCGACGGGCTGCAGGAGCAGGTGGCCACCAACCGGTCGAACTTCTACCGGGCCCTGGCCGCCACCGAGTTCTACGGCTTCAACCGGCCCGGCCGCGACCCGTCCGAGGCGATCATCGAGAACTGGTGGCGCCAGGGGATGATGGGCGGCGCCAAGGCGCACTACGACGGCATCGTCGCGTTCTCGCAGACCGACTTCACCGAGGACCTGAAGGCGATCACGGTCCCGGTCCTGGTCATGCACGGCGACGACGACCAGGTGGTCCCGTACGCCGACTCCGCACCCCTGTCGGCGCAGCTGCTCCAGAACGGGACCCTGAAGACCTACCCCGGGTTCCCGCACGGCATGCCGACCACCGAGGCCGCGACGATCAACGCGGACCTGCTGGAGTTCCTGCGCTCCTGACGAGCCGGACGACGAGGGCGGCCCTCTCGGCCGCCCTCGTCGCGCGTCACCGCCGGCCGCGCATCGCGTCCAGGACCACCGTGAACACGTCGGTGTTGTCCTGCGACCGCGCCAGCCGCTCGGCCCCCGGGCCCTCGGCGGTCAGCGGCGTCGCGGCGCCCGTGTGCCCGCCGGTCGTCCAGTCGATCGTGAACTGCAGGTCGCTGTTCGCGATCGGGAACGGACCGTCCTCCAGGCTCTGGAGGACGCCGGGGACGGTGCTGGCCGGGTCGCCCGACTCGTCGGTCGACGACACGTTCTCGATGGCCAGCCCACCGGTCTCGTGGTCACCGACGACGACGACCAGCGTGCCGGGGTGCGACGCGGCGAACTCCCGGACCAGGGCCACCGTGGCGTCCAGCGCCTGACCGGCCTTCAGCGTGAGAGCGGCGTTGTTGGCGTGCTCCATCTCGTCGATGGCCTCCTCCTCGACCAGCAGGAAGAAGCCCCGCCGGTCCTGGGAGAGCACGTCGAGCGCCTTCGCCGTCATGTCCGTGAGCGGCACCACCGGGGCGTACTCGTCGCCCTGGCCCTCGGGGAACTGCTCGAACATCTCCTCGTTGGCGAACAGCCCGAGGATCTTGTCGGAGTCCGTCGCCGCCAGCTCCGCCGGGGTGCTCACGTAGTCGTAGCCCGCTCCCTCGGCCAGCTGGACCAGGTTGCCGATCGTGCTCTTGCTCACCTCGGGACGCGGGTCCGCCGGGTCGTCCGGGTACGCCCCCGGGTCGCCCACCGGGTACCACCAGTCCTCGCCGCCACCGAGGATGACGTCCGGTTTGGTGACCTCGATGAACTGCCGCGCGATCTCGCTCTGGGCGCCCCGGTCGGGCACGTGGGAGCCGAACGCCGCGGGGGTCGCGTCCGTGACCTGGGCCGTCGAGACCAGTCCCGTCGCCTTGCGCAGGTCGTTCGCGTACTCCAGCAGGGTCTTCACCGGGGCGCCGTCGACGTCGACCGACACCGCCCCGTTGTACGTACGCACGCCCGCGGCGAACGCCGTGGCGCCCGCGGCGGAGTCGGTCACCGCCTCGTCCGGGTCGGCGGAGTCGGTGTGCGTCCACCCCGCGTACCGCAGCGAGTCCATCTCCAGCTGCCCGTCCTGCCCGACGGTCGCGAGCCGGGTGGCCTCCCTGGCCGCGATGCTCAGGCCGTCGCCGACCATGAAGATCACGTTCTTGGCCACCGCGCGGTCGTTGCCGCGTCCGCGGTCGACGCTGTCACCACCCGCGGCGACCCCGCCGGCCGCCAACCCTGCCGCGAGCACCGCTGCACTCCCGGCTCCCATCCATGTGCGTCGTGAGCTGAGCATCTCTGCCGTCCCTCGGTCGAACTTCGTTGTTCACCTTGACGTCGGCCGGGAGTCCCCCCCGTGCCGCCCATCGTTCGACCGAACGGGTGAGAGCGCAACGCGGGGCTGCGAATCCCCGGTGAGGCGCGGGGGGATCGGCAGACGAGGATCCCCGGGTGGTCCACCACCGCGCGGCGCGTGCTCAGGCGTTTCCGGCGCGACGCAGCACCACTTCCGCGTGCTTGAGCACGGGCCCGTCGACCAGCTGCCCCTCCCACCGGAACGCCCCGTGCTGCCCGACCGCGGCCGCGAGCACGGCGCGCGCCCGCTCGACGTCGGCCGCACCGGGCCGGTAGGCCGCGCGGACCACCTCGACCTGCGACGGGTGGATGCACGCCGTCGCGGCGAACCCGCAGGCCGCGGCGTCGGCAGCCTCCGCGGCGAGCCCGTCGACGTCGTCGATGTCCAGGTGCACCGCGTCGATCGCCGCCTTGCCGAACGCGCCGGCGGCCAGCAGCACGGCGGACCGCGCGTGAGTCGCCACGTCGCGGTACGCCCGGGACGGTGCCCGGCTGGACGTCCCGCCCAGCGAGGCGACCAGGTCCTCGGCGCCCCACATGAGCCCGACGACGTTCGGCTCGGCGGCGATCGACGCCACGTTGACCACGCCGGCCGCGGTCTCGATGAGCGCGACCACCTCGTAGCCCGCGAGCGCGCGGACGTCCTCGGCGGACGAGGTCTTGGCCAGCATGACGGTGCGGTACGGCGTCTGCGCCAGCGCACGCAGGTCGTCGTCGAGGTCCGGGGCGGGGTTCACGCGGACGATCGTGCGCGCAGGGTCCAGCGGGACGGTGGCCAGCAGGGAACGCGCCGACGCCTTCGCGTCGGGGTTGACCGCGTCCTCCAGGTCGAGGATCACCGAGTCCGCGCGGGCCGCGGCCTTCTCGTACCGCTCGGGCCGGTCGGCCGGGCAGAACAGGAGAGCCGGGCCCCTCACGGCGTGCACCAGAACAGGACGGTCCGTGTCGCGACGGCCACGACGACGTCGTCCTGGTTGCGGCCGGTGTGCTCCAGCGTGACCACGCCCTGGCCGGGCCTGGAGGTCGAGAGCCGCTTGTCCGTGACCACGGTCGACGAGTAGAGCGTGTCCCCGTGGAACAGCGGGTGCGGGAACCGGACGTCGGTGAACCCGAGGTTGGCGACGATCGTGCCCTGCGTCAGCTGCGCGACGGAGCTCCCCACCAGCACGGCCAGCGTCATCATCGAGTTCACCAGCCGCTGCCCGAACGGCTGCTCCGCCGACCAGGCCGCGTCCAGGTGCAGCGCTTGAGGATTCATGGTCAGCGTCGAGAACAGGACGTTGTCCGCCTCGGTCATCGTGCGTCCGGGGCGGTGCACGTAGCGGACGTCGAGCTCGAGCTCCTCGTAGTACAGCCCCCGCTGCTCGACGTCCCGGGTCATCGAGCGGCCCCCGAGAAGCCCAGCTCGCGCGCGATCACCATCAGCTGCACCTGCGTGGTCCCCTCCCCGATCTCCAGGATCTTCGAGTCGCGGTAGTGCCGGGCCACCGGGTTCTCGTTCATCACGCCGTACCCACCGAAGATCTGCGTCGCGTCCCGGGCGTTGTCCATCGCTGCCTCGCTGCCGATGAGCTTGGCCAGGCTGGCCTCGAGCTTGAACGGCTGCCCGGCCACCAGCCGGTGGGCGGCGTCGAGCCAGGCGAGCCGGGCGGAGTGCACCCGAGCCTCCATGCGCGCGATCGTGAACGCGATGTGCTGGTTGTCGCCGATCGGGTGGCCGAACACGTTCCGGCTCTTCGCGTACCGCATGGCCTCCTCCAGGCACCCCTGCGCGGCCCCGGTGCACAGGGCGGCGAACGCGACCCGGCCCTCGTCGAGCGTCTGGATGAACTGCGCGAAGCCGCGACCGCGCTCCCCGAGCAGGTTCGCCTCGGGCACGCGCACGTCCTCGAACCGGAGCGGGTGGGTGTCGGAGGTGTGCCAGCCGACCTTGTCGTAGGCAGGCAGGACCGTCAGCCCGGGGGTGTCGCTGGGCACCAGGATCGCGGTGAGCTCCTTCTTCACCGTGCCGTCCTCGCGCACGCTCTCGCCCGTGACCGCGGTGATCGTGATGAGCCGCGTGATCCTCGAGCCCGAGTTGGTGATGAACTGCTTGGTCCCGTCGATCACCCACTCGCCGTCCTCGACGCGTGCGGTGGTCTTGGTGCCGGCGGCGTCGGACCCGGCGTCGGCCTCGGTCAGCCCGAAGGCCGCGAGCGCCTCACCCCGCGCGAGCATCGGGATCCACTCCCGCTTCTGCGCCTCGGTCCCGCTGCGCCACACCGGCATCGCACCCAGGCCGACGCCCGCCTCGAGCGTCACGGCGATCGACTGGTCCACGCGCGCCAGCTGCTCGACCGCCAGGCACAGGTCCACGTAGTCGCGCCCCTGCCCGCCGTACTCGACGGGGAACGGCAGCCCGAACAGCCCCATCTCCCCCATCTGCGCGAGGATCTCGTACGGCAGCTCGCGCTTGGTGTCGTACTCGTACGCGGCGGGCGCGATGACGGTGTCGGCGAAGTCCCGCACCTCGTCGCGGAGCTTCTGCTGCTCGGGGGTGAGGTCGTACGTCATGCCGGTGTCCCTTCGTCGGGGTGGCCGGAGATGGTGGCCACCACGTGGTCGAGTGCCACCCGGTCGGTCGGTCGGACCGTGAGGGTGACGATGCCGTCGCTGGGCGCGACGACCCGGTGCTCCATCTTCATCGCCTCGATGGTGAGGAGGTTCTGGCCCGCGACCACCTGGTCGCCGGTGCGCACGTCGACCGAGACGACGATGCCGGGCATCGGCGAGCGCACCTCCGGGTCGGCGGGGCGGGTGCTGCGGGTGAGGGCGGCGAGCTCGTCGGTGAGGCGCTCGACGCGGCTGCGGAAGCGCAGCTCGGAGGTGCCGACCCAGGTGACCGGGCCGTCCGAGACGAGACGCAGCGGGTGCACGACGCCGTCGACCTCGAGCGCCACCGCGTCCGGACCGGTCCGGCGCAGTGACGCGTGGACGGGTTCGTCGTCGCCGACGGTCACGGTCGCGTCCTGCGGCGAACCGAGGACGGACACCTCGACGTCCCCGACCTCGTAGCGCACCGGTCGCGGATCGCCGAGGCGCCAGCCGTCGGTCCCCCACGCGCCGACGGGTGCCGGGTGGCGGGCGAGGACGGACGCGATGATCGGGGCGGCGTCCGCGGCGGGGGTCAGTCGTCCGAGCAGCCCTGTCTCCAGCCGGCCCGCCCGCACGTCGGGGTCGGCCAGGACCTGGCGCAGGAAGGCGAGGTTGGTCCGGACGCCGAGCACGGTGGTGCCGGCCAGCGCCCGGTCCAGGCGGGCGAGCGCCGTGGCGCGGTCGGGGCCCCACGCGATCACCTTGGCCAGCATCGGGTCGTAGGTGGACCCGATCTCCAGGCCGGCGTACAGCGAGCTGTCGACGCGGACCCCCTCGCCGGCCGGCTCGTCGAGCACCCGCACGGTCCCGGTGCTCGGCAGGAAGTCCCGGAGGGGGTCCTCGGCGTAGACGCGCGCCTCGATCGCGTGCCCGGTCAGCCGCACGTCGGCCTGCTGGACCGACAGCCGCTCCCCCGCGGCGATCCGCAGCTGCCACTCCACCAGGTCCAGCCCGGTGACCAGCTCGGTGACGGGGTGCTCCACCTGGAGCCGGGTGTTCATCTCCATGAAGAAGAACTCCGTCGGCGCCTCGTCGGACACCAGGAACTCCACGGTCCCGGCGCCCACGTAGCCCACGGAGCGCGCGACCTCGCACGCGGCCGAGCCGATCCGGTCCCGCGTGGCGGCATCCAGGAGCGGCGACGGCGCCTCCTCGATGACCTTCTGGTGCCGGCGCTGGAGCGAGCACTCGCGCTCGCCGAGGTGGATGACGTGGTCGAACCCGTCGGCCAGCAGCTGCACCTCGATGTGCCGCGGGGTCCGGACCAGGCGCTCGAGCAGGAGCGTGTCGTCGCCGAACGCCGCGGCGGCGACCCGGCGCGCACCGGCGAGGGCGTCGGCCAGGTCCTCGGGACGCTCGACGACCGTCATGCCCTTGCCGCCCCCGCCTGCGGACGGCTTGACCAGCAGCGGGTAGCCGACGCGGTCGGCGTCGGAGGCGCCCGTCGACGACGACCCCGGGATGACCGGCACCCCGGCGGCCGACACGTGCTCCTTCGCGCGGATCTTGTCACCCATCAGCTCCAGGGCCTTGACCCCCGGCCCGACGAACACGACGCCGGCCGCCTCGCACGCCCGCGCGAGGTCCGCGTTCTCGGAGAGGAACCCGTAGCCGGGGTGGATCGCGTCGGCCCGTGCCGTGCGTGCAGCATCGACCACCGCGTCGATCGAGAGGTAGGACTCGATGCGGATCGCGACGTCCGCTCGGGTCACGTGGAGCGCCCCGCGGTCCGCGTCGGTGAACACCGCGACCGACCGGATCCCGAGCTTCTGGAGCGTGGCGATGATCCGGCAGGCGATCTCCCCCCGGTTCGCCACCAGCACGGTCCCGAACATGCCGCTCACATCCGGAAGAGCCCGAAGCGGGGCTCTCCGAGGGGGACGGTCGCGCACACGTCGAGGGCCATGCCGAGGATCCGCCGAGTGTCCGCCGGGTCGATGATCCCGTCGTCCCACAGCCGCGCGGTCGAGTAGTACGGGCTCCCCTGCGTCTCGTACTGCTCCCGCAGCGGCGCCTTGAAGGCTTCCTCGTCCTGCGCGGACCACTGGTCGCCCAGCTGCTCGCGGCGGACTGTCGCCAGCACGGACGACGCCTGCGCGCCGCCCATGACCGAGATCCGGCTGGCGGGCCACATCCACAGGAAGCGCGGACCGTACGCCCGCCCGCACATGGAGTAGTTGCCGGCCCCGAACGAGCCGCCGATCACCACGGTCAGCTTGGGCACCCGGGTGGTCGCGACCGCGGTCACCATCTTCGCGCCGTGCTTCGCGATGCCCCCCGCCTCGTAGTCGCGTCCGACCATGAAGCCGTTCACGTTCTGGAGGAACACCAGCGGGATGCCGCGCTGGTCGCAGAGCTCGATGAAGTGGGCGCCCTTGACCGCCGACTCGCTGAACAGCACCCCGTTGTTGGCGACGATCCCCACGGGGTGCCCGTGCAGCCGGGCGAACCCGGTGACGAGCGTGGTGCCGTACTCGCGCTTGAACTCGTGCAGCTCGCTGCCGTCGACCAGCCGCGCGATCACCTCGTGCACGTCGTACGCGGTCTGGAGGTCGGCGGGGACGACGCCGTAAAGCTGGCTCTCGTCGACCTTCGGCGGCCGGCTCTCGTGCACCTCCCAGGCGGTCGCGCGGGGCGCGGGCAGGGTCGCGACGATGTCGCGCACGATCTGGAGCGCGTGCGCGTCGTTCTCCGCCAGGTGGTCGGTGACCCCGGAGACGCGCGAGTGCAGCTCCCCGCCGCCCAGGTCCTCGGCCGTGACCACCTCGCCGGTCGCGGCCTTCACCAGCGGCGGGCCGCCCAGGAAGATCGTGCCCTGGCCGCGCACGATCACCGTCTCGTCGCTCATCGCCGGCACGTAGGCGCCGCCGGCCGTGCAGGAGCCCATCACGCACGCGACCTGCGGGATCCCCTCGGCGGACATCCGGGCCTGGTTGAAGAAGATCCGGCCGAAGTGGTCGCGGTCCGGGAACACCTCGTCCTGCATCGGCAGGAACGCGCCGCCGGAGTCGACCAGGTAGATGCACGGCAGCCGGTTCTCGAGCGCGATCTCCTGCGCGCGCAGGTGCTTCTTCACGGTGAGCGGGTAGTAGGTGCCGCCCTTCACGGTCGCGTCGTTGGACAGGACCATGACGTGCCGGCCGTGCACGAGGCCGATCCCCGCGATGACCCCGGCGCCGGGCGCCTCGCCGCCGTACAGCTCGTGCGCGGCCAGCGGCGCGACCTCGAGGAACGGGCTGCCGTCGTCGAGCAGCACGTCGATCCGCTCGCGCGGCAGCAGCTTGCCGCGCGCCACGTGCCGCTCGCGCGAGCGCTCGGGACCGCCCTCGGCCGCGGTGCGGAGCCGGTCCCTCAGCTCGATGACGAGGGCGCGCTGGGCCTCCTCGTTCGCGACGAACGAGTCGGCGGCAGGGTCGGCCGTCGTGCTGAGCATCTCCATCGACGCGGTCTCCACGGGGGTGGTGGGAGAGACGAACTGAGTTAGTGATCGCTAACTGAAATGAGGCTAGTGTTCGATCACGTCGTTGTCCATGGAGGAGCGCGAGTCGATGTCCGAGGCCCCCACGACCGCCCGCGTCCGCGCCAAGGCCGAACGCCGCAGCGCGCTGCTGTCGGAGGCCGCCCGGCTGTTCGCCGGCCACGGGTTCGACGGGGTCTCGATCGAGGACCTGGGCTCGTCGGTCGGCGTCAGCGGGCCCGCGGTGTACCGCCACTTCCCGAGCAAGCAGGCCGTGCTCGCGGCCCTGCTCGTCGGGGTCAGCCAGGGGCTGCTGGACGGCGGGCGCGCCGTCGTCGAGTCGGCCGGGGACGACGCCTCCGCGGCCCTGCGCGCGCTCGTGCGGTTCCACGTCGACTTCGCCCTCCGCGACCCCGACGTGATCCGCGTGCAGGACCGGAGCCTGCCCGCGCTCGGCCCGCAGGACCGCGAGTCGGTCCGTGACCTGCAGCGTCGCTACATCGAGCTGTGGGTCGACGTGCTCGCCAGGCTCAGCCCGACGACCGACCGCGCCGAGCTTCGCCTGCGGGCCCAGGCGACGTTCGGGCTGCTCAACTCGACCCCGCACAGCGCGCGGTCGGTGACGGCGGCCCGGACGCGGGCCGTGCTGGAGCAGATGGCGCTGGCCGCCCTGCGGCCGTCACTCGGCTGACGAACCGCTGAACCAGCCCGCTGCGTCGAGGTGGGCCGGGGCTCGGACGCCCAGGTCGGCGAGCGCGTCCCCGACCGCCTCCAGCTGGTCGGCGCCGATGCGCTGCGCCCACGCGTCGCGGAGCTCGTTGAACACCTGCTCCCCCGTGCGCAGCAGCCCGCGACCCCGCTCGGTCAGCGAGTAGAGCCGCCGTCGGCCGTCGCGCTCGTCGGCCTCGACGGCCACGTAGCCCTCCGCCTCGAGGAAGCCGACGGTCTTGATCACGGCCTGCTTCGAGATGCCCAGCTCCCGAGCGAGCTCGGCGGTCGTGTCGGCCCCGGCGAGGATCGAGCGCAGGGCGAAGTCGTGGATGGGTCGGATCTTGTCGTAGCCGCGGTCGGCCAGCTCGGTGCTGCCCGCGTCGGCGAGCGCGCGGAAGCCCCCCAGCAGGAGGAGCGCGAGGTCAGCACCGGAACGCGTCATGGCGCCATGTTACGACAACCTGGTTGACGTATCGACAACCAGGTTTCTATACTTGTGACAACCTGGTTGTCCAAAACCTCCGAAGGAGCGACACCATGACCGTCACGACCGCCACGAACGCAGCGACGATTCCCGAGGTCACGCACCACCGCGTCACCCTCGACGGCACCGAGCTGCACTACGTCACCGCCGGTGACAGCGGTACGCCGGTCCTGCTCGTGCACGGGTTCCCCGAGTCATGGTGGGCGTTCCACAAGCTCATCCCCCTGCTCGCGGCCGAGCACCGCGTCGTCGCCGTCGACCTGCCGGGGTTCGGCGACTCCGGCACCGATCCCGGCGAGTACACGAGCACGACGTTCGCCGACAGCCTCCGCGGGCTGATCGCCCACCTCGACCTCGGCCCCGTCCACCTCACCGGCCAGGACATCAGCGGGACCCCCACCTTCCGCCTGGCCGCGCAGCACCCCGAGCTCCTGCGCAGCTACACCGCCATCGAGGCGGCGCTGCCAGGCTTCGGGCTGGAGCTGCTCGCGGACGTCGCGCACGGCGGAGCGTGGCACGTCGGGTTCCTCGGGGCGCCGGGTATCCCCGAGATGCTGCTCGCCGGGCGGGAGCGCGAGTTCCTCACCGGCTTCGCCTTCCCCGCCATGAACGGCACCCCGGGCGCCATCAGCGAGCAGGACGTCGACGAGTTCACGCGGGTCTACGCGCGCCCCGAGGGACTGCGCGGGACCACCGGCATCTACGGTTCCGTGCTCACGGAGGGCGACGAGATCGCTCGGCTCGCCAGCGAGCACCGACTGACGATGCCCGTCCTCGCGGTCGACGGCGGGAGTGGTCCGTTCACCAGCCGGACGATGCACGCGGTCGCCGCCGACGTCACGACCGCGACCATCGAGGGCATCGGCCACTTCGTCGCCATGGAGGCGCCGGAAGCCCTCGCCGGCGCGCTCCTCGGCTTCTACGGGCGGATCGATGCCTGACCCGTCGGTCCGACGCCGGCTCGAGCTCGTCGCCGCCGGGACACGGTGTGCCCGGCGACGACCGGGCGCGCCCGACGGTCACACCATGCTGAGCACCGATCCGGGACGGGCGAGGATCGTGCCCACGTCGGTGAGGAACCGGGCGGCCTCGGCTCCGTCCACCAGGCGGTGGTCGAAGGAGAGGCTGAGCGTCATCACGCTGCGCAGCGCGAGCTCGTCCTGGAACTCCCACGGCCGACGCCGGATCGCGCCCATCGCCAGGATCGCGGCCTGCCCCGGCACCAGGATCGGTGTGCCGGTGTCGACGCCGAACACCCCGATGTTGGTGATCGTGATCGTTCCCCCGGCCAGGTCCGCGGGCGTCGACGTCCCCGCCCGCGCACTCTCGGTCACCGTACCGATCGCGTCCGCCAGCTCGGGCAGCCGCAAGCGGCCCGCGTCCTTGATGCTCGGCACCAGCAGCCCGCGCGGGGTCGCCGCGGCGATGCCCAGGTTGACGTAGCCGAACTGGACGATCTCCCCCGCAGCCTCGTCCCAGCGCGCGTTGAGCGACGGGTTGCGACCGAGCGCGATCGTCACCGCCTTGGCGACGAGCGTGAGGATCGAGATCCGGTGGCCCTGCAGGGCGCGATCGGACGCGAACGCCTCCAGCAGCTCGAGTGTCGGCGTGGCATCGACCGTCAGCGACGTCGACGCGTGCGGAGCCGTGAACGCGCTGGCCACCATCGCGGCGGCGGTCTGCTTGCGCACCCCCGCGATCGGGGTCCGCACCTCGCGCGCGGACTCGTGCCCGCTGGGCGTCGGCACAGCCTCGACGGACCGTGCCAGGCCGGGTCGGTGCGCGGCAGACAACGCGTCGGGCCGTCGTGCCGCTGGGGAGACGTCCACGCCGGACACCGCCCGCAGGACGTCCTCGCGCGTGATCATCCCGTCCTTGCCCGAGCCCTCCATCTTGTTGAGGTCCACCCCGAGGTCGTGCGCGAGCTTGCGGACCGGCGGGAGCACCTTCGGTCCGATGCGACCGCCGGCCAGGGCCAGTCCGACCTCGTCGGCGACCGCGTGCGCCGCGGTCCAGTCCTCCGACCTCGACCGACGGCGCGGTCGCGACGACCCCTCCACCAGCGGCCCGTACCCGACGAGCACGGCGGTCCGCTCGGGCGCAGCGGGTTCGGCCGCCGCTGCCTGCTCGACGGCGGGCGACGTCGGAGCCGCGGCATCGGCGGGTGCCTCCACCGCGATCGTCATCAGCGCCGTCCCCACGGGAACGGTGGCCCCGGGCTCGACGAGCAGCTCGGCGACCACCCCCGCGTACGGCGACGGCAGCTGGACCAGCGCCTTGGCGGTCTCCACCTCGGCGACCACCTGGTTGAGCTCGACGGTGTCACCCACGGCGACGGTCCACTCGACCAGGTCCGACTCGGTCAGCCCCTCGCCGAGATCTGGCAGCGTGACGGTCTGGATCGTGGTCATGACGCCCTCCATCCGGTCAGGGAGTGCTGTCTGCCCATCACGCGGTCGACGGCGTCGAGGATCCGGTCCAGGTCGGGCAGGAAGTGCTCCTCGAGCTTCGCGGCGGGGTACGGGGTGTCGAACCCGGTGACCCGCACCGGAGCGGACGTCAGGACGCCGAAGCAGCGGTCCGTGATGCTCGCGATGATCTCGGCACCGAGACCGCCGCTGGCCTGGGCCTCGTGGGTCACGACGAGCCGGCCGGTCTTGCGGACGGAGGCCTCGAGCGTGTCGACGTCGATCGGCGACAGCGAGCGCAGGTCCACCACCTCGACCGACAGCCCGTCGTCCAGGGCCGCGAGCGCGGCGTCCCGCGCGGTGATGACGAGCGGACCGTAGGTGGCGAGCGTGACGTCGGTGCCCTCGACGACCACGCGTGCGCGGTCGAGCAGCGGGACGTCGTCGAACGACTCGTCGACCTCGCCCTTGACCCAGTAGCGCCGCTTCGGCTCGAAGAACACCACGGGGTCGTCGCACGCGATCGCCTGGCGGAGCATCGTGTGGGCGTCCTGCGGGCTGCCGCAGGTCACCACGCGCAGGCCGGGCGTGTGGGCGAAGTAGGCCTCGGGCGACTCGGAGTGGTGCTCGACCGCCCCGATGCCGCCGCCGTACGGGATCCGGACGGTGATCGGCATGCGGACCGCGCCGGCGGTCCGGTAGTGGATCCGCGCCACCTGCGTGACCAGCTGGTCGACCGCGGGGTACACGAAGCCGTCGAACTGGATCTCCACGACCGGCCGGTACCCCCGGTACGCCAGGCCCACCGCGACGCCCAGGATCCCCGACTCGGCCAGCGGCGTGTCCATGACGCGGTCGGCGCCGAAGTCGCGCTGGAGCCCGTCGGTCACCCGGAACACCCCGCCGAGCGTGCCGATGTCCTCGCCGAGCAGCACCACCGTGGGGTCGTCGTCGAGCGCGTGCCGCAGGCCGGAGTTCAGCGCCGCGGCCATCGTCATCGTGGTCATCACGCCTCCTCGTCGTACATGGCGAGGTAGGCGGCGTACTGGCTGCGCTGGCGTTCCAGCGCGGGCGTCGGCTCCACGAACACGTCCTCGAACACGCTCAGCGGCTCGGGGACCGGCAACCCGTAGCAGCCGCTGCGCATCTCCGCGGCGAACGCCTCGGCCTTCTCCTTGATCTGCGAGGTGCGCTCCTCGGTCAACGCGTCGTGCGCGTGCAGCAGCCGCTCGAGCCGGACGATCGGGTCCTTCGCCCCCCAGGACGCCATGTCCTGCGGGTCGACGTACCGGGTGGGGTCGTCGGACGTCGTGTGCGGGCCCATCCGGTAGGTCACGGCCTCGATGAACGTGGGACCGTCGCCCCGTCGGGCCCGGTCCAGGGCCACCCGCGTCGCCGCCATCACCGCGAGGACGTCGTTGCCGTCGACCCGGATGCCGGGGATGCCGTAGCCGGCCGCGCGGTCCGCGATCGGGCGCTGCGCCTGCAGACCCACCGGCTCGGAGATCGCCCACTGGTTGTTCTGGCAGAAGAAGATCACCGGGGCGTGGAACGTGGCCGCGAACACCATCGCCTCGTGCACGTCGCCCTTGCTGGTGGCACCGTCCCCGAAGTACGCGACGGCCACGGAGTCGACCCCGTCCTTGACGCACCCCAGCGCGTACCCGGTGGCGTGCAGGGTCTGCGAGCCGATCATCACCTGCGGCGTGGCCATCCCGATCGCCCGCGGGTCCCAGCCCGCCAGGGCGGTCCCCCGCCAGACGCGCATCAGGTCGGTCGGCTGCGCGCCACGGCAGTAGGCGACGCCGTTCTCGCGGTAGCTGCTGAACACGAAGTCGTCGCTGCGCAGCGCGCGGGCGGAGCCGATCTGCGCGGCCTCCTGCCCGAGGAGCGGCGGCCACAGCCCGAGCTGCCCCTGCCGCTGGAGCGCGACGGCCTCGGTGTCGAAGCGGCGCACGACCACCATGTCCTCGTACAGGGCTTCGAGCTGCTCGTCGTCGACGTCGGCGATCCACGGGTCGTACTCGGGATCCGGCCGACGGACACCGTCGGGGGTCACCAGCTGGAGGGCTTCCGCCTGCTGATGGGTGGGCAGGGCACGGCTGGGTGACACATCTGCACGCAACATGTTTCGCTCCGTTGTGGTGGCGGAACCGTCGCTCTCGTGAAGCTAGGCCCCATTGCCTGATGTCCCGCCAGGGTAAGTCCGCCAGGGACCTTGTGCCCATGGGCTGGCGCGAGTGTCGACCGGTCGGCGCACAATGACCTCGTCGACAGGAGGCAAGAATGGACAAGGTCGTCCAGTCCGCCGTCGAGGCGGTAGCCGACATCCCCGACGGGGCGACCCTCGCGGTCGGTGGGTTCGGCTTGTGCGGTATCCCGAGCGTGCTGATCCACGCTCTGCTCGACTCCGGCGTCCAGGACCTGGAGGTGGTGAGCAACAACTGCGGCGTGGACGACTGGGGGCTCGGCCTGCTGCTCCAGGCCGGCCGGATCCGGCGCATCATCGCCTCGTACGTGGGCGAGAACAAGGAGTTCGCGCGGCAGTACCTTGCCGGCGAGCTCGAGGTGGAGCTGACCCCGCAGGGCACGCTCGCCGAGCGTCTTCGTGCAGGTGGGAGCGGGATCGCCGCGTTCTACACCCGGACCGGGGTGGGCACGCTGGTGGCCTCCGGGGGGCTGCCGTGGCGGTACTCCCCCGACGGATCGGTCCTCATCGAGTCGCCACCGAAGCCCGTCGAGACGTTCACCGTGCGCGGCGTGTCGTCCGACTTCGTCCGCGAGGAGGCGATCACCGCGGACTACGCGCTGGTCCGGGCCGCGCGCGGCGACCGCCTGGGGAACCTGGTGTTCCACTCCTCCGCGCGCAACTTCAACCCGCTCTGCGCGGCCGCCGGTGCGGTGACTATCGCGGAGGTCGAGGAGCTGGTCCCGGTGGGCGCGCTGGACCCCGACGCGATCCATCTGCCGGGGATCTTCGTGGACCGGGTGGTCGCACTTTCACCCGCCGAGGTGGCCGACAAGCGCATCGAGCGGAGGACGGTCTCATGAGCCTCACGCGCGAGCAGATGGCGGCGCGGGCCGCCCTGGAGCTGGCCGACGGGTCCTACGTGAACCTCGGGATCGGGCTGCCGACGCTGGTGCCGGGGTTCGTCCCGCCGGGGGTGTCGGTCGTCCTCCAGTCGGAGAACGGGGTCCTCGGCGTCGGGCCGTACCCGTCCGACGACGCCGTCGACCCGGACCTCATCAACGCCGGCAAGGAGACGATCACGGTCGCTCCCGGGGCGTCGTACTTCGACTCCGCGACCTCGTTCGCGATGATCCGCGGCGGCAAGGTCGACGTCGCGATCCTCGGGGCGATGCAGGTGTCGTCGTCCGGGGACATCGCCAACTGGATGATCCCCGGGAAGATGGTCAAGGGCATGGGCGGCGCGATGGACCTGGTGCACGGGGCGCGTCGGATCGTGGTGCTCATGGAGCACGTGGCGCGCGACGGGTCCGCCAAGATCCTGCCGCAGTGCACGCTGCCGCTGACCGGGGTCGGGGTGGTGGACCGGATCATCACGGACCTGGCGGTGCTGGACGTGACGCCTGCGGGACTGGTGCTGCGGGAGTGCGCGCCGGGCGTCTCGGTCGACGAGGTCGTGGCGGCGACTCCCCTGGTGAACCTGGAGGTGGAGCTCTCATGACTGCTGACCGTGAGGTCGTGATCGTCTCGTTCGCGCGGACGCCGATGGCGCGCCTGAACGGCGCGCTGTCGTCCCTGTCCGCCGCATCCCTGGGAGCCGTCGCCATCGCCGGCGCACTCTCCCGCGCCGGGCTCGACCCGTCCGACGTGGACCAGGTGCTGATGGGTCAGGTGGTCCAGGCGGGCGCCGGCCAGAACCCCGCGCGGCAGGCCGCCGTGAAGGCCGGCATCCCGTGGACCGTGCCGGCGACGACGATCAACAAGGTCTGCCTCAGCGGGCTGACCGCGATCGTCGACGCCGCGCGGACGATCCGGCTGGGTGAGGCGTCGATCGTCGTCGCCGGCGGGCAGGAGTCGATGAGCCAGGCGCCGCACCTGCTGCCCGGGTCGCGACGCGGGTGGACCTACGGGGACATCCAGGCGGTGGACTCACTCGCGTTCGACGGACTGACTGACGCGTTCGACCGCGAGTCGATGGGCTCGTCCACCGAGCGCGGGAACAAGGCGCTGTCGATCCCGCGCGAGGCGCAGGACGCCGTGGCGGTGGAGAGCCACCGGCGGGCGTCCGAGGCCGCGTCCTCGGGCGTGTTCGCCGACGAGATCGTGCCGGTCGAGGTGCCGCAGCGACGCGGCGCCCCCGTGGTCGTCTCGGTGGACGAGGGTCTTCGGCCCGAGACGTCCCTGGAGTCCCTGGCGGCGCTGCGGCCGGCGTTCTCCGCCGACGGGACGATCACCGCGGGGAACGCGTCGCCGCTGACGGACGGGGCCGCGGCCGTGGTGGTGGCGGCCCGGGAGGTCGTCGAGGAGCGCGGGCTGTCGTGGCTCGCGGTCGTCGGGGCGTCCGGGCAGGTGGCCGGACCCGACAACTCGCTGCACTCGCAGCCGTCCGCCGCGATCTCGGCCGCGCTGGCCCGAGCGGGATGGGACCTGTCGACGGTGGACTTCGTGGAGATCAACGAGGCGTTCGGGTCGGTCGTGGTGCAGTCGCTCGGCGACCTGGCCTACCCCCTGGAGCAGACGAACATCCACGGCGGCGCGATCGCGCTCGGGCACCCGATCGGGGCGTCCGGCGCGCGGCTGGCCGGAACCGCCGCCCTCGAGCTCGCCCGCCGCTCGCACGGTCGGGCCGTGGTCGCCCTGTGCGGGGGCGGCGGCCAGGGCGAGGCACTGGCCCTCTCGCGCGACCGCACCTAGCCGTCCCGCGGCACTCCCGAGCCGCGCGCCCTCATGTCTGCCTGATCGGGAAGGCGACCCGGGTGAGGCCGTGGCAACCCTCGAAGGATGGTGCAGCACGTCCCCGAGCACCGGACGGAGCCGGACACGTCACGGCCGCGCCGCCCGGCCGCCCGCGCGCCCGACCGCGCCCCGCCGGCGACCCCCGGCAGCTCCGCCCAGCGCCTGGCCGCGCTGCAGCGGGCGGCCGGCAACCGGGCGGTGCAGGGTCTGGTCCGCGCGGGCGGCGCGACCGTGCAGCGGCAGTCGCCGGTGGTCACCAGTGGGGTCGATCCCCTCACGCAGAGCATCACGGCCGACCAGGCGCGCACGCTCAGCGACTCCGAGATCGCCCGCTACATGCCGCAGCTCGAGGCGTTCCTCGCCATGCCCGCCTCCCTGATGACCGCGGGCGGCGCCCGGCACAACCTCCAGGTCCTGTGGGGCGAGAGCAACCGCCGTCGACCCGACGCGGGCCGGGTGCCCGACGGCGGCGAGCCGGTCCGCAAGCCCGGGGTCGTGGCGTGGCACGGGGACCCGGAGCTGCGGCTGCGCACCCACCCGGACACGGCCGACGCGACGAACATCGTCCGGACGATGCCGCTCAGCACGCGCCTGCAGGTGGTCAAGCGGTTCCCCGGGGACTGGTACTTCGTCTCGACGGCCGACGGCGACACCGGGTTCGCGGGCTCGCAGTACGTGCGCACCGACCTGCCCGAGCCGGCGGCGCGCCTGCACCTGGTCGAGTCCGGGATCCCCGGCACGGCGATCGCGGTCGCCGAGCACTACTACGGCGACAAGGCCGACAACTGGGGCCAGGACCTGCGGTTCTACGTGAACGTCCTCGCCTGGGCGAACAAGATCTCGGTCCCCGACACCACCGACGGCTGGAAGTCGGTGCGTTTCGAGGCGGGTCAGGCGATCTGGGTGCCCAGCCAGCCGTTCGCCATCTCGCTCAAGGGCGTCGTCAACTCCGGCTCCTACTCCTACAACGCCGCGGACTTCCTCGGTGTCGCCGACGTCATCGAACGCATCGGCGAGCTCCTGGAGGACTTCGGCCGCGCCATCGACAAGTCGGGGCAGTACATCCCCGAGTCGGTCGCGCGGCACGTCGACGCGATGCTGCGCGAGGTGCTCGCCGGGCTCGCGAAGATGATGGCCGTCGCCGCCGGCGTCCTGGCCGTCACCACGGCGATCGGTGCCGCCGTCGGGAACGCCCCCGGGGCCGCCGCGGGGTTCGAGGTGGGCCTGGCCCTGCTCGAGTGGCTCGGGCTCGGCATGCTCGTGTACTGGATCGGCCAGTCGGTCGTCGAGGTCGGCAGCGCGTTCGCGTCGTTCTTCTCGAAGGTGTGGGACGCCCGGGGCGACGAGAAGAAGATCGACCGCGCCGCGCTGCAGTTCGCCGAGGCCGTCGGCCTGCTCATGGCGAAGATCCTCGAGGCCCTGATCATCTACATCACCGCCAAGGGCCTGCCCAAGGCGACCAGGTCGCTGCGCGGAACCCGGCTGGGCGCCGCGCTCGGCGAGACGAGGACCGCGCAGTGGCTCGCCGAACGCAGCGCCAACGTGGCCGCGGGGACGTCCAAGATCAAGGGCCCGCGGGCGACGGTCGCCGGCCTGCGGCACAGCGAGGTCACGACGCTGACCAACGCGGGGGCCGAGATGCCCGCCGGCGAGGCGCTGGCCAAGTACACGCCCCAGTCCGGCTTCTCGGGAGCGTACGACCCGGTGACCGGCAAGTGGGTGGCGGTCGCGAGCGGGGAGGCCACCCTGCTCAGCGGCGAGCCGATCGCGACGGTGCCGCAGTACGGCGGCCACGCCGCTGCCGAGTCGTCGCTGATGGGCCGCACGGGGTCCACCAGCAACGCGAAGAACGTGGGCTTCGTGCTCGTCTGGGAGGGGAACGGGAAGCTGACGATCCGGTGGAACTCCGCGACGATCAACGCCCGCAACTTCGGCAACCGCGCAGCCCCCGCCGCCGTGCGGCCGGCCATCATCTCCGCCGTCGAGGCGACCACCGGATGCAAGGTGAGCGAGTGACGAACGTCCGGGGCAACGTGCTCCCGACCGCGCTCGTGGAGCTGCTCGCGACCGGCCGGTGGGGACCCGGCACCCGTCCGGCCCACCTGCTGGCACCGACCGCTGCAGTCGGCGGGGACCTGGTCGACGTGCTCGACCTGCTGGACCTGGCCCTGATGCACGGCAACACCGACGCCCTCGTCGCCGCCTACGAGCGCGGCGAGGGTGACGCGCTGGGGCTGACCCGCGGTGCCGCGGCGCACGGACGCCTCGACGTCGACCACGCCGTCCTGATCGCCGCCTCCCGGGAGCAGGACGCGCTGGCGCTCGACTACAGCCGGCCCGGTGCACCCCGGGTGGTCGCGACCGACGACGGGCCCGCCGGTGTCCGGTGGGTCGAGGTGGCACCCACGTTCGAGTCGCTCCTGACCACACCCGAACGGGACCGCGGCTGACGGCACCCGACGTCGGGCGTCGGGCGAGTGCGTGCTCGACCTGCCCTCGCCGCCAGGCCAGGTCACCGACCCCGGGACCGACGACGAGGATCTGGCGAGCCATCGGGAGCGCCACCTCCCGCAGTGTCACGACGGCCCATGGGCGGGCCGGACGGCAGGTGTCCTCGTCACGATGGACCGTCGCCAAGGTCGACGGCAAGGGCTCCCGCGGTGACGGGACTCCCCTACCTGCCCGTCGCGTCGTCGGACCCGAGGGGTCTCCACGACGGCGTCCCCCGGCACGCCGCCGGACCTGCCGAGCACGGACCGTCGGGCCTCGGAGCCCCGGTCGACGGAGTGCCAGTCAGGAGGCAGTGCCTGAGATCCGGCGGGGTCGGCGAGCACGGGCCTGCCGCGCGCTCGTCTGCCAGTCGAGCCGCGTCCCTCTCTCGCGCCTCCCTGGCCGCGACCTCACCGGACGGGGAGCACGGGATCACCGGGCCGCAGTAGGGGCCCGAGAACGGGGTCGGATGCGGTTCCGGTGAGCTCGCGCCGCCGTCCGGGGCGTGCAGGACGAAGCCCGCCGCGAGCGCGAGGACAGCGACGGCGCCGGCCGTCCGAGCGCGGTGCTGTGGCGGTGTCACCGAGGGAGTCGGCTCCGGTTCTGGGTCGAAGTCGAACGTGAGCAGGGTCGTGACGTGAGGGCGTCGTGATCGGTTCATGCGTCGACCGTCGGGCCGGGCGGTATCGGGCCGCCCCTGCGCCGGTATGCACCCGGTATGCGGCTCATTGACCGTCCTGGACCGGGAGAACACACTGCGGAGATGGCCGTCCGTGTGCTGGGGCCGATCGAGCTCGATGGCGATTCATCGTTGAGCCCACGGGCACGCACGGCCCTCTGCGCGCTGGTGCTGCGCCGTCCTGCGGCCGTCAGCCTCGACGAGCTGGCGGACGCCAGCTGGGGCCGGTCCCCGCCGACCACCTGGCCGAAGCAGCTGCAGGCCACGATCGGGCACCTGCGCAGGGCCTTGCCCAGGGACGCGGTCGTCACCTGTCCGGGCGGGTACCGCCTCGACCTGCCGTACGGGGACGTCGACGTGGACGCGTTCGACGAGGGGGTCGCCCGCGCGCGGGAGTTCGCCGCCTCCGGGGAGCCGGACCGTGCCGCGAGCGCGTACAGCCGGTCACTGGCGCTCTGGCGGGGAGACCCGTTCGTGGAGCTGCGCGACTGGGACGGCGCCGCGAGCGAGGTGGCACGGCTCGCCGAGCTGCGGTCCACCTGCGAGGAGGACCTCCTCGACGCGCGGCTGGCCGCCGGCGGTCATCGTGCGGTGGCCAGCGATGCCCGCAAGCTGCTCGAGCAGGACCCGCTCCGCGAGCGTCGGTGGGCCATCCTGGCGCTGGCGCAGTACCGCTGCGGACGACAGGGCGACGCCCTGCTCACCCTGCGGGACGCCCGTCGGCACCTGGTCACCGAGCTCGGTGTCGACCCGGGCGCGCAGCTGACGGACCTGGAGCAGCAGATCCTCCACCACGACCCGCGGATCGCCCCGGTCGAACCCGCCCCGTCCGGCCGGCAGGACTGCCCGTACCGGGGTCTGGCTGCCTTCGGCGTCGACGACAGCGAGAGCTTCTACGGTCGGACCGCCGAGATCGACGCCTGCGTGACCCGGCTGCGCACCCATCCGCTGCTCGTGATCGCGGGACCGTCGGGAGTCGGCAAGAGCTCGCTGGCGCGGGCCGGTGTGGCCGCGGCGCTCCGTTGCCAGGGCGTGCCGCCGGTGGTCGTCATGCCGGGACCGCACCTGGTGGGTGCCCTCCGGGAGGCGATCGTCGGCTCCCCGACCGGCTCGGTCCTGGTGGTCGACCAGCTGGAGGACCTGTTCGTCGGCGGGTACCGGAAGGGCGTCGTCCGCGAGTTCTGCCGCGAGCTCGCCGCCGCGACCGACGACCACCTGGTCGTCGTCACCGTCCGGGCCGACCAGATCGCCGGGCTGAGCATCGACCCCCGGCTGGCACAGCTGACCGAGACGGGGCTGCACCTGGTCCGCCCGCTCACCGACGACCAGCTGCGGGAGGTCATCGAGGAACCGGCGCGACAGGCCGGCCTGCGGCTCGAGCACGGGCTGGTCGAGCTGCTGGTCAACGAGGCAGGCGACGGTGCCGGGTCGCTCCCGCTGCTGTCCCACGCCCTCGTCGAGACCTGGCGCCGTCGCGACGGCGCCGTCCTGACCGTCGACGGCTACGAGGCGTCCGGAGGCATCGCGGCCGCCGTCGCGCAGACCGCCGAGCGCGTCTACCAGGGGTACTCGCAGGAGGACCGTGCCACGTGTCGCGGCCTGCTGCTGCGCCTCGTGACGCCGACGGGCGACGGCGGCGCGATCCACCGTCGCCAGTCCATGCGCGCCCTGGGCCTCGACGGCGGCCGCGATCGCGTCATGGGCGACCTCGTCAGGGCGCGCCTCCTGACCGCCGACGACGGCACGGTCGAGATCGCCCACGAGTCGCTGGTGCGCGCGTGGCCCCGCCTGCGGGCGTGGCTCGACGAGGACGCGGCCGGCGTGCGCATCCTGCGGCACCTCAGCGCGGCCGCGAACGGCTGGGACGCGCTCGGACGCCCGGACGGAGAGCTGTACCGGGGCGCGCGCCTGGAGGTGGCCCTGGAGTGGCGGACGTCGACCACCTCCGACCTGACCAGGGTCGAGAGCGACTTCCTCGACGCGGCACAGGCACTGCGCGAGGCGGACGAGGACCAGCTGGCGTTGCGAGCGGCGCGCGACGCCCGGCAGAACCGTCGGCTGAGGACGGCCCTGACGGGTGCGGTCGCCGTTCTTGTCCTGGCGATCGTGGCTGCCTCGGTGGCGGGCGTGAGCCGGTCGGACGCTGCCCGGGCGCGGGATGCCGCCGAGCTGCAGGTGCTGGTCAACCAGTCGATCGCGTTGCAGGCGACCAACCGCGACGCGGCGGCCCTGCTGGCCGTCGAGGCCTACCGCCGCGCACCCGGCGACGCGCACGCTCGCTCGGCGCTGCTGAGCACCTTCACCGCCTCCCCGGGGTTCGTGAGCTATCGACGCATCCCCGGGGCCACCCGCATCGCGGGTTCGAGCGTCCCGGGGACCGCGACGTCGATCGTGGTCGTGGACGCCCGCACACCCCAGCTGGTCGAGACGGACGACAACACCGTCATCCGCACCTTCGATCCGGTCGCGCCGTCGGACCAAGGGCCACGCCCGCTCGTGCAGGTCAGCGACGACGGCACCCGGGTGGCGATCCAGGCCGGCAGGTCCCTGACCGTCGACGAGATCGCCACCGGGACACGGCTCCTCGGCCCGGTGACGACCGGCCCCGAGGGTGGGCTAGCCATCGACCCGCACGGACAGGTGGTCGTGACCGTCGCGGGCAACGACGGCTCCGTGACGTCGCGACGGGTCCAGGACGGCGTCGTGCTCGCGACGGCCAGCGGCACCGGGAAGGCAGCAGCTGCGTTCGACGGTTCGGGGCGACTGGTCGTGGGCTCGGCGGACGGTCCGGTCGTCCGGGTGCTCGATCCGACCTCGCTGGCCACGCTGCGGACCATCGACGTCCCGGCGCCGTCCTTCGTGAGCCGCACGGGCGGGGTGCAGGGGGCCCCGAACCAGTCCGCCGTCGACCAGCACCTCCCGGGCAGGCGCGCCGTCGTCGACGACCATGCCGTCGCTGCCGGGGACGACCTCGTCGTCCTGATCGGACCGTCCTCGATGCTGGCCGTCGCGCCGTCCGCCGGGGCGATCGCGTGGACGGCCGACCTCGGCGCCGGTGGCAGGGCCTCGTGCTCGTGGTCCACGGTGGCTCCCGAGGCCGGGCTCGTGCTCTGCGGCGACCCGTTCGGAGTCGTGCGGGAACGCAGTCTCCTTACCGGGGCCGAGAACGGCGTCGAGCTCGACATCCAGCGGGGCGACGTCGGGGAGCTGTCGGTGTCGCAGGGCGAGCTCGTGGTGTTCGGCGCCGGGGCGCCGGTGATCACGCGCTGGATGGTCGACGGGTCGGGACCGGTAACCCGCCTCCTGGCCCGCGGCTCCGTCGCCGTGGCCGGGTACGACCCGGACGGGCACCTGTTCCTGACGGCGCATCGGCCGGCGGATGCGCAGAGCACGGCGGACCTCACGTCCTACGCGGTGTGGGACCCGAGCACCGACACCCAGGTGCAGGCGTTGCCCGACCGGGTTCTCGGGGTGGAGTGGCTGTTCCGGGGCATCGTCACGGCCTACGTGCAGGGCTTGAGTTCACTGCGCCCGATCGATGTGGAGACCGGCCTGCAGGTGCCTGGTGGCCTGCTCGTGCCCGACAGCGCCGGGGGGATCTGGTCCACCCCGTCGGGCGACCGCGCGTACGTCTCGATGCCCGGCTGGCAGCTGTGGGTGGGCAACCGGGCCACGCAGGAGTGGGACGAGCATCCGATCGACGGCCGCAACCAGGGAGTCGTCGACATGTCCGCGACCTCGGACGGCTCGCTGGTGGCGATCGCTCTCCAGGACGGCGACCAGATTCAGACCAACCTTCTGACCGCGGACATCGGTACGACGACGGTCGTGCAGATGTACGACGGCCGCACGGGCGAGCCCCTCGGTCCCGCTCGGAGCGGCGCCGACGCGGTCGCCCTCAGGGATGACGGCCTGCTCGCCGTCGCCCGACGCGGCTCGGTCTCGCTCGTCGACAGCGCGACGATGCAGACCCTTCGTGACCTGCCGGGTGCACGCGGTGCCATCTCCAACCTGCAGTTCTCCGACGACGGCACCGTCCTGATCGCCGCGGCCGACGACCAGAGCGTGAGTGTCTACGACGCGGACGCGGGGATCCGGCTCGGCGAGCCCATCCCGAGCTCCTCACCCCGGTATCGCGAGGTCAGCGTGCCCATCGGCCCCGAGCTGCCGTATGGCACCCCCGTCATGTACCCGGGCTACCTGCGCCCCGACGGCCAGGTCGTGCTGGTCAACGTCGCCCAGGGCGTCGCCGAGTGGGACCTCGACCCCGTCCACCTGGGCACGGCCGCCTGCGCGGTCGCCGGTCGGAACCTGACCGAGGTCGAGTGGGCCACCTACGCCGCCGACCTCGGTCCCTACCGGCAGACCTGCCCCGCCGTGGCGCCGTGACCCTGACCTGACCTGTGGATGACGGACGACGCCGGGCGCGGGCCGTCCCTACGGTGCTGCTCGCGCGCCGGTCCCGGCGCATCGACATCTCACCCGGGAGCACCCGTGATCCGCGTCCCGCCGCTCGTCATCGCTCTGGCTCTCGCCCTGACGCTGGGGTCCTGCGCGGTCGGCCCGCCGCCCACGCACGCACCGTCGAGCAGCACGGCACCGGTACCGGCACCGACGGCGACCGTGCCCGTCACCTCCGAGTCGCTGGTCGCAGCGGGTCTCACCGACTCGGCGGCGATCCCCACGTCCGATCCCATGCTCGGGGTCGTCCCGTGCACGACGCCGGCCACGGACAGGTACGGCAGCTACCACCCCATCTGCCTGCCCGACGACGCACCGATCCTTCAGTTCGACCCGACGGGCCCCTGGTCGTGGCTGGTGACCCCGCCAGGCGCACCCCTACCGCTGGACCCGGGGTACGTCGCCTCGGCGGTCGACCAGGCCGGCCGGCTTCTCGTCGACCTGATCGACTCGCCTGCGCAGTGGGATGACAGCCCTGCCGCCTGGTCCGGCATCGGATCCCGGTTCGGCGCCCTGCTGAACCGGGGAGCCGACGACCTTCGCGCGTCAGTGGCCTCCCGGCCGGAGCGCGTCGGGATGTTCGATCTCGACGACTGGCGCGAGGCCTGGGGGCTTCGCCCGGCCGCCTACCCCGCGGAGGGGCCGCGACTGCGCGTGCACGACCTGCGGACCACCGACATCGTCGTGGGCGGAGGGAGGCCCACGACCCGGGACGACATCGGCGTCACCGTGACCGTCCACGCCCGGTTCAGTCAACCCGTCCTCGACGCCGACGGTGCCACCTGGGAGCTGATCCAGAGCGTCTCGTTGGTCGTCTCCTCGCTCGAGGCCACGGGAGCGGTCCGGGAGATCGAATGGAGCGAGGACCATGCCGTCGGACGCCGTCTCCGCGGAGGACAGGCGTCGCTCCCCCGGCTCGACGTCGACGCAGCGGTGCCCCCAGGCTGGGCACCGCAGGGCATCGGCGCGCTCACCTTTGCACTCCCGGGGAGTTCGTCGCTCGCCGAGGAGTCGGTCGACGGGGCGACGGTCGCGTGGAGGCAGTTCACCCTCGACGGGGAAGGGCGTGAGCTCTACGTCAGCGGCCCCGCGCTCATGCACGATCCGCCCCCCGAGGGCGGGTGGTGGGTGGTGCCGGACTTCGACAACTACGGGCTCGACATCCCGGGTGCGGAGGTCGCTGCCGCCGAGATCGGCCGGGACGAGCTCGGGCGCTTCCGAGCCCGCGTCGACCTGCAGGCGTTCGAGCACGGGTCGACCTGGAACTACCACGTCGAGTGGGACACCACACCCGAGCGTGCCGAGGACGAGCTCCGCATGCTCGTCGGCTCCATGTCGGTGACTGCCGCGGGCGGCGCCTGATTCGCCGTGGGCGCGCGGCGACGAGCGAGCGGCGGATGGGGCCCGAGCGACACCGGCATGACGACCGACCACGTGGCTAGAGTGCGCGAGGTGGCCTCCGACGCACCGACGACGACCACCTCGGGCCTGCACGTGCACGTCGCCGAGAGGACGGATGTCCTCGTCGACGCCCTCGCCGAGGTCCTGGCCACACCTCCCGCCGACCCGTTCACGCCGGACGTCGTCTCCGTCCCCACCCGCGGCGTCGAGCGATGGGTGGCTCAGCGGCTCTCGCACCGCCTCGGCACCGGCCCGGGGACGACGGCCGACGGCGTCTGCGCGAACGTGGTCTTCCCGTCGCCGGGCCGGCTCGTTCGCGAGGCGCTGGCGAGCACGGTCGGGCTGACCGGCGACGACGACCCGTGGGGTCCCGAGCACCTGGCCGGGCACGTGCTGGCGGCGATCGACGCGAACCTCGGCGCGAACTGGCTCCGGACCGTGAGCCGGTTCCTCGGTGCGGACGGCGACGAGGTCCGCCGCAGCCGCCGCGTCCGGCTCGCCCAGCGGGTGGCCCGGCTGTTCGGCTCCTACGACCGTCAGCGCCCCGAGCTGCTCGCCGCCTGGGCGCACGGCCTCGACCAGGACGGTCTGGGGGCGGACCTCCCGGACGACGTGCTGTGGCAGGCGCGCGTGTGGCGGGAGGTGCGCGACGCCGTCGCCGGGTCGGCTCCCGCGGAGCGGCTCGACGACGCGGTGGCGCGGCTCGTCGCGGAACCGTCGGTGAGCGCCCTGCCGGCGCGGCTCTCGGTGTTCGGGGCGACGGCGCTGCCCGACGGGCACCTGCGGGTGCTGGACGCGCTGGCCGCGAACCGCGAGGTCCACCTGTGGATGCCCCAGCCGTCCCTGGAGCTCTGGCGCCGCGTCGTGTCCGACCCGCGCACCGCCGCCCGCAGGTCCCAGAGGCCCACGGTCGCGACCCATCCGCTTCTCGCCTCGATGTCCGGAGACGCGACCGAGCTGGCGACGCGAGTCCTCCGGCTCGCGCCCGACGTGACCGTGCTCGCCTCGGCCCCGCGCCCGACCACCGCGCTCGGCGCCCTCCAGGACCGGATCGCCGACGACCGCACCGACGGCCCACGGCACGGTGCGAGCCCCGGCGACCGCTCCGTCCAGGTCCACGCCTGCCACGGACGCTCGCGCCAGGTGGAGGTGCTCCGGGAGGTCGTCGTGGGCCTGCTCGCGGACGACGCCACCCTGGAGCCGCGGGACGTCATCGTCATGTGCCCCGACGTCGAGGCGTTCGCGCCGCTGGTCGAGGCCGTCTTCGGCCCGGCGGACGACGGGCCACACACCCACCCGGGTCGCACGCTGCGCGTCCGCATCGCCGATCGTGCACCAGGGATCGCCAACCCGGTCCTCTCCGTGGTCGCGACCCTGCTCGAGCTCGCCGACTCCCGCGTCGGGGCCTCCGCGGTGGTGGACCTCGCCGGTCAGGCGCCGGTGCGTCGGAGGTTCGGCTTCGACGACGAGGGCCTCGACCGCATCCGAGGCTGGGCTCTGGAGTCGGGGGTGCGGTGGGGCGAGGACGCCTCGCGGCGCGAGCGCTACCAGCTGGGAGCGCTCGCCCAGGGCACCTGGGCGACCGCGCTGGACCGGCTGCTGCTCGGGGTGGCGATGGCGGAGGAGGACCAGCGGTACGTCGGCACGGTGCTGCCTGTCGATGACGTCGGCTCGACCGACGTCGGCCTGGTCGGGCGCCTGGCGGAGTTCGTGGACCGGCTCACCGGCACCCTGCACGACCTCGCCGGAGCGCGTCCGGCGGGTGACTGGTTCGACACGCTGGACCGAGCAGTGCTCCTGCTCACCGACGTCGCGCCGGCCGACCGGTGGCAGCAGGCCGAGGCGGCACGCGCGCTCGCGGGAGCCCGGACGGCCACCGACGGCATCCTCCGGCTGGCCGACGTCGTCGCGCTGCTCGAGCCGCACCTGGCCGGGCGCCCGACCAGGTCGGGCTTCCGCACCGGGGCGCTGACCGTGTGCTCGCTGGCGCCGATGCGCGCCGTCCCGCACCGGGTGGTCGCGCTGCTCGGGATGGACGACGGCGCGTTCCCCCGCGGGTCGGGCCACGACGGGGACGACATCCTCGCGCGCGACCCGGTGATCGGCGAACGTGATCCCCGGCAGGAGGACCGCCAGCTGTTCCTCGACGCGGTGACGAGCGCCCAGCAGCACCTGGTGGTCGTGTACTCGGGCGCCGACGAGCGCACCGGCGCCACCCGGCCGCCCGCTGTGCCGGCCGGTGAGCTGCTCGACGCCCTCGATGCCGCCGTCGCCTACCCCGAGGGCGGAAACGCGCGGGACCAGGTGGTCCACCACCCGCTCCAGACCGTCGACGAGCGCAACTTCCTGCCGGGAGTGCTCGGCCGCGCCGAGCCGTTCAGCTTCGATGTGCTCGACCTCGCCGCCGCACTCACGAGGCGTCGAGGCAATGCGCTGACGCCAGCCCCGCAGCTGCTCCCACCCAGCACCGACGAGCTCGACCTCGAGGACCTGGCGTCCACGCTCGAGCACCCTGTTCGCGCGTTCTTCCGTGGGCGGCTCGGCGCGACTCTTCCCGGTGACGAGCCGCAGCTCGACGACCGCCTGCCGCTCGAGCTCGACGGCCTGGAGCGGTGGGCCGTCGGAGACCGGCTGCTCCAGGCCGCGCTCGACGGGATCGACCTCGCCGACGCGACGGCGGCCGAGCGGCGGCGGGGGCACATGCCACCGGCCACCCTCGGCGGAGCGTCCCTGCACACCATTCGCGCGCAGGTCGAGCCGCTTCTCGCGGCGTCGGACCCCTACCTGGTGCGGCCGGCCGAGAGCATCGACGTCACGATCCCGCTCGCCGACGGACGCACGCTCGCCGGCACGGTGAACGGCGTGCGCGGCGACGTCCTGGTCCGCACGGTGTTCTCCCGGCTCGGGGCCAAGCACCGCCTGCGCGCCTGGGTGCAGCTGCTCGCGCTGGCCGCCGCGTTCCCCCACCGCTCGTTCGGGGCGGTGACGATCGGCCGCGGGCAGGTCCGACCGTCGCGCGTCGCCCGCCTCTCGGCACCGGCGCAGCCGCTGGAGGTCCTCCAGCGGCTCGTCGCCCTCCACGACGAGGCGATGTGCGGAGCGCTCCCGCTCCCCCTCGCGACGAGCCTGGCGTACGCGCACCCACGCACCGGGGGTGGCGACGAGGCCGACGCGCTGGCCAGCGCCCGCAAGGAGCTCGGCACCGCGGAGGACGTGGCGAACGGACGCGGCGGCTTCGAGTCGGTCGACCCCTACCACCTGCTCGCGTTCGGCGACCCGGTCAGGTTCGACCGGCTGCTCGTCGAGACGAGCACAGGCACCGAGTCCACCCGGTTCGGCGCGCTGTCCATGGCGCTGTGGGCCGACCTCATCGCGCACGAGGAGGTCGGATGACCGCCCCGTTCGACGTGTGCGGCCCGCTCCCGCAGGGCACGGTCGTGCTCGAGGCGAGCGCCGGCACGGGCAAGACGACGACGATCGCGTCGCTGGCCGTCCGGTACGTCGCCGAGGGCGTCGCGCGTCTCCCCGAGCTCATGCTCGTCACGTTCGGCCGGCTGGCCACCTCCGAGCTGCGCGAGCGCGTCCGCGAGCGCCTCGTCGTCGTCGAGCGCGCGCTCCGGCAGGACACGATCGATCCGACCGACCCGGTGATCGTCCTGCTCGCCGGCACCGACCGTGCCGCACGGGCCCAGCGCCTGACCGAGGCGCTGGCCGAGTTCGACGCCGCGACCATCACCACCACGCACGGCTTCTGCCAGCAGATGCTCACGTCGCTGGGCACCCTCGGCGACGTCGAGCCCGACGCGCGTCTGGTCCCGGACATCGCGTCGCTCGAGGCCGAGGTGGTCGACGACCTCTACCTGCGCAAGTACGCGTCGACGGGCACGCCGACGCTCTCCGTGAAGGACGCCCGCGCGATCGCGCACGAGGCGGTCAGCGACGCCGCGGCCACGCTCGAACCGGCCGACGCCGACGGACGCGCGCGCGACTCGTACGGCCTCGCGCACGCCGCCCGCCGCGAGCTGGTCCGCCGCAAGCGTGCGGGGAGGGTGCTCGACTACGACGACCTGCTGGTGCTGCTGCGCGACGCGCTGACCGACCCGGAGACGGGAGAGGCTGCCGCGGACCGGGTGCGCGCGCGGTACCGCATCGTCATGGTCGACGAGTTCCAGGACACCGACCCCGTCCAGTGGGACATCCTGCGGACCGCGTTCCACGGGCACCGCACCCTGGTGCTGATCGGGGACCCGAAGCAGGCCATCTACCGGTTCCGGGGCGCCGACGTCGCCACCTACCTGCGCGCCCGCGCGGTCGCGTCGACGCAGACCCTGCACCGCAACTGGCGCGCGGACCCCGCCGTGCTCGACGGTCTCGCACCGATCCTGTCCGGCACCGCGCTGGGTGATCCGCGCATCGTCGTCCACGCGATCGAGCCCGCACGGACCGGCCGGCGGCTGCGAGGCGGTCCCGCGGTCCGCCTCCGGCAGGTGACGCGCACCGCCCTGCACGCACCGGACGACGCCACCACCCCGCCCGTCGGGGCGGTCCGCGACTTCGTCTACGCCGACGTCGCGGCTCAGGTGCTGCGCACGCTGGCCGAGGAGCAGGTGGAGGACGACGGCAGCTGGCGGCCCGCCGAGCCCGGCGACCTCGCGGTTCTCACGCGCGTCAACCGTGACGCCGTCGCCGTGCAGCGCGCGCTCGCGGCTGTCGGCGTGCCGGCCGTCATCTCGATGCTGACCAGCGTGTTCGGCACGGCGTCGGCCCGCGACTGGCTCACCCTGCTCTCGGCCCTCGCACGCCCCGGCGTCAGCGGCTTCGTCTCGGCGGCCGCCCTCACGCCGTTCGTCGGCTGGACCACGACCGAGCTCGCGGAGGCCTCCGACGAGCGCCGCGACCAGCTGGCCGACCTGCTGCGGTCGTGGTCGCGCGTGCTCGACGACCACGGCGTCGCCTCCCTGCTCGAGGCCACTGCCACCGCCGGCCTGCGGGAGCGGCTGGTCCGCCTTCCGGACGGCGAGCGCCGGCTCACTGACGTCCGGCACGTCGGCGAGGCGCTGCACGCCGCCGCGACGGACGACGGGCTCGGCGCGGCGGCCCTCCTCGAGTGGCTGCGCGCCCGGGTGGACGAGGCCGGTCGGGACTACACCGAGGAGCGCAGCCGTCGGCTGGAGACCGACGCCGCCGCCGTGCAGGTCATCACCGTGCACGCGAGCAAGGGTCTTCAGTTCCCCGTCGTGCTGGTGCCGTTCCTCTGGGACAAGTACACGCCGCCCACGCCGGCGACGATCGGGTACGACCGCGACGACGTCCGCCGGCTGCACGTCGGCGGCAAGGGCAGCCCGGGGTACGACGAGGCGCGCGCGGCGGGCGCAGCCGCCGACGACGGGGAGGGCCTCCGCCTCGCGTACGTCGCTCTCACTCGTGCCACCAGCCAGGTCGTGGTCTGGTGGGCACCGTCCGCGATCTCGGTGCGGGGCGCGCTCACCCGCCTCCTCCTCGGCGCCCGCGACGCAGACGGCAACCCGGCGGAGCTGGTGCGGACGACCACCGACGCCCGGACGACGGACACGCTGCGGACGCTCGCCGGGCGAGGCACGGGCGCCCTCGAGCTCGAGGTCGTCACGTCGGCGACCGCCGCCCGGCCGTGGGCGCCACCGGCCTCCCCGGCCGCCGACCTCGGCGCCGCGACGCTGGGACGACGACCGGACGTGGCGTGGCGTCGGACGTCCTACTCGGCGCTCACCGCAGCCGCCCACGAGCCTGCGGCCGGGCGCGAACGCGTCGGGTCGGAGCCGGAGGCGCCCGGGGTGCAGGACGAGCCGGACGTGATCGCGCTGGCGGGAGACGACCACGCCGGCGCCAGGGACATCCCCTCCCCGATGGCCGACCTGCCGTCCGGCACCACGTTCGGCACGTTCGCCCACCGCGTGCTGGAGCTCGTGGACACCGGCGCGCCGGACCTGGCCGCCGAGCTCGCGGCCCGCTGCGCCGAGGCCGGGACCGGCACGCTCCTGGCCGTCGCTCCTGCCGCTGTCGCCTCGGCGATGCTCCCGTCGCTGCACACCCGGCTCGGTCCCCTGGCGGGCGGACTGTCCCTCGCCGCGATAGGCCCGCGGGACCGCCTGGCCGAGCTCGAGTTCGAGCTGCCGCTCGCCGGTGGAGACCTCGGCCGCGGGTGGGATGCCGGCACCCTGCGGGACGTCGCCGGCCTGCTGCGCACCCACCTGCCCGCCGACGACCCGTTCGCCACCTACGCCGACCGCCTCGACGACCGGTCGCTGTCCGCCGCCCGGCTGCGCGGCTACCTCACCGGGTCCATCGACGCGGTGCTGCGCGTGCCGGCGGACGCGCCGGGCGGCCACCGCTACCTCGTCGTCGACTACAAGACGAACCGTCTCGGCGCGTTCGACGAGCCGCTCTCGCTCTGGCACTACCGGCCGGCCTCGACGCTCGCCGCGATGATCGACGCCCACTACCCGCTCCAGCTGCTGCTGTACTCGGCAGCGCTGCACCGCTACCTGCGCTGGCGCCTGCCGCTCTACGACCCGGCCGAGCACCTGGGCGGTGGCCTGTACCTGTTCCTGCGCGGCATGGCCGGCCCGGCCACCCCGTCGGTCGACGGTGTCCCGTTCGGTGTCGTGTCGTGGCGCCCGCCGGCCGCGCTCGTCGTCGCGCTCTCCGACCTCCTGGCCGGCTCATGACGAGCCTCGACGACCCGTACGCCGCCAGCAGACCGTGGCGCGCGACCGGTCTGCTCGCGGCGCCCGACCTGACGGCCGCCGACGTGCACGTCGCCCGCCGCCTCGGCACGATCGGCGGGGAGGACGACGAGCGCGTCCTGCTCGCCGCCGCGCTCGCCGTGCAGGCGCTGCGCAGCGGGTCGGTGTGCGTCGTTCTCGACGACGTCGCAGACGCACCCGCCGACTGGCACGAGGCCGTCCGCCGCAGCCCGCTCGTCGCGGACGGCCCGCACGGCCCCGCCGACCGCCCGCTGCGCTGGGTGGACGGGCGCGTCTACCTCGACCGCTACTGGCGTGACGAGCAGACGGTCCGCGCGGCCGTGCACGACCGCCTCGCCCGTCCGGCAACCGTCGACCCGGACGCCCTGGCGTCGGCCGTCGACCGCCTCTACCCGTCGGCCGGCGACGACGCCCAGCGCCTCGCGCTCCGCACGGCGGCCACCTCGCACCTGACCGTGCTCACGGGCGGACCCGGCACCGGAAAGACGACGACGGTCGCGCGCCTGGTCGCCGCCCTCCAGTCCGCCGCCGGCCCGGGGCTGCGGGTCGCGCTGGCGGCCCCCACCGGCAAGGCTGCCGCCCGGCTCCAGGAGTCCGTCAACGCGGAGGTCGCCCTGCTCGGCGCGGCCGACGTCGCCGCCGTCGGCTCCCTGCACGCCATGACGGTGCACCGCCTGCTCGGCTGGCGTCCGGGCACGTCGACCCGCTTCCGGCACGACCGCCTGCGCCGGCTGCCGCACGACGTCGTCGTGGTCGACGAGTCGTCGATGGTGTCGTTGTCTCTGATGGCCCGGCTGGTCGAGGCGCTGCGCCCCACGGCTCGCCTGGTGCTCGTCGGCGACCCCGACCAGCTGGTGAGCGTCGAGGCCGGCGCCGTCCTCGGCGACCTCGTCGCGGCCTTCCCCCGTGACGTCGTCCGCCTCACGCGGACGCATCGGTACGGCCCCTCGCTCGCCGCCCTCGCCGAGGCGATCCGGCTCGGCGACGCCGACACGGCCCTGGCGGTGCTGCGCTCCGGCGACGCGCACCTGTCGCTGGTGGAACCGGCCGACGACAGGCTGTCGCCGCGTGACGTCGCCGGGCTGCGGGAGGACGTCGAGGCCAGCAGCCGCGCGCTCGTCGAGGCGGCCCGTGCCGGCGACGCCCCCGCTGCGCTCCGCGCGCTGGGCACCCACCGCCTCCTGCTCGCCCACCGCGAGGGCCCGTTCGGCGTCGCGCACTGGGCAGCCGCCGTGGAGGCGTGGGTCGGCGCCGGCAGCGGCCCGTGGCCGCTCGGCCGTCCGCTCCTGGTCACCGAGAACGACCGCGCCAGCGGGCTCTACAACGGGGACACCGGGGTGGTGGTGGCCGACGGGCTCGGCGGCGTCGCGGTCGCGTTCGGCGAACCCGACGACCCGCACCTCGTCCGCCCGTACCGGCTGCCCGCCGTCCAGCCGGTCCACGCCATGACGGTCCACCGGGGCCAGGGCAGCCAGTTCGCCCGCGTGACCCTCGTGCTCCCGCCGGTCCCCTCCCCCCTGCTCACCCGCGAGCTGCTCTACACGGCGGTGACCCGCGCTCGCGAGCACGTGCGGGTGATCGGCACCGAGGCGGCCGTCCGCGCGGCGGTCGAGCGCCCGGTGCGTCGCGCCAGCGGCCTGCGCGAGCCCCGCTGACCCGGCACGGCGTGCACCAGCCCGACTCTGTTGACGCCGTGTGAGGGCAGGTCCAGGATCGAGAGAGGACCTGCTCGGCGCGAGATCGGGGGGAACCGTGCCTGCGTGGTATCCGGTGGGCAGCCGCCCACGCGTCCTCATCAACTGGGACACCTTCGTCGCGCAGGGCATCAACCCGGCGTGGCAGGGCCCCTTCACCGACGCGGTCATCAACGCGTACACCCGGTGGATGAACGTGGCGGGCGTCGACGTGCGCCCCCAGTTCTTCGGGTACACCACCCAGCTTCCGCCCACGAACCAGGGCGACCTGCTGATCCTCATGACCCCGTGGCACGGCGGTGGCGCGCCGAACATCGCGACCACCCTCGGTGGGTGGAACTCGATCTTCATCGAGTTCCACCGCCGGTCCGGCGTGAACGGCTCGCCGTGGAACTTCGTGCCGTGGAACGCGATGCCGGGGCAGATCGACATGCAGGCGGTCGCACTCCACGAGCTCGGGCACGCGCTGGGTCTGGACCACAGCGCGTCCGGCAACGACGCCATGTACCCCTACTACGGCTACCCGTACCGGTACGGGCCGTTCGAGGGGGACGTCGCTCCGCTGAAGGCGCTGTACCCCGACTACCAGCAGAACCGGCTGCGGCAGCTGCGGTCGTCCGACGGTGCGGCCACCTGGGTGGGCGTCCCGAACGAGCTGACCTCGCACCCGCACTGGCACACGCGCACCAACCAGAGCCCCGGCGTCGCGGCCTTCCGCGGCTCAGGTCTGTACGTGCTCGGCTGGACGCACTCCAACCGGATCCCCACCTGGCTGCGCAACGACGGCGAGAAGTTCCTCACCCGCCTCTGGTACTACTTCGGCGGCGAGCGGACGGTGCACGGGCCCGCCTACGCGTCCGACGACCGCGGGACTGTCCTCTGGGCGCGCGTGACGAACGACGACTCGGGCGCCCTGCGCCTGTCCGCGTCGAGGAACCACGGGCGCTCCTGGTTCGCGGCCGGTCTGCCGGCGGGTGCGCGCACCGCAGGAACCCCGGGCCTCGCGTGGACCCGCGTCGCCGGTCAGTCGTGCTGGGTGCTCGTCTGGGCGGACTTCGACCGCAGCAACGACGCTGCCACGGGCCAGGTACGCGCGAGCACCTCGTTCAACGACGGCGCCACGTGGAGCGCGCCGACCGTGCTGCACCCGACCCTCAAGGCCCTCTCCGGCGTCTCGGTCGCCGCGTCCGACAACAACCGCCTGATGGTCGCGCTCGCGTTCGCCAACACGGCCGGCACGGCCAACCTCAACGAGATCGTCACCGTCCCGGCTGCGGTCGTCGGGCAGCAGCTCCAGGCCTCGGCCCCGGTGTTCACGGGCGAGCGGACCCGCATCCAGCCGGCGTTGGCGTACGACATCGCCCGCGACACGTTCGTCCTCGCGTGGCGCGAGCAGAACTTCAACACCACGCTCGGCGTCGCGGTGCTCACCCCGGGCGCCGCCGCGTGGAGCGGCCGGGTGTGGCTGCTCGCCGACGCCAGCCACGTCGCGCCCGCCCTGGCGAGCTCCCCCGAGCTCGGCGAGACCGTGCTCTGGTACGCCCACGAGTAGCCGATCGCGAGGGAGACGCGCATGACCACACGCCTGGGGCAGGCACCGACGCTCGTCGAGCGCATCGTCGGCGCGCACCTCGTGGTGCTCGGCCGCGTCCGAGGCCTGCGGGAGGTCCGCGCCGCTGACGGGTTCGACGAGCGCCGGTCCGTCGCGCTCTTCGACGTCGACGTCGACGACGTCCTGCTCGGCCGCCCCCCGCGCCGCCTCGTCGTGCGCGTGCTGTCCGCGCCCGACCGGACGGGCAAGGACGAGGAGTCCTGGGTGGTGCCGATGGATCCGGAGGTCCCGGTGCTCCTCCTGCTGGCCCGCGACGCGGGTCCGGACCTCCCGGACGACACGTACGCGCCGGTCGAGGCGAGCGTCTTCCCGGTCGAGGACGGTGACGCGGTGATCGTGGCCGAGGACGCGCTGGACGAGCGGACGCGCGAGCGCCTGGGCGCCGACGACAGCGGGCGCGTGAGCCTCGACTCGTTCCGCGGGCTCGTCGACGAGGTCGCCAAGGCGATCGAGCAGCATCGTCGCGAGGTCGAGGAGCTGGTGCCCAGCCACGGAAAGGACGTCCCGTACCCGCCGGTGCTCGAGTGGCCGGGCGACGAGACACCGCTGCACGCGGCGACGCCCGAACCCGGACCGGCCGGGACGCCCTCGGAGGAGGACCGGTAGGTTTCTGCTTAGGCTCCAGGGCATGCCCACCGTCATCCTCGTCCGGCACGGCCGCAGCACCGCGAACGTCGCCGGGATCCTGACCGGGCGGGCCCCCGGGGTCGATCTCGACGCGGTCGGGCGCAGCCAGGCCGAGCGCGCGGCGCAGCGGCTCGCCGTCGTACCCCTGGTCGCGGTGGTCTCGAGCCCGCTGGCGCGCTGCCGGCAGACGGCGCGGACCATTGCGGAGCCCCACGCGCTGCGGCCGGAGCTCGAGCCGGGCATCGTCGAGTGCGACTACGGGCAGTGGCAGGGGCGACCGCTCAAGGACCTCGCGCGGGAACCGCTGTGGTCGGTGGTGCAGACGCAGCCGTCGGCGGCGGTGTTCCCGGGCGGCGAGTCGCTGGCTGCCATGCAGGCACGGTCGGTGGCGGCGATCCGCACCCGCGACGCCGCGGTGGAGGCGGAGCACGGCGTCGGCGCGGTGTGGGTGGCGGTCACGCACGGCGACATCATCAAGTCCGTCCTGGCGGACGCGCTGGGCATGGGTCTCGACCTGTTCCAGCGCATCACCGTCAACCCCGGGTCCGTCTCGATCATCCGGTACGGGACGACCCGCCCGGAGGTGGTCGCCACCAACACGGACTCCGGCGACCTCTCGTGGCTGAGGGCCGCGGGTCCGGTCGGCGAGGCGCAGGTCGGCGGCGGCGCCGGGCCGGAATCGGCTCCGCACTCTTAACATGGGCGGCATGGCGGCTCTTGTTCACCAGTTCGACTGGCCCGACCGTGTCATCGTCGGCACCGTCGGAAGCCCAGGATCGCGCAGCTTCTACCTCCAGGTGCGCGACGGCGCCCGGAGCACCAGCGTGGGGCTCGAGAAGGAGCAGTCCGCGGTGCTCGCCGAGAAGATCGACGAGATCCTGGACGCGCTCATGGCCGACGAGGGGAACCGGTTCAGCGTCCCCGCGGCCACGCCCGCCGAGCTCGTCGACAACGAGCCCCTGGACCAGCCCGTGGAGGAGCAGTTCCGCACGGGGCTGCTGCGGCTGGGCTGGGACCCGTCGACCGCGCAGGTGATCGTCGAGGCGTTCCCCCTGGAGGACACCGAGGAGGAGGCCCCCGAGCCGGAGGACGCGAGCGAGATGCTCCTGGTCCGGATGCCGGTCGGGACCGCGCGGGCGTTCGTCGAGCGCACCCGGCAGGTCGTCCGGTCGGGCAGGCCGCTGTGCCCGCTCTGCGGCGCGCCGATCGACGACGGCCACGTGTGCTGACCGACCTCCCCGGGGGTGAGCTCGAGCTCGTCGGTCGCATCACGGTCGCGTCGAACGCGACCTTCCTCGCGACGATCGGGGACGCCCGCGTCGTCTACAAGCCCGTCGCCGGGGAGAAGCCGCTATGGGACTTCCCGGACGGGACGCTGGCCAACCGCGAGCTGGCGGCCTATTTGGTCTCGGAGGCATTCGGCTGGGACGTCGTGCCGGTCACCTGCCTGCGCGACGGCCCGCTGGGGCCTGGGATGGTGCAGCTCTGGCAGGAGCCGGACCCCGAGCAGGACCCGGTCGACGTCGTCCCCGCGCACGCCGTGCCGCCGGAGGGCTGGCGCGCGGTCTTCGAGGGCATCGACGACGACGACCAGCCGCTCACCCTGATCCACGAGGACTCCCCCGCGCTGCGCCGGATGGCCGTCTTCGACGTCGTCGTGAACAACGCCGACCGCAAGGGCGGCCACATCCTGCCGACGCAGCAGGGCCACCGCTACGGCGTCGACCACGGCGTCAGCTTCCACGTCGAGCACAAGCTGCGGACGGTCCTGTGGGGCTGGCAGGGCGACGGACTCGACCCCGACGAGATCGCGGGCGTCGAGCGCGTGCGCACGGCACTCGGCGGCGACCTCGGTCAGCGGCTGTCCGAGCTCCTCAGCGACGACGAGCTGGCGGCCCTGGCCACGCGGTGCGACCGGTTGCTCCGGAGGGCCACGTTCCCCGGCCCGCGCGGCCAGATGCCGGCGTTCCCGTGGCCGTTCTTCTGAGCGCCGTCAGGGCACGTTCGCCCCGCCGTTGACGTTGATGACCTCGCCGACCACGAAGCTGGACTCCGGCGACGCGAGGAACACGTACGCCGGCGCCTGCTCGACGGGCTGGCTCGTCCGGCCGAGCCAGCACGAGTCCCCGAAGCCGTTCAGCTTCTCCGTCGGCTGCCCGTCCGACACCTGCAGGGGCGTCCATACCGGCCCGGGTGCGACGGCGTTCACCCGGATTCCGCGGGGCGCCAGGTCGGCGGCCAGCGCCTTGGTGAAACCGATGATCGCGAACTTGGTGGACGCGTAGTTGATGATCATCGGCGAGGGGTTGTACCCCTGGATCGAGGTGCTGTTGATGATGGTCGAGCCCGGGCCGAGGTGCGGCAGAGCGTCGCGGGTGATCCAGAACATCGCGTACAGGTTCGTCTGGATGGTGCGGTCCAGGTCGGCCTCGTCCAGCTCGTCGAACGTCTGGTGGTACACCTGGTGCGCCGCGTTGTTCACCAGGATGTCGAGCCCACCGAGCCCCTCGACCGCGTCGGCGACCAGCGAGCGGCAGAACGCGCGGTCCCGGATGTCACCGGGAAGCAGGACTGCCGTCCGCCCTGCCGCACGCACGTGCTCCGCGATGGCCTCCGCATCCACCTGCTCCTCGGGCAGGTAGCTGAGCGCCACGTCCGCTCCCTCGCGCGCGAACGCGATGGCGACCGCCGCGCCGATGCCCGAGTCACCGCCGGTGATGAGCGCCTTCCGGCCCGGCAGACGTCCGGTGCCGCGGTAGCTGGTCTCGCCGTGATCGGCCTTGGGGTCGAGCTCCGCGTCGAGGCCCGGCACCGGCTGCCACGAGGCGTGCGGCTTGATGTGCGAGTGCCGCTCGACGGGGTTGTCGAACGTGAGCTGGTCGGACGACATCGTCTTCTCCTCCACGGCGGCGAGTTCGATAACGATATCGGTGAATCCGCCCGACCACTCCGGAATCGGTGCCAGGGCGCTGATCAGACCTTTCACGGGTCCGAGTGGCGCCGGTCGCCGCCGGGTAGTCTCCGGTGCCATGTCCTACGTCGTCGACTTCACGACCGTGTCCACCGTCGGGCTGGAGTCCTCGCCGGTGGCTGACGCTCTCGCCGGCCTGCGGGCCAACGAGGCGCGCTACTTCAGGAACAAGTACGACCACGAGTTCACTGTCGATCCCGCCAGCGAGGCGACCGAGACGGTGGACTGGGTGCACGGGATCCTCGAGGACGAGCGCGACCTCGTGATCGCGGCCCGCCCCCTCGAGGCGACGTCGTTCGTGGTCGACGGCACCCGGATGGCCTACGTGTTCTACGAGTCGGGCCTGTCCATCAACGTGATGTACGGCCTCGAGGACGGGAAGAAGCGCGCGGTCGGGTTCAAGCTGTCCGACGGCATGGAGATCCCCGACGAGCTCGCGTCACGCTTCAAGTTCGCGCGCCAGAAGTCGAAGCTGGCCGGCACGATCCGTGGCTCCTTCTTCGTGATCAAGGGCGAGCACTGAGGCTCCGAGCGGCCGTCACCACTCGTCGTCGCGACCCCACCCGCCGAACGCGCCGTTGCGGCGCGAGCTGAGGTACGAGTCGATCACCGCGGCGCCCAGGTCGTCGGTCTCGGGCGTGACGACGGTGCCGCCCGCGCGCTTGGCCATCGCGTCGACGAACCGCGCGAGGCCCGGGTCGTCGCCGAGCCGGAAGAACGTCGTGCGCGCACCCAGGCGCATCGAGCCGTCGAGCTCGCGCACCGCAAGGGCGATCGTGACCGGGTTCGGCGGGTAGTCGAAGAAGACCTCGCCGTCGGGCTCCAGGTGGGACGTCGGCTCGCCGTCGGTGACGATGAGGAGCACGGGCTGGGCGTTCGGGTGCTTGCGGAAGTGCCGGTTGGCCAGAAGAAGGGCGTGGTGCAGGTTGGTGCCCTTCTCCCACTTCTCGTCCAGCCCGACGAGCTCCTCGATCTGCATGACCGACGCACTGCGTCCGAAGCCGATGAGCTGCAGGTTGTCCCCGCGGAACCGGGTGGTGACCAGGGTGTGCAGCGCCAGCGCGGTGCGCTTCATCGGCACCCAGCGCCCTTCCATGGCCATCGAGAACGAGGTGTCGACGAGCAGCGCGACGCACGCCTGGGTGCGCGCCTCGGTCTCCTGGATCTCGACGTCGTCGACCTGGATGGTCCGCGACCCGCGGGCCAGCGCGTTGGTGATCGTGCGGCTCACGTCCCACGGCTCGGTGTCGCCGAACTCCCACTGGCGGGTGGATCCCGACGGCTCACCGGCGGAACCGGAGCGGCGGACGTCGTGGCCGCCCTGGCGGCCGGACACCGAGTCGGCGACCGCCTTGAGCACCGCCTTGCCCAGCTGGCGCATGGCCTTCGGTGTCAGCAGGAGCTGCCCGTCCGAGCCCCGCCGCATCGTGCCCGAGTCGCGCAGCGCCTTCTCGAGCCGCTGGAGGGTGCGGGCGTCGACCACCGCGTCGGACCCGAGCTGGCGGGACAGCTTCTCGAGGTCGAGGTCGTCCAGCTGCGAGCCCTCGTAGGACTGCGCGAGCTGGTCCGCGAGCGCGTCGAGGTCGGCGAGGTCCTGGAACACGCCGGTCCCGTCGCCGAGCCCGAGCCCGTTCTGGCCGTCCATCCGCTCCGAGCTGCCCCAGTCCTCGCCGGGTCGCAGGGCCCTGAGACTGTCGTCGAGCTGCCCCAGCGCGTCCATGAGGTCCGACGAGCCGAACGCCTGCTGCGCGAGCGCGTCGAGCTCGTCGCGCTGCTCCTGGGTCATCGAGTTCCGCATCCGCTGTGCGGCCGCGGCCCTCTGCGCGAGGGCGTCCAGGAGCTCGTCGAGGTTCTGGGGATCCTCCGGGAAGTACTCGCCGTGCTTCGCCATGAAGTCGTCGAACTGCTCCTGCGTGTCCGTGCCCTGCTTCCGCGCGTCGAGCAGCCCGTTGAGGTCGGCGAGCATCTCGTTCAGCGCGGCCCGGTCGTCGTCGGTCGCGTTCTCGAGTGCCTGCTTCATGCCGGCGAAGCGCTGGTCGAGGACCTCCCGGCCCAGCAGGTCCTTGATCTTGTCGAACTCCTCCCGAGCCTCGCTGCTGCGCCAGTCGTACCCGGTGAGCTCGTTGACAGCGGCCGCGGGCGACGACGGGAGGTTGTCGAGCTGCAGTTGCGCCAGGGCACGGTCGCCCTCGTCCATGTCGACGTCCCGCGCCAGCTGCTTGCGCTCGGCCAGCACGGCACGGTCGAGCAGCTCCTTGACCTGCTGCAGCGTCCCGTCGAGGTTGTTCTCGCGAGTCAGAGCCCTGCGCCGCTCGGCGACCCGCCGCGCCAGCTCGTCCAGTCCGGCCCGATCCTGACCGCCGCGTCGCAGGAACTCCCGCATCGCGCGCTCGGGAGAGGAGCCCGCCATGACGTCCGCGCCGATCGCGTCCAGCGCCTCGGCCAGGTCGACCGGCGGCGCGAGCGGGTCCGGCCCGTCCTTGTAGGTCGTGTACCTCGCGAGGCGGCGGTTGGGCCTAGCCATAGATCGTCTCGCCGCCTCCGGACTCCTTGCTGATCCGGCGGGACAGGTACAGGCCCTCCAGCGCCAGCTCGATCGCGGCCGCCCGCTCGCCGTCGTTCGTGGCGTGGAGCCGCTCGCAGATCTCGTCGTAGAGCTCGGACTCCCCGAGCGCGGGCAGACCGGTCAGGACGTCGCGGGCCGTGACCTGCTCACCGGTGGTCACCATGGCCCCACCCTGGATCGCGTCGACGAGGAGCGTGAAGTCGATGCCTCGGAGGTGCGCGCGGACGGTCTCCGCCGTCGCGGTGCGCAGCAGGTGGTCGAGGATCTCGTTCTCACGCCCCTCCTCCCCCGACTCGAACTCGATCTTCCCCGCGAGCACGTCGACCGCGGTCTCCAGGTCGACGGGCCGGGCGACCGCATGCTCCTCGCCCTGCCGTGCGGCTCGGTGCAGGGCCGAGGCGGCCACGGTCTCCGCGCCGGCGATGGCGAACCGCGCGCTCACCCCGCTGCGCTGATCGACCGCACTCGACACCCGCAGCGCCTTGGTGAAGCGGGCCAGGATCTCGATGAGGTGGTCCGGGACGTCCGCGTGGAGAACGGCCTCCTGGCGGATGACCGCGACCTCGTCGACCAGCTCGGTCGGGTAGTGCGTCCGGATCTCCGCCCCGAACCGGTCCTTCAGCGGCGTGATGATCCGCCCGCGGTTGGTGTAGTCCTCCGGGTTCGCGGTGGCCACCACCAGCACGTCGAGCGGCAGGCGCAGCACGTAGCCGCGGATCTGGATGTCGCGCTCCTCCATCACGTTGAGCATCGCGACCTGGATGCGCTCGGCGAGGTCCGGCAGCTCGTTGATGGCGACGATGCCGCGGTGCCCCCGCGGGACCAGTCCGAAGTGGATCGTCTCCGGGTCACCGAGCGTGCGCCCTTCGGCGACCTTCATCGGGTCCACATCGCCGATGAGGTCCGCGACGCTCGTGTCCGGCGTCGCGAGCTTCTCGACGTACCGCTCGTCGCGGTGGCGCCAGGTGACGGGGAGGTCGTCGCCTTCGCTCGCTGCGCGCCGCTTGCTCGCCGCGGTGATCGGTTCGAACGGGTGCTCGCCGATCTCCGACCCCTCGATCACCGGGGACCACTCGTCGAGCAGGCCCTGGAGGGTGCGCAGGATCCGCGTCTTGCCCTGTCCGCGCTCGCCGAGCAGGACGATGTCGTGGCCGGCGATGAGGGCGCGTTCCAGCTGCGGGATCACGGTGTCGTCGAAGCCGTGGAGGCCCGGCCAGGGGTCACGACCCTCTCTGAGGGCGGCGAGGAGGTTGGTGCGGACTTCGTCTCGCACCGACGTGTGGACATGCCCGGAAGCGCGGAGCTCGCCGACAGTTGCGGCAGTGGGACGCATCATTCGGCCGAGCGTACGTCCGCCTGCGAGCAGTTGCCGAGGGAGAGTCGCGGGGGCAGGGTCGGTGCAATGGCGAAGAAGAAATCCACCGGTGTCGCCCTGGCGGTCGCGTGGCCGTTGGCCAAGAAGGCGGCGACGCAGCTGAGCGTGTTCGTCGCCAACAACCCCGACCTCCAGAAGCGGCTCGCAGACCTGGGCACGAAGTTCAGCGACGTGCAGCGCGCGCGGACTCCGGAGGCCAAGATCGCGCGGGCCATGACGTCGGTCCGGGAGCAGGCCGACATGGTCCTGGCGTCCGAGGCGACCACCACCGAGTCCGTGGCCGCGCTCCAGGCCGCCGGCTGGAAGCAGCGGGCCGACCAGGTCGAGCGAGCCCTCCAGATCCTCCAGCACCAGCCCCGCGCGATGCGGAAGTCGCAGCGTCGTCGCATCGCCGCGATGGCGGACTCGCTCGTGGCCGAGGTGCTGACGTCGCTGATCGACGGCGACCCCGGTGACTAGTCGCGCCGCGTGGAGACTGTCACGGTGAACTTCGGGTCACGGCTGACCTGCCGGGTCGGCCCGATGACGCGCTCCAACGTCGGCCGATAGCGCAGGTGCGAGTTCCACACCGCCCACAGCTCGCCCCCGCTCTTCAGCACGCGCGCGGCTTCGGCGAAGAGCGTCCGGGCCACCCCGTCGTGGACCGCCGCGCCGACGTGGAACGGCGGGTTGAGCAGGACAAGGTCGACACTCGCGTCCGGAACTGTCTCCGCTCCGTCCGCACGCACGACGACGATCCGACCCTCCACACCGTTCGCGGCGACCGTTGCACGGGCGGAGGCCACCGCAGCGGCGGACTCGTCGGTCGCGGTGACGGTCAGCCCCTCGTTCGCCCGCGCCAGCAGGACGGCCAGCACCCCGGTGCCGCAACCGAGGTCGACGGCCATGCCGATGTCCGGCGGCATAGCGTCAAGGTGCTGCAGCAGCGCGCGTGTGCCGATGTCGATCCCTGTCCCGGCGAACGCGCCGCCGTGGGCGCACACCGTGATGCCGAGGTCGGGGTGCTGCTCTGTCGTGGGCCAGCGCTGGCCGGCCGGTCGCGGTCGTGACGCCACCAGCACGCGAGACTTCTGTCGGGCCAGGCGCGCCTGCACGTCGGTGAAGTGGCGCCCGAGGACGTCGTTCATCCCGATCGTCATGTGCTTGACCCGGCCGCCCGCGACGACCAGGACCTCCGGGTCCGCGTGCTCGGCGATCAGGCCCGCGATCTCGTCGAGCGCGTCGAGCGACCGCGGGAGCTGGAGCAGCACGATCCGCGCTTGGCCGACGAGCTCTGGCGTCAGACCGTGCTGGGTGAAGCCGCCAATACGCAGTCTTTGTGCATTCGCCTGAAGAGCCCGCTCGCCGAGGAGGCGGTCCTGGTGCGTGCGGACACCTTCGAGGTTATGCCGGGTGATCGCGCCGAGGGTCAGGGCGCCGTGGTGGTCGCCGATGACGACGACTTTGTCCGCCGCCTTCGTCAGCGCTCTTGCGGCCTCGTCGAGGATCAGCCGGTCGCTCGCGTCGACCGCGTGGAGGTTTGGGGCCTCGAGGTCGGGGTGGCGGCGGAGGTTGGCGAGGACGTCGGTGTCGTCGTGCTCCGCCTCCGTCTCCACGCCACCGAGGCTAACGGTCGGTCCACTAGCGTGAGGGCATGCCCAGGCAGCCGCCGCGGGTCCTGATCTCGGGCGCGAGCGTCGCGGGCCCGACGGCGGCGTACTGGCTCAGTCGGCACGGATACGCCGTGACGGTCGTCGAGCGGATGCCCCTCGACCGCGTGCGGACCAGCGGGCACGCCGTGGACCTGTTCGGGCCGGCGGTCGACGTGGCCGACTGGATGGGCGTGCTCCCCGCGGTGACGGACCGCCGCACCCGCACCGAGACCCTCTCGTTCCAACGGGACGGCGGCCGGGGAGTCGACGTTCAGCTGCACGACATGGTGGCGGGAATCTCGGGCAAGCACGTCGAGATCATGCGCGGCGAACTCGCCAGCATCCTGTACGAGGCGACTCGAAGCGACGTGGAGTACGTGTTCGAGGACTCGATCCAGTCGATCCGTGAGCAGCCCGACGCCGTCGCCGTGACGTTCGAGCGCGCCCCCGCCGACCGGTTCGATCTCGTGATCGGAGCAGACGGCCTCCACTCCGTCGTCCGTCACGCCGTGTTCGGGCCGGAGGACCAGTTCCGCCGGTTCCTCGGCGGCTACCTGGCGTTCGCGGCCATCCCCAACTACCTCGATCTGCGGGGCCGCATGGTGGTCTGGAACGCTCCAGGTCGGGCCGCGCTGATCTACCCGGTCCACGGGACCACCGCCGCCAGAGCGGGTTTCCTGTTCCGACGCAGCGAGGAGCTCCCGCTCGATCACCGCGACGCCGACGGACAGAAGCGGCTGCTCCGCCACCTCTACGGGCGCGACGGCGGGGAGGTGCCACGGTTGCTCGCCGAGACGGACGCCGCCGACGACTTCTACTTCGACTCGATCAGCCAGATCGTGATGGACCGGTGGACCAGAGGGCGCGTCACCCTGGTCGGCGACGCCGGATACTCCCCCGGTCCAGCCGTCGGGGGCGGCACCAGCATCGCGATGATTGGCGCCTACGTCCTGGCGCAGGAGCTGGCCCGCGCCGGCCGCGAGTACCAGGCCGGTCTGCGCGCCTACGAGGACCACATGCACGATGTCGCCACGAGGGCCCGCGGCATCGGGCCGTCGATCATGTCCACGCTGATCCCTCGGACCAGACTCCAGGTTCGACTCATCCCGGAGCTGATCCGCCTCGTGACCCGCCTGCCGCCGTCCGTGCAGCGGCGCGTCGTGCAGATGCAGGCGACACCGGCGCGGGCGCTGGAGTCGGTGCACCTCATCGGTCCGGGGGCGGAGTAGCTCTCGGGGGGTGGCGGGAATCGAAGCCGCTACGACGAGCCGCGGCAGGCATCCACGAACGCCTGGTCTGCACGTCCGCAACGGTGAACCTGACGTCTCGCGCGGGATTTGAGCCGATTCGTTGACGCGGTCAACGCGAAGGTTGGCGACGTCGACCTCTCACGGACGGTCGGCCGAGAGCTGACATCGGGGCTGGAATCAGTCGTGACAGACCTCACCGGCCTGATGGACGCCCGTCGCGCTCCGACCGTTTGGTAGGGGCTCGGAACCCGACGCGGACGCGGCTGACGTCCGGGCTGACGAAGGGGCAAGCCTCCGATGTCAGCGGTAGCGACGTGCCGGGAATGAAGAACCCACCCGCTCAGCTGGTCATTCCTGACCACACGAACCACGCTTCGCTGCGCCAATGAGGTCGATAGAGATCGTCGGCGCATTTGGGACAGCCTTGTGCGTCTCGTCCGTACCCCGCCGCACCTGGCAGCATCGGCCCGGCGAGCTCGCTGTCGGCCATGATGAAGTTGCAGGCCGGGTCCAAGTGCACGCGCGCGCCAAGGCGACGTCGTGCAGCGCCAGGCGTGGAGTCGAGAATGTTCTCTCGCCACGCCTGCGGCGGTGTGTATGCCACAAGGTCACCTTCCACTTTGGTGCTTCGGCATCAGGGTTCCTGAGGTTGAGAGGACCGACATGTCGATCCGATCAGCGTGTAGATCAGAGTCGATCGGCTGTCAGACCCCACTTCAGTTCCTGTTCATGCCGTAGCGCCGAGTCAGCAGCGCCTCCTTGTAGTGCGACTCGGCCTCGTCAATCTCGCGTGAGGTGGCAGCTGGCCCGAACACCTGGAGGATGCTGAACTTGAAATGGCGGGCGTGGGTGGAATCGAGGCCCGCGAGCTGACGTAGGGCGACGTTGCCCCCGTGACCATCGCGAGCGTACGCGGCCCACCTCCCCAGAATGCGCTCACCGCCGTCTGCCTTTCCGACGTACAACTGCCCGTTCGTGGTGTCCGCGATGAGATAGATGCCCTGCACCGCGCCGAGCGCGCTATGCCACTCCGCGTAGCGCCGGTCCTCCACCATCGTGACGAGCTCGCCGTAGCCGATGAGGAGCTTGTCGAAGCCGGGAAAAGGCACTTCGACTGGATCGGCAATCTCGACCAAAGGGAATGCCGATGCTGCGGCGCCGGTCTTGGCCCAGTTCACCGCGTCTCGTGACCACTCGACTACAAGCCGGCCCTTCAGCGATGCGAGCACGTCGGATGGGCGTAGGTCGAAGTAGCGGAGGTCCGCGGTGCGGCCTTCCGTCACCTCTCCGTGGTTCTCGTAGGCGGTGAGGAAGCGTGACCGACGTCCGCCGTCCGTCATGAAGTTCAGCCAGAGGAGGGGCGGGGTCTTGCCGAGCTTGTTGCCGATGCCCTGTCGGCGCACGTACTCAAGGACCTTCGCTGGGGTGACGTCGGCGGGCGTGGCGAGGCCGTCCGACGTGTAGGTGTGGCGCAGGACCACCACCTGACTCAGGTCGAGGCCAGCAGTGTTGAAGATGTGCCCGAGCGTCAAATCGCCGGTGATGGATGCGGGCGTGCTCACCTACCAACCGTAGGGCCCGACCGTCGACAGATTGCTGCGTGTGTCGCCCGTCTACACCGGCTTCCACTACCCAGTGACGTGCTGGTCGTGCCGCGACGAGCGCTCCTCGGCCGCTCCGCTGCGTGCGACGTTCTGCGAGTAACGCCGCAAAGCTGCGGGCCGCCGACCGCCCAGGTCCCAGTACCCGGTCAAGTCAGCGGTCGCCTCGATGGGCACCCGCCGCTAGGAAGCAAGTCGGGTCGGGACTGGCAGCTGTGGAACCCGGGTCATCCGCCGATGAGCGCGACGAGGGCATCGCTCGTGAGCTGACGGGTCGGGTCGGCTCGGCCCTCGACGAACGCAACTCCCTCGCCGGCCAGCACCTCCGCAGGGTCGCGGTGGTCCTCCGGGTCGGTCCAGGCGAATCCGGGCGCTACCCGCCCCGCGCCCCGGAGCACGCGATGCGCGTTCGCGCACTGCAGGCAGGTCTGCACGTGGTTGCCCAGGGGCTGCGGAGACGTTCCGACGGCGTCCCCGAGGCTCCCGTAGGTCGTCCAGTGACCCTCGGGCAGCGCCTCGAGGATGGAGTGCAGGACCGACCAGTCGAAGCCGGTCGCCGCCGTACGAGGCTCCTCACCGGTGAAGGCAGAACGCACGTCCTGCAGCTTGCGGCCGTCCTCCAACCGCCAGAACGTCCACCCGTTCGTATGCCCACCCTTCACGTACTTGCCGGCGCCCGACGGAGTCTCGAACGTCTTGCCGTCGACGACCAACGAGCCGTCGGCACCGATGGTTGCCGTGCGCTCCTGCCACTGCCCGCTCCGCGGCACCAGGACCGCGCCCGCCTCCAGGAGACCGGCATCCACCAGGTGCTTGAGCATCACCCAGTCCTGGGCCTTCGCCTGCGGGTCGTCGACGGTCCCCTCGTGACCCTCAGGCACCGGCCAGACCGCGAGGATCGCGTCGACCATGCGCTGCGTGCGCTCGTCGATGGCCGCCTCATCCCAGTCGTCGCCGGGCGCCACGGCCGCGAGGAGCCTGCTGTTGAGCAGGAGCGTGTCGTTGTGCAGCAGCGCCTTCCGCTTCGCCGCCCACGGACCGTTGGACACCCTGGAGTTCAGCGACGACGTGAGCAGCGTGAGGTTCCCCAGCCGGTGCACGTGGGCGGCCCGGGTCTGCTCCGCCTCGGGACCCGCGACGGGCCAGTGGTCGCTCCACTTCTGCGGCAGCACGTGCTCGATCGGGTACCCGCGCCTTGGCACCTGCGGCTGATTCGTCCCTGCGCGGTGCGCGTTCTCGACGGCTTCGAGCGCCATCCGAAGCCGGCCACGCTTGAACCGGCGGTACGCCTGCTCGGTGCGCAGCTCGCGGCGCACCTCGGCGTCCCCGGGCCAGTAGGTGCTGGTCGACTTCAGGAGCGCCAAGTGGGTGCGCACGCGAGCACCGAGCTCGGGCGCGGCGGCGTCCGCGTGGGAGTGAATGACGTCGGCGACGATCCGGCCGAGGTCGGAACCCGTCAAGCGCAGGAGCTGACGGCGAACGAGCCAGCTCTCCGCGGCCGCAACGACGTCGTCGACAACCTCGCGGGGAACCGCCCGACCCGGTTCGTGGAGCCAGAGCAGGATCGGCTTGAGCACCTCGACCTCCGAGGCGCGCATCCGGTAGACGGACATCTCGACGGGTGACAGCTGCCGGTCGGCGTCCTCGGACGCGACCGTCCACGCCTGGTAGAGCTCCGCCTGCTGCTTGATCACGGGCAGCAGCTCGCGGACCTTCTGCCCGCTCTCGCGCTCCACGTAGTGCTTGAACCTGGTGAACGTCGCCTTCGGGCTGACCTCCTCCCCCACCCGCGAGATCAGCCACTGGTTGAAGAAAAGGGAGCTGCGGGAGATCGGGTAGCGCCCGGCGCTCAGCTCGGTCTCCCAGAACCCGGTGTCGAACGGCCAGTCCTCCGCGTAGGCGCGCTTGGTGTCCACGCCCTCGGACTCGAGTCGCTGGAAGACGAAGTTCTTGATCAGGTCAGCCGCCGTCAACGGGGTGCCGCGAGCGTTCAGCGTCTCGAAGATCTCCTGGGAATTCTCGTGGTTCGCCAGGTTGATCGCCACGAGCTGCAGGCCCCGCGTCAGCACCTCGACCAACGCCGTGCACCGCGCGTCGAAGCCGTCGGCACCCGGGTCGCCCAGCCACTGCGCCACCGAACCAGCGAAGAAGTCGTGCGCCCGCGTGACCAGCGAACCTGCGTGTCGCAGCTGCGCGTGAACGATCGGCTGCTCGGCGTCCATAACCTCCTCGAACGCGTCTCTGTCCCGGTTGGAGTGCCGCAGCTTGAGCCGCGTGCCCGTGGGCACATACATCGCCTGGTTGTGCGTCAGGACGTCCAGCTGGCTCGCGAGTGCATCGGCGCCCGCTTCCTCAAGCACCGCCGCAGCTGCGTCCATGAGCAGCTGCAGGGTCGTGAGCCGCTGCTGCCCGTCGATGATGTTGCTCGCTTGTAGCGCGCCGGCCGGGGCCTCGAGCGCCTGGATCACAACCGCGCCCAGGAAGTGCGTTGGGCTGGCGAACACGTCCCGGATCCGCGCGTCCGCCAGGCGCCGGACGTCCTGCCACAGCGGCGCCCACTGCTCGTCCTTGTCCCACACGTACGGTCTTTGGAACGGCGGGACGACGAGGTGCTGCGGCATCAGGAAGATCTCTTGCGGCGTCCGCACGTGAGTGTCCACATGGTCATACTGCAGCCTCGGAGGCCCTCATGATGAGTCATCCGCGAAGCGATGCCGCTCGTGCATGCCCTGCCCGAACACGTCCCTAGAAACGCTGGGCGAACCGCTCCCACCGCCACGCCAGTAGTTCTCGCGATGGCGCGTCACCACGCCGCGCCGGAAGCGTGATCGCGCGCCCGTCCATCTCCTGGAGCCCGTGCCGAAGCATCGGCCCGTCCACCTCGTCAAGCAGATCACGATCGATGCGGACGACGTAGTCAGGGCCACGCCCAGCATGTTCTGGTCGTACGCCGCGTGGTGAATCTTGCAGAGTGAGAGGCCATTCGACGTGGTGGGCAGGCCGAGCTCTTCCCCGTCGGGCACGATGTGCGCCGCATCGAGCAGCGAACCATGCCCGAGCTGACAGATCGCGCACCGCGTCTCGTAGGCAAGAAGCACTCTCGTGCGGAATGCCGGCTGGTGCAGCCGCTGCTTCGCGAGTCGGATGGCCTAAGCGCGCTGATCGACGGACAACTCCTTGACGTCGCCCATGTACCGGAACGATTCGTCCAGAGCGATCAGGAACGAGCGCTCCTCGGGGTAGTCGTCGACTACGTACACAGGCATAACCGGCGTGTAATAGTTCGGCGTCTCCTTGCGGAACAGGATCAACGGCATGCCGGTCGTGATCGCATTCCGCAATTTCGCGTTGTCGCCGCCGAACGGGTCCCCCTCGCGGTACGCGTAGTGGAGCAGTCCATCATCCGGGTCCTCGGTGTCTTCGTACGGCCCGTGGACGGAGGACACGATCGCGAGGGTGGAGCCGAAGTCCGCCGGGTTCCGGATCCCCCGCGAGTAATCGATGATTCGGCAGCTTTCGGGTGCCGACTCGGAATGACAGCAGCTCTTCGCGATGCAGGAAGCCGCCGTTGGCCTCGGCCCGATCGCCAACCCAGTTGATGATGTGGTCGCGCAACGCCGCTTCGACTGCCGTGTCCATGGGCGGAGCTCACCACACCGAATCTGCGCTGGCAATTACACGAGCTCGGCATCCCGGCGCCGACCCCCAGTCGATCGCCGAGCGATGGCGGACGGCGCGACTGCATTGGCTGGGCGGCAGGTGTTGCGGATGCCAAGCATCCTCACGCCCCGACGAGCTGGAGCAGCGAGTCGTAACTGTCGACGACGTCGTACTTCACGCCGTCGTGCTCGGCCTTGTTGGCAAGCGCGGAGAAGAACTTGCGGGCGCACTCGATTTTGGCTTCCTCGACGCGCTTGAGCTGAAGCGTCGACATCGAGCCCTTCGTCTCGGCGACGAAGTACACATGCTTGATCTTCGTCGCGTCGTCGCGGAACGCGATGGCCCAGTCGGGGTTGTAGTCGCCGACCGGCGTCGGGATGAAGAATCCGCGCGGCAGCTTCGTGTAGACGACGACCTCATCACTGACGTCGAGCTTCTCGACGAACGACCGCTCGACCTTCGAGTCGGTGATGACGTACTCGTAGACGCTCTTCTTGAGCTTGTCGCCGGCCTTCGAAAGGTCCTGAGCGGTCTGGTTCTCGGTGAAGATCGAAGAGTCGTACCGGTTGTCGAGCGGGTCGTAGCTGAGGTGCTCGACGATGACGGTCGCCTTCTGCTCGTTGATGAGGCGGGTGGCCTCGGTGATGAACTGCTCGGGGTTCTGCTTGAACTTCGCGAAGGTCCCTGGGTTGATGCCGATGAGGATCGCTGCGCACGTTCGGCGGGTGAGCTGCGTCTTCTCCGCGATCTCCCCGAGGAGGTCGTACTTGACGGTCGAACCCGCCGACACAGCAGCGTGCTCCACCTTCGTCTCCGAGACCTTGAAGCCGGTGCCGGCCTCGAGCTGCTCTACCTCCAGGCCAACAACCTGCTTGCCGCTCTCGACGAGGTACTGCATGACGGTGACATTGAGTGACTTGTCGAGAACCTGGATGCTGTTGGCGATCAGCTCGGCGGAGTCGAACTCGACCTGGTAGATGGCCTTGTGGTTGATGCGCCCCCAAAGCTCCTGGAACTCGCGCTTCTTGAAGTTGGCCTCGTTGAGCGGGATCTTCTTCGGCTTGCGCCCGTCGGTCGGGGTCGGAATGTCGAGGTAGAGCGCGTCGACCAAGGGCCAAGCGAAGTCGATCATCGGTTTGAGCACCTCAGCCGTCGGTGCGGCGAGCGTCCCGGCGGTGCGCGCGTCCTTGTACACCTGGGTGACCAGGCCATCGTCGTCGATGTAGTCGTGGCGGATTAGGTGGTTGTACAGCGCCTGCGCGACCGCCTTCTCCAGCACGCTCGTCGACCCGTCAGGGTTCTTGACGTGCTTGCCAGTGAAGTACTCGACGCTCGCCTTGCGCGGCCGGGCCGACAGCGACTCCACGATCTCCTTCTGGAGGGCGGTGACGAACTCGGTGTACGACTCGTCGGTGACGACTGTCAGTTCGTTGATGTCGTGCACGGTGGCCGGGTTATCCATCCGCTCGCCGTGCTGGTCGACCGACAGACGCAGGCCGCGGCCGATCTCCTGCCGCCTGGTCGTCGTGTTGTCGCTCTTCTTGAGCATGCCCATGACGAATACGTTCGGATTGTCCCAGCCCTCGCGAAGCGCCGAGTGCGACCAGATGAACCGCACCGGCTCCTCGAACGACAGCAACCGCTCCTTGTCCTTCAGGATTAGGTCATAGGCGTCGACATCGTCGGACTGGCCCGCGGCCTCGCCGCCCTTCTTCACCGACCCGTCGATCGAGCGGCCGGACTTCTTGTCGATCGAGAAGTAGCCCGCGTGCGTCTTGCGCACATCGATCGCCTCGACGTGCTTGCGGTACCGCTCGGCGGCCTCGTCGAAGTCGAACTGCCCGACGTAGTCGACGAGCAGCGCTTCGTACTCCTCTTCGAACACGCGCGCATATTCACCCAAAGTGTCCTCGCGCTCGTAGTCACGGTACTTGGCTACCTCGTCGATGAAGAACAGCGACAGCGTCTTGATGCCTTGCGCGAACAGCGCGCGCTCCTTGTCGAGGTGGGCGCGGATGACTTCCCGAATCTGGATGCGCCGCTTCGCGTCGTCGGTCACGTCCTGGGTCACCTCACCGGCGCCGATGATCGAACCGTCGCTTAGTTCGATGATGTCGCGGTTCGCGTCCACGTCACGGAGAAACAGGCCCTTGTACGCCTCGATTCCGCCGGAGATGTCGTGCAGGTTCATGCCCTGCGACAGCCACTTCACCTGCCGCTTAATACCCTGGACGGTCTGCACCTCCATCTCGACGCGCGCCTTCGGGAAATCCGCGCCCTTGCCGACCTCCAGCCCTTCCACGTACAGGTAAGCGGTACTGCCGGCCAGGTGCTTGACGGTGATGCCGCGCACCGCGATCTTCTTCACCAACTTCTGGTTATAGGCGTCGAGCGCGTCGAGGCGGTGCACCTTGGTGCGCTCGATCTTGTGCGTGGCCGAGTAGCGCAGCGCGAACAAAGCCTTGAACAGCCCCAGCGCCTCCAGGGACTTCGACGGTTTCTTTACGTCGCCCTCGATCTTCTGCGGTTCATCGATGATCAGGATCGGCCGGTTCGCGGCGATCACGTCGATCGGCTTCCGGGACTGGAAGTCATCGAGCGCCTCATAGATACGGCGAGCATCCTTGCCGGTAGCATTGAACGCCTGGATGTTTATGATCATCACCTGCACGCCGGAGTCGGACGAAAAGCGCTCCAGCTCGTGCAGCCGCGAGGAGTTGTAGACGAAGGTGCGCGGCTTCGTGCCGTAGAACTGCTGAAAATGCTCGGCGGTGATATCGAACGATTTCTTCACGCCCTCGCGGATCGCGATCGAAGGCACGACCACGATGTACTTCGACCACCCGTAGCGCTTGTGCAGCTCCATGATGGTCTTGGTGTACACATAGGTCTTTCCGGTACCGGTCTCCATCTCGATGTCGAGATTTAGCGGGGCGGCCGACACCTTGACGGGATCCTTGAAGTCCTTCGCCGGCGTCAGCCCCCGCACCTGCTGCACGCCACCAACGTTGGCGAGGAGCTGCGACGGCGTCAACGCGATCTCGGCGTTGCGCAGGCCCGCGTCCTCCAGCAGGGTTGGTGCGGCGTCCTTGCCAGGGTCGATGCGGTACTTCACCCCGTCGGCGTATGGCTGCCCGGCGAACACGTCAACCACAGCATCGACCGCTTCGGTCTGGTACTGCTGGACTTTGAACTGAAGTTTCATCGGGTCAGATCGCCCTTACTTCTGTCTCGGGTGACACCTCGCGAAAGACTTGCTCAGCGTTGATGCGCGCAGCGTCGTCGGCGAAGCTGGAGTTCCTAAACACGGCGCGAATGGGATGGCGGCCCGCGATCATTTTTACCAGGTCGTCACCCACCGCGTTCGCAAAGCACGCAATCAACGCGTCATCCGCCACGGAAAGGATCCTGCGACCGTCCACTTCCTCGACGGTGATCGACTCGGAGAGGTCAAGCCCCCAGTCCAGTAGCACCTGAAAGAGCAAGTCTTCGTCGGTGCGATCAGGCTCCACGCTGTCGATCGCGTGAAAGAGTGACGTCTGAGCGAGCTCGTCTGCCGTCTGGCGAACGTCGACCATGTTCGTGGTGTCCACGCGGAGCGCGCGGAAGCCAATGTCCGCACCAGACTTGGCAACTCGAGTGCCCGACCGTCGGATTCGCTCGCGCGCTACCTGCGAGATGGTGGCGTACCCGAGCTTCCCGGCCTCCGAATGCGGATCAACCCCTTCGGCGAGCTGGACCATGATGTAGTGCCGCGCACCACCGTCTGCCGCGTTCAACTCAATGACGGCCTGTGCGGTCGATGCTGAGCCGGCGAAGAAGTCGAGCACTAGCGACTCCCGCGTTGTCGATATCGAAAGCAGCTTCTTGAGCAGATCGACGGGCTTCGGATGATCAAAGACGGTCGCACCGAACATCTCCCGGATCTCACGCGTTCCGGCCTCGGTTCGAACCTCCGTTTCGTCCCATATCGTCTTGGCCTTCTGGGTTGACGGCCGGTGCTTCTCATACACGTTCCAAGATCCGCTGCGCACCTGTCGAGCGACCACTTGCGACTCCGCCGGATCATCGTGGGCGATCCCGCCCGTTGCCTTATCCCGGCCCCATCGCCAACAGCTCTCCGCGCCCTGACTATTGAGCGGAAGAGCCTGAATGTCATACCCCTCGCGGGGTGTCAGTGATACCGCAGAATAGCCGTGCTCGTCTACCAGCTCGGGGTTCACAAAGAAGGGATAGAAGAGATTCGGGCGGTTGCCGCGGTGAAACTTCGGGTTTCGATTCCTGAGCTCACGTGCTTCGTAGGGACCGATGTGATCTTGGAGTGGCAGGGTCGAGAGGTCCTTCGGGAGGTCATACACGCCCGCACCACCGCTCCGCCCATAGATAAGCAGGTACTCATGCGTCTGGGCGAGAGGCAGATAGTCACGCCCGCCCTTGTTGGCCTGAACCACGACCTGAGCGACCTTCGCATCCGCGCCGAATATCTCGTCGAGCATGGCACCAAGGCGCGCCTGCTCGTTTTCGTCGATGCTGACCGCAATGACGCCGTCGTCTGCCAGCAGCGTGCGAGCGAGTTTCAAGCGCGGGTACATCATGCTTAGCCAGTCGGAGTGGAACCGGCCGTTGGCCTCCGTGTTCGCTACGAGGCGGTCGCCCGTCTCTGACTTCTGCCCCGACCGCTGGAGGTAGTCGGCGCTCGTCTCGGCGAAGTCGTCGTCGTAGACGAAGTCGTTGCCAGTGTTGTAGGGCGGGTCAATATAAATCAACTTGACCTTGCCGAGATACGATTCCTGTAGCAGCTTGAGGGCTTCCAGGTTGTCACCCTCGATGAAAAGATTCTTCGTCGTGTCGAAGTCGACGGACTCTTCGCGCACTGGGCGCAGGGTCTTGGCGATCGGCGCATTGGCGGCGAAGGCGGCGGCGCGCTTGCCGGGCCAGTCGAGCTGGTAGCGCTCCCGCGGCCCTTCGACGACGTGGTCGGAGAGTTCCTGTCGCAGCGCGTCGAAGTTGACCGCGCGGACGGGGTTGCCTCGGGCGTCGAGTGTCTCGGTGACAACCGTCGGGAACAACTCGGCGATGGCGTCGATGTTGCGCTGCGTGAGGTCCGGCGAGTGCGTCTTGAGCATGTCCACGGTTATTCCTTGTTCCTTGGTACGGGGTCGGTCAGCTCGGTGAGGACTGCGTTGCGTTCCTTGATCTGTCCGCGGAGTTCGATCTTGCGGTTGAGTTGTGGCTCGGCGCGTAATTTCTTCTCCAGCGCGGCGATCTCACGCTGGAGCTTGCGGGTCCGGTCCAGTCTGTCGGTCGCCTCCGACACGGTCTCGCCGCCGCGCACCCGCACCGGCAGCAAGGCTGTCAGGATCGCCTCGTACAGCCTCGGCAGGTCGAGCGCCGTGGGTAGCGGGTGACGCGGGGCGTCGGCGAGCTGCCAGTCGGTCGTGAAGTACGCACCGATTGTGGGGGTCTTGCCAAAGAGCGACTTCTGGGCGGCAACGGTGCGCACCCTGCCGTTGCTGGCGACCTCGAAGATGAGCGGGAAGTGCACTGTCCTGTCGATGGCACTAAGCACATCGTCGGAGACATCCGCGCCCTTGGTCTCGACAGTGAAGACCTGGATCTCGGGAACTTCGCTGGTGCCGCGCAGGCGGATGGTGTCGTCGGCAAGCTTGTAGGCCCATGTGATGCGCTGGATTTCATCGACAAACTTCTCCCGGAGCGCGGGGCGAACATGGCCATGCTCGTAGAACTTCGCCTTCGGCACAGTGCGACCGAACGCCGCGTTCGGGGGCCAGCGGTAAAGGACTGGCTCAGTCACCGGCGGGCTCGTCGACGATCGCGAGGAACGCGATTAGCTCGAAGTCGTCGAGCCCGGCAATGGTTTGCGCGAGCGCGGTGGTGTGGCCGGGGCTGAAAAGGCTGTCAACGTCGCGCTCCTCGGTGACATCGACCATGGAGCGGATCGCCTCGGTAAGCAGGTGGCTGTACTGGCCCATCTCGGCGCCTTCGCGGGTGGCGAGGTTGAAGACGCGGCACACTTCCCAGGCAGGTTCGTCGCGGTTGCGGCATCCGGCGCGGATCAGGTCGAGCAGGTGCTTGACCTCGGTGTGGTCAGCGATCACCTCGCCCTGGTCGTCGAGGTAGACGAGATAGTGTGGGTGCAGGCGGTTGCCACGGTTGACGCGCTCGTCGGCGTTGATGTTGCGCAAAACGAACAGCGCACCAGGCTGGAGGCCCTTGCCGCGGTCGGCGGGTACCACGGCGTGCAAGCCCTTCGGCGTACCGGCCAGGTCACCGAATTCCTTGATGTAGCCGAGCAGGTCCATGCGGAAGTCGTTCAGGCCGAGGTCGGTGATCGACACACCGGCACGGACGTCTTCGAGTTCGATCACCTCGTCCTGGAGCTTCCGCAGTTGTTCTTTGCGGAACACGGCATCGCTGGCCTCGGGGGTAAGTACGTTGTCGTCGGCCGTCGCAGCAAGATCGGCGATGACCATCCGATTCTCGACGCGCTCCTTGAGGTTGATGTACTCGTCGAGCGAGATGTCGGGCCAGAAGTTCACGAGCTGGATGCGCTCGTTTGTCGAGCCGATGCGGTCGATACGGCCAAAGCGCTGGATGATCCGCACCGGGTTCCAGTGGATGTCGTAGTTGACGACGTAGTCGCAGTCTTGAAGGTTCTGGCCCTCGCTGATGCAATCGGTGCCGATCAGCACCTCGATCTCGGAGGTCTCCTGCGGCATCACCAGGTGGCGCTGCTTCGATCGCGGGGAGAACAGCGTGAGGGTCTGCTGGAAGCCGTAACCCTTGCCAAGGGTCGTGGACGGATTGCCCTGGCCGGTGACTAGTGCGGTGTCGTAGCCCCGTTGCTTCAGCGCTGGGGCGAGGTTCTCGTAGAGGTACCCGGCCGTGTCTGCGAAGGCCGAGAAGATCAACACCTTGCGATTGCCGGGGTTCAGGGGCTGGGCGAACTTGTCGCCAATCACTTCACGCAGCGCAAGCAGCTTCGAGTCGTGCTCGGGAGTGATGCCGCTGATCGAGCGGAGCAGATCCTGGATGACGGTGCCGTCGTGGACGAGGTCGCGGCTCCAGGACTCGACGTCTATGTCAGCCAGGTCGATCTGCACCTTCTTGCCGACCGAAGCGCTCGTGGGGAACTCGAAGTCGTCGTCGTCGACGTCGATGTCCGCAAATGCAGAGGCGATGTCGGCGATGTTCGCCGCGTGGTTGTCGACGGCCTCGATGGCTTCGCCGACCGTATGTTCCAGTCGGTTCAACGTGAGCCGGAACGCCTCGATACTGCTCTCCAGCCGCTTGAGTAGGTTCACAGTCATGAGCCTGCGGATGCCTTGCTCTCGGCTCGCGGCCCCGAGGTTAGCGGTCTGTCCACCCACGTAGTTCTGGCCCGACCCAGCACCGTAGAGCTGCTCGTATTTGTCACGGCGACTCGGGAACACGTATGCCAGGGGCGCGTAGACGGCGAGCGTCAGCAGCTGCAGCTGCTCGAAGATCTCGTTGAACGTCGGCGCATCGGCGAGATCAGTCAGCGGGGGCCGGAGCGACTCGGGTTTCATCCGCTCCGGAAACGCACCGATGTCGGTGGTGTCGTAGAACGCCTGGATGTGCTTGCGCGAGCGTGCGATGGTCACGGCGTCGAGCAATTCGAAGAAGTCGAAGTCGAGGCGAGAGAGGATTGCGTCGGTCGTCCGGTCCTCCGCGGGCAGGTCGGACCACTCGTTGAAAACGCGTTGAGCCTGCCGGAACACCTCCTCGATCGACGTCTGGATGCCGAGCTTCGCGGCCAGCAGCGATGAGTCACCCTCGTAAGCAAGGGCGAGCTGGTTACGCAAGTCGTTGAAGCGGTTATTCACCGGCGTGGCCGAGAGCATCAGCACCTTGGTCTTCACGCCCTCACGGATGACCTTCCGCATTAGTCGCTGGTAGCGAGTCTCGCGCTCGGCGACGTAGTCCGCGTTACGGAAGTTGTGAGACTCGTCGATTACGACCAGGTCGTAGTTGCCCCAGTTGATCACGTCGAGCCGCTTGCCCAGAGACTCGCCGCCGTCGCGCGACAGGTCGGTGTGTGCCAGAACGTCGTAGTTGAAGCGGTCCTTGGCGAAGACGTTCGTCGTGTAGTTCGAGTTGTAGTTCGTCCAGTTATCCGCGAGCTTCTTCGGCGCCAACACGAGCACCGTCTTGTTCCGCAACTCGTAGTACTTGATCACTGCTAGCGCCGTGAACGTCTTCCCGAGGCCGACACTGTCTGCGAGAATGCAGCCGCTGTAGGTCTCGAGCTTGTTGATTATGCCGGTGGCCGCATCCTCTTGGAAGTTGTAGAGCGCCTTCCATATCTCGGTGTCTTGGTACCCGGTCAAGTCATTCGGAAGTACGTCCTCGCTCACGGCATCAAGGAACTCACCGAACAGGTTGTAGAGGATGAGGAAGTACACCCGCTGCGGAGAGTTCTCCGCGTAAACGCTCGCAATGTGTTCGCGGACAATCTCGGTCACGTCATCGAGCTGCGCCGGATTGTGCCAGATCTGGTCGAAGAGCTGTACGAACTGCTTTGTCTCAGCCGAGGTCTCGAACTTCGTCACCATGTTGGAAACCGCCGGCCCACGCTCGTAGCCGAGGTCCGCGGTGGTGAACCCCTGGATCGGGAAGTAGGCGGCGCCGTCATCGACGACCGCGAGAGGCTGCATCGGAGCTCCGGTGTGGTTCGCCCGAAAGGTCACTTTTCGCCGCACCCACTCAGCGCACTCACGGGCGATAGCCCGCTGGGTCAACTTGTTGCGCAGCCGGATCTCGAACTCGGAGCCGTACAGGGCAGCTTCCCGGTCCTTGTCGCGCGGGATGAAGAACTGCCGCTTCTCTGGTGCAGGTTTGTCCGTCGCCGCCGTCGTGGTGAACGACGGTCCTGTGAAGATGAACTCGAGCCCCTCGATCGACTCCAGCTCACGCTTGAGCGCCTCGAAGGCGAAGATCGAGAACGTCGACGCCGCAATCCGCAGCCTGGAGCCGGGCCGTATCGTCGACCGTAGGTCATCGCCGAGCAGTTCGTTGACGTTGTCGATGATGCGCACTCAGGCACCACCGCCCACAGGCACCTCAGGAAGTTCCACCGGCCACGCCAAGGTCGGACACACAGCGAACCGCAGCCCCAACGATCGCCTCGGCGCGGCCGTCTCCCGGTTCCCTCTCCCCGTCACGTGGCTACGCTAGCGGGCCGGAACACTGCACTCTCCACGCACGCCACGGCTTTCCGCCGATCGGCGCCTTCGATGCGGGTGAAAGGTCTGCTACCACGTGGCACGACCGCTTCACGCGGCGACCAATTGCTCGAGCACGTCGCGCCCGGCTAGAAGGGGTGCTCGATGTCGAGAAGGGGGAGCAGGCACTGGCCAACTGTGATGTTTAGTGACGCTGCTCAGTCGGGTGACTGGCGGCTTACCGCCGACGAACGGGCCGAAGGGCGGCCACCCCTCGCGCACGACGACAACTCGACTGCCCTTGGTGCCAGAAGAGTCAACGCCCTGAAACCTCTGTTGTCAGGCCACAGCCTGGCCTAGTGGCCGACCAGCACCGCCGGCACCTCGCAACCGTGGGTCGTCGCATCTTGCGCCGATCGCCGCATACCTGCCGTCGAGGGAGGTGATCCGGATGGGACGACGGGACTTGATCCGCCGGGAGCGCGCGAAGTTGGCGGCGGTCGAAGCACGCGACGCGGCGCGGTCAGGTCCAGCAGCACCGTTGCCTGCGTGGCTCGGGACCGGCGGGACGGTCGCGTCGTCGGAGTCGACCTGGGTGAGGTCCGCACCGGCACACACGACTTCGACGCCGCAGCCTCAACGGCCGACGCCCCGACGGGCTCCGTCGGGGCGTCGCCGGACCTACGGACGGCCCGCGGTACCTCCGTTCGAGGGTGATCCCCTGAGGGAGCTCGTCCGGCGCCGCGACGAGGCCCGGGCGACCCTGCGGGCGCTCGACGCCGAGATCGCCAACGAGGTTGAGCGAGCGCGCGCGGTGGGCGCGCCATGGACGGCCATCGCTCAATGCCTGGCGATCACACGGCAGGGCGCTCGTCAGCGGTACGGCTCCGGCGGCACACACGCTCACCCGATGCGGACGTGATCCACAGATCACCGGTAGTGGCTTGCGGCGTCGCTCGCGCCGCGGCGTGATGAGTTCGGGAGGGAGTAACGATGACCATCGGGTACACGGCGGCCACCCCGCAGGAGGTCGCGGAGTCTTTCGGCATCTCGGTCGAGTGGGTGCGCGAGCAGGCGCGGCGCGGTCGGGTACCCCATCTGAAGTTCGGGCGGGGCAAGATCCGTTTCCTTCCCGAGCACATTGACGCGCTCGTACGGCTCGCGACGGTCGACGGCGTCGACCCCGAGGCGGAACCGCCGGCTGAGGCGTCAGCCGATCTCGGTTCGCTCGGGGCCACAGTCCGTTCGCTCCGAGCCCACCAGCGTCGCCCGCACGTGCAGGGCGACCCGCAGATGTTCTGACGAGCCGGCCTTCGCTGTGCGGCCGCTGCTGCGCGAATCTGGGGCGTTCAGGACGGCGGTGAAGCTGCCGATGGACAGGCATGGCGACAAGCGGCGGCGAGGCAGTCCCCGGTCCCAAGACGATGCGCCTGCGCTACGCCGGGACGTGCCGCGCATGCGGGACGGCGCTTGCGGCCGGGACCACGGGCGTCTACGACCGGAGCACAAAGTCGGTCACGTGCGTGAAGTGCCCGGCACCCGCGCCACTCGAGACGGCAGCCAGCACGCCCGTGGTCCAGCTCGTGCCGATCGACACCGTGCCCAAACCCCTTCCCCCGCCGCCTACCGACCCTGAAGCCGGGGTCGCAGGTAGCTCGGCGCGACGAGAGTTCGAGCGTCGCAGCGCGGCTCGTGAGACGCGTATCCGGGACGCCCACCCGCGCCTCGGCGGGCTCATACTCGCGGTCTCAGAGCAGCCGCAGAGCACGACCGCCTGGGCGCGCGGCGCCAAGGGTGAGGAGATGCTCGGGCGCGGGCTGGACTCGCTCGCCGACAAGGGCGTCCGGCTGCTGCACGACCGTCGGATCCCTCGCACGAGGGCCAACATCGACCACATCGTCGTGGCGCCCTCAGGCATCTACGTCATCGATGCCAAGCGGTACGCCGGGCGACCGACGCTGCGGGTGGAGGGCGGCGTCATCCGCCCGCGCACCTCCCGGCTCGTCATCGGTTCCCGCGACGGCACCAAGCTCGTCGAGGGGGTTCACAAGCAGGTCGGGCTCGTCCGGGACGCGCTCGCCGCTGCGGGTCACGATGACCTCCCCGCGCGCGGGATGCTCTGCTTCGTCGACGCCGACTGGCCGCTGTTCGGCGGCTCGTTCCAGATCGATGGCGTCGACGTCCTCTGGCCGCGGAAGGCCTACGAACGACTGACCTCCCCCGGCACGCTCGCACCGACGATCGTCGACGAGATCCATCGACGCCTGGCGGAGGCGTTCCCGATCGCCTGACGAACGGCCGATGACGGCCACGCAATACACCGTGCCTATGGACACGGCGATGACGCGACATTCACGCTGCGCGCGTCAGCCGTCATTGAGGCTGGATGACGAGCCCGCTCAACGCTCTTCCCGCGGCGGCCGCAGCGGCGGCCTGCTGGTCCGGCAGCAGGTGGGCGTACGTCTCGGTCGTCGTCGTGATCGACTCGTGCCCGAGCCGCCGCTGCAGGATGAACAGGTCGACGCCGGCGGCGATCATCCAGGACGCGTGCGTGTGCCGCAGGTCGTGCACGCGGGGCCGTTTGGTCAGCCGGGGCGCGTCAGGGTCGGGCGACCCGTCGGGTTGCAGCGGGTTCATCGCGGCCTCGAGCGCGGGCGTCCACGTCTGCGTCCAGAACCTTGAGGACGAGAGCTGGCTGCCGACGGTGTTCGGGAATACGAGATCTCCCGGGGCCTTGCCGGCGATGACCTCGCGGAGAACGCCGACGAGATCATCGGGAAGCGACACCGTGCGTCGCGCTCGCCTGGTCTTGGGTGGGCCGACGTACCAGTGACGGTTCTCGTCGCGCTTCCACGCCTTTGTGACGCGCACGGTCGCGGGCGTCGACGTGAGGTCGAGGTCGGCGACGGTGAGCGCGGTCGCCTCGCCCCAGCGCAGCCCGGAGGCAACGAGCAGCAGGACGAGGGGCCGGTAGTACTCGGCGACCTTCGACAGCAGCAGCGCGAACTCGTCGCGCGTGAGCACCGTCATCTCGTCATGCGTCGCCTGCGACTTGGGCAGCTCAACGCCGGCACACGGGTTGTCGTCGCGGTATCCGAGCCGCACCGCGGTCGTCATCGCCGCGGAGAACAGCCCGTGCACGTTGGCGATCGTCTTTGGTGCGTAGCCGCGGTCCGTCATCGTGCGCACCCACTCGGCCACGTGGCGGTAGGTAATCGACTTGACGGCATGGGGGCCGAGAACGGGCGAGATGTGCGTGGCGAGCTGCTGGCGGTAGTGCGCGCGGGTGTCTCGGCCGACCGACGTCAATAGGTCGATGTGTTCGGAGATGACGTCATCGACGGTCGGGCCGCGATGACGCACGGTGTCCGCGATCCGCGCGGCCTCGGCGGCGTATCCGCCAGCCGCCTCGATGAGCTGACGAGCCACCGTGGCGTCACGCAGATCGTCATACGTGAGCGAGGTCTGGCGTCCGGTATCCGGGTCGCGCCACAATACGGCGAAGGCCTTCGTGCCATCGCGGCGCCGGCGCTCACGGATGCTCGCCATAGACACAAAAATAGCCATCCGTGTCAACGAATGGCTACTTCTGGTCAACATGGCCAGCGTTTCCGCAGGTCAGATGGGTGGAGGTGGCGGGAATCGAACCCGCGTCCGGTGACGCAGTACCAGGGATTCTCCGGGTGCAGCCTGCTGTGATTTTCTCGGCCCCCACGGTCACACAGGCAAGCCGTGGACAGGCCCAGTCAGCTAAAAGTCCCGGCAATCGCACTGACGACGATTACCAGCAGTGGCTCTCTAGATGACGCTGGTTACTGAGTCGAGAGCGTACTCAGGCCAACGGACTTCGGGACTCGCTCAGGCGGCGAGGGCGAAGTCGGTGCGGTTTGTATTGGCACCTATTGGTTTGCACGGAGCGTTGACGAGATAACCGTGCGTCCTCGACCCGCTTCTCCTGGTTCGACGATCACCGTCGAAACCGATCACCCCCATGTTCAGTTATCAAGCACCAGCCACACCGAAGCGGAGCCAGCACGGCCAGCCTACCTCTCAACGGCAGGCTGGTCGTGCCCATTCCGGGTCAGTCGGCCGGCCCGGCGATCAGGGTGACCGTCGCGGACGTCGAGGCACCCGACGAACCGACGGTCCAGGTCAGTGTCACGGTGTCGCCGGGCGCGTAGGCGGCCAGCAGGTCGGACAACGAGAGAGCAGGGGACACGGACACCCCGTCCACTGCCGTGATCATGTCACCGGCCGCGAGACCCGAGGATGCCGCCGGCGTGCCCTCCAGCACGCCCGCCACTGAACCGTCGGAGCCGAGCGAGATCCCGAGGAACGCCGGGTACCCGATCGTCACGGTGTCGGAGGCGACCCCGGACTGGATCTGGTTCGCGATCACCAGGGCGTCCTCGATGTCGATCGCGAACGCCACCGTGTCCACGGTGCTGCTGGAGGCGGCTGTCGTCATGCCGATGACCTCGCCCTCGTCGTCGAACACCGGGCCGCCCGAGTCGCCGGGCACGACGGCCGCGGAGAACTCGATCAACCCGGACAGGGTCTCGGCCGAGGAGCCGTCCGTCGACGCGGTCATCGTCTGGTCCAGCGCGGTCACGCTGCCGACCGCGGCCAGCAGGTCTCCCCCGCCCTCCGCGTTGCCGACCGCTGTCACCGCGTCGCCGACCGTCGCGCCGCTGTCGTCGTCCAGGGAGACCGTGGCCAGCCCCGACGCGCCCTCGAGCTGCAGGAGAGCGACGTCCGACGAGGCATCGGTGCCGACGACGGTGGCGACATACGAAGCACCGGTCGACTCGATGGTCACCTCGATGGACGTCGAGCCCTCGATCACGTGGTTGTTGGTGAGCACCAGCCCGTTCGACGTCAGCACCATGCCCGTGCCCGCCGCCGACGCGTTCTGGTAGCCGAGGGTCGTGGTGATGGTGACGACGCCGACCTGCTGATCCGCGCTCGCCTCACTGGCGGCCGCCTGGTCAGTGGTGGACGCAGAGCTGCCCCAGGACGGCGGGACGAACGACGGAGCCTCGGCCGTCGGCGGCTCGTACGCCGCACCTTCTATCGCCGACGCCGCCGCGTTGTCGGTGTCAGTCGACGCCTGGGCCGCGACGATCAGGCCGCCGGTCACCCCACCGGCCAGCAGGCCGAGGGCAAGGGCGCCTCCGGCAGCGCCGAACGCGAGGCCGCGACGGACGACGGGCTTGGTCGCGACGGCGACACCGCCCGGCCCGGATGCGGCGGCAACCGGATGCACCGCATCGAGCGGCGCAGTGGCGCCAAGAGGACCCGCACCCGGCACCGACCCCTCGACAGGAGCGCCCGACGCTCCGGAAACCTGCTGCTCGTCCATGGCTCTGACCTCCCCGACGGCCCCCGTCTGGCGCCGTCAAGGAACAGAGAACGCCCCGCACCCGAGAGGTCGCTGGAGCCCACCCGTGCGCAACCTGTGGAACCGTCAGCTGGTGGCCAGCACGTCCCTCAGCGCGTACGACACGGGCTCCTCGAGCTGCGCGTAGGTGCACGACGACGGGTCCCGGTCCGGGCGCCAGCGGCGGAACTGCGCGGTGTGCCGGAACCGGTCGCCCTCCATGTGGTCGTAGGCGACCTCGACCACCAGGGTCGGCGACAGGGGCACGAAGGACAGGTCCTTCCCCGCGGACCAGCGGCTCCCGGCCGCCTCACGCGGCGTGCGGCCAAGAGCGGAGTAGTCCCACGGGTGGCCCTCCAGAGGCACCACCAGGGGCGCGAGCTCCGTCACCAGCTCGCGCCGCCGCGCCATTGGGAACGACGCCGCGACGCCGACGGACGCGAGCGTGCCGGAGGAGTTGTACAGCCCGAGCAGCAGTGACCCGACGGCGTCGTCGCCGGACTTGTGCGGCCGGTACCCGGCGACCACACAGTCGGCGGTCCGCTCGTGCTTGATCTTCTGCATCGTCCGCTTGCCGGGCTCGTAGACGCCCTCCGGGTCCTTGGCGACGACCCCGTCGAGCCCTGCGCCCTCGAACTGCGAGAACCAGTGCGTCGCGACATCGAGGGACGAGGTCTGGGCGGTGATCGAGATCGGTCCTCCGGGCGTGACCAAGGACGAGAGCACCGCACGCCGCTCAGAGAACGGACGAGACATGAGGTCCTCGTCGCCAACGGAAAGCACGTCGAAGAGCACCAGCAGCGCCGGCGTCTCCACGGACAACAACCGCACCCGCGACTCCGCGGGATGCACCCGCTGCAGCAGTGCGTCGAAGTCGAGGCCGCTGTGGGTCGACGACGGCACGATGATCTCCCCGTCGACCACACACCGCTCAGGCAGGTACGAGAGCACAGCCTCGACGATCTCCGGGAAGTACCGCTGCATCGGCTTGGTGTTCCGCGAGCCGATCTCGACGGAGTCCCCGTCGCGGAACACGATCGCGCGGAACCCGTCCCACTTGGGCTCGTAGAGCTTCCCGGGCGGGATCGACGGAGCCGACTTGGAGAGCATGGGGTCCACGGGCGGCATCACCGGCAGCGTCATGGACACCAGTCTTACCAGCCCCCGCCACCACCGCCGCCGACGCCACCGCCGGAGAACCCGCCGCTGAACCCGGACCCGCCCGAGGAACCCGGCGTCGGCGCGGAGATCGCCTCGGTGGCCACGGATTGGAACCGGTCCATCGAGGACGCGAACGCGGTCGCCCAGTAGATGTTGGCCCCGGGGTAGTACCCGCCGACGTACCAGCCGGGCTGCTCGAACGACCGACCCTGCGCGGCCAGCTCCGCGAACACGCGCGCCCACCGGTCGGCCAGCCCGAACACGATCGCGTAGGGCAGGTACCGGCTGAAGATGTCCTCGCCCTCCTCGAACCGCAGCTGGTTCGCCTCGGCGGTGGCCAGGTAGCGGCGGAACCCGAGGGACTGCGCCAGCACCGCGGTGCCGTCCTCGGTGCGGGCGGGGGCGGCCTTGCCGAGGATCGTGACCAGCACGCCGACGACCAGCAGGGCGAGGGGCACCAGGGCGAGGCCGCCCACCGACAGGCCGGCGCCGAACGCGACGAAGGTGAGGACGATGCCCAGGATGGCCAGCGCGATGCCGGCCCCGTACCACCGGGCGCGCACCGACTTGGGGTTCGCGCGGAACCAGCCGGACTGCGTCACGTGCTCGTACAGGCCGTCCTGCACCTTGGCCATCGAGGCGGCGAACGTGGTCTTCAGGTCGGAGAGCGTGACGGAGGTCGACGACGCGAAGATCGAGGACAGCAGCTCGTCCTCGTACGGCAGCAGCGAGCCGTCCTTGTTCTTCAGCTGCACCAGGGTCCAGTCCTTGGCCTTCTTCTTCGGGTTGGACCGCGGCACCTCCTCGATGCGGAGCCAGCCGCGCACGGCGAGGTCCACCAGGGTGGCGGTGACGTCGACGGGATCGGCCTTCTCGTCGAGGAGGGTGCCCATCTCCCCCGGCCGCACGCCCGCGGGCGGCTGGAACTGCACGGAGACGACCTCGCGGCGGTCGCGGAAGCCCGTCGCCGCGCCCGGTTGGTTGTCGGCAGGTCGCAGCCCCGGGGTCAGCCCGAGGTAGGCCTTGTCCCGGCCGACGCGGCGCACCCGGACGATCGCGAGCACGGCGCCGCCGACGAGCACCAGCAGCGCGACGATCCCGAGCGGGGAGGCCGGTCGCACGGGGGCCAGCGGGTCGGGCTTGTCGACGAGGATCGGCTCGACGCCGGGGAACGTGCCGGCCGGCCAGCCGGTGACGGTGGAGAACTGGTCGCCCAGCGGCACCAGATCCTGCGTGAACGTGGACGACGAGCCGGCGAACGACGACGAGGTGCACGGTGTCGTGGACCCGTACGGTCCGGCGAAGCATGCGGCACCCTCGACCGGGGCCGGGCCGTCGACCGCCACGGACAGGTCCCCGAGCGGGATCTCCCAGCCGGCGCCGATGACGTTCCAGTAGAGCTCGTCGCCGGAGTGCTGCGCGTTGGCGGGGTTCAGCAGCCCGTCGGCCGTGTACTCCACGTGATAGGTCTGCACGCCGGAGACGTTGTCGATGTCCTCGTCGCCGATCCGAAGGATCAGCGCGTCGGAGGTCGACTCCTTGTTCACGCCGTCGGGAGCGTCGGTCGAGGACGACGCCGAGATGTCCGTGTACCGGAACGCGCGGTCGAGGTTCTCGTCGTAGTAGACCCGCGTCGGCAGGCTGAGGAAGGGCCCGTGCCCGGGGTCGTCGCCGAAGTCGAAGTCGAAGTCGAGCGTCACCCGCATGGTGCCGTCGGCGGCGAGCGATGCGGTGACGTCGTACCGCGTGATCTCCCGGCCGCTCGTCTGATCAGGGGCAGCAGCGGCCGTCAGTGCGACGACGAGACCGAGTGCCAGCAGGACCGCGCGCAAGGCCCTCACAGGTCGCGCTTCTCGCGGATGGCCCGGGTGGCCTCCAGGTTGTCCTGCCGCTCGCGCAGCGCCTGCCGCTTGTCCCACTCGCGCTTGCCGCGGGCCAGCGCGATCTCCACCTTGGCGCGCCCGTCGAGGAAGTACAAGGACAGCGGGATGATCGTCTGCCCCTTCTCCCGGGTGCGGGACTCCAGGCGGTCGATCTCCGTGCGGTGCAGCAACAGCTTGCGCTTGCGGCGGGGGGCGTGGTTGGTCCAGGTGCCCTGCGAGTACTCGGGGATGTGCACGCCCTCGAGCCACAGCTCGCCGTTGGTCACCTCGCACCAGCCGTCCACCAGCGAGGCCCGGCCCATCCGCAGCGCCTTGACCTCGGTGCCGCTGAGCACCATCCCGGCCTCGAACACGTCCTCGATGACGTAGTCGTGCCGGGCCTTCCGGTTCGAGGCGACGACCTTGCGCCCGATGTCCTTGGCCACGGTGGTCGAACCTCGTTCCTGCTCACTGGCGAATGGTGCGGGACGAGACTACCTGTCGAGTGCCACCCGAAATCAGAGGCTCCGTCAGAGGCCGAGCAGCGGCCGCGGGTTCGTCGTCGCCCCGTTCACGTAGACCTCGAAGTGCAGGTGGCACGCGGCCGACGTCCCGGTGTTGCCCGACCGCCCGATGAGCTGGCCCCGCTCGACCGTCTGCCCGGAGCTGACCGCGAAGCTGGTGAGGTGGTTGTAGCTGGCTGACAGGGCGTTCCCGTTGACGAACCCGCTGTCGATCATCACCTGGTTGCCGAAGCCGTACCGCGCCTTGGCCCACGTGACCGTGCCCGAACGGCCGGCGTAGATCGGGGTGTTGCAGTAGGTGCGCAGGTCGATGCCGGCGTGCAGTCGCGTGTAGTGCAGCGTCGGGTGGAACCGCATGCCGTACTCGGAGGTGACGTAGATCGGGTTGACGCTGGTCGGGTTGCCGAACAGCGCGTTGCCGATGGGTCCGGCGGGGCCGTGCGGCTGACCGGCCGCGGCGTCGCGCGCCTTCTGGGCGGCGATCGCGGCCTGGAGCTCGTTCTGGATCGCTGCGGCCTCGGCGTCGGCCTGTGCCAGCTGCGCCTCGAGGGCCGCACGCTGGGCGTCCAGGGACGCCTGCTGCTGCACCTGCTGCGCGAGCAGCGCGTCCAGCGACGCCTTCGCCGCAGCCGCGGCCGCCTTCGCAGCGTCGGCCTCGACCACCTTCTGGTCGGCCTCCGCCTTGAGCTGGGCGATCTTGTCCTTCACGGCGCCCAGCCGGGCCTCGGCGTTCTTGTTGGCGGACTCGGCAGCCTTGAGCTGGTCCAGGATCTGCGCCTGGGTGCGCAGCGCCGTGGCCATCAGGCCGTACCGCTGCACGAAGTCGTCGGTGCTCTGCGCGTCCAGGATCACGTCGACGCCGGACACGCCGCCGCCGTCCTTGTACGCCTGGCGAGCCATCTGCCCGATCGCGGCACGCATCTGCGCGGCGTACTCGGCGTCCTGCGTGATCGTCGTGGTGATCGTCACCTGCTGGTCCTCGGCGTCGACCAGCCGGGCCGCGATGATCGCCGCCTCGCGCTGCGCCTTCTCCAGCGCCGCCTTCGCCTCGTCGAGCACGGCCTGCGCGGCGGGGATCTTCGCCTGCGTGTCCGCCAGCTGCATCGCCAGCGCCTGGAGGTTGGCGTCGATGCCCTCCATCGCGGCCTCGGTGTCGTCGCGCGCCTTCGCGATCGCGGCCTTCTGCGCCTCCGCCGCCTTGCGGCGGTCGTCGATCTTGTCGGCGTAGGCGGGCGTGCTGACCAGCGCGGTGAGCATAAGGACCAGCACGACGAGGAACGCGGGCATCCGGACGCGCGACATGGTCACACCCTCGTGTAGCGGCTGAGGGTGACCAGGGAGGAGATCGCGGCGAGCAGGATCGCGACCCCGATGAGGATGGGCGCCACGGCGAGCACGTCGGACGTGTTCACGTACGGGATCCATGCCGCCTGCTCGCCGAGCCAGTCGTCGATCAGGTACCCGACGCCCAGCCACAGCGCGCCGACCGCGAGCAGGGCGCCGATCGTCGCGGCGATCGCGCCCTCGAGCATGAACGGCAACTGGATGAACACGGTGGACGCCCCGACCAGGCGCATGATCCCGGTCTCGCGACGGCGGCTCAGCGCGGACAGCCGGATGGTCGTGGTGATGAGCAGCACCGCGGCCAGGAGCATCACGGCGGCGAGCCCACCGGCCAGCAGCGTCGCGTTGTTGAGCACCGAGAAGAGCCGGTCGAACAGCCGCTGCTGGTCCTTGACCTCCTCGACGCCGGGCCGGCCCGAGACCACCTCCGCGACCACCGGGTACTGCTCGGGGTCGGTGAGCTTGATCCGGTAGGACGAGTTCATGTCGTCGACCGTCGCGGCCGACGCCCAGAACTGGTCCTTGAACTGCTCCTGGAAGGCCGCGAACGCCTGTTCCTTGGTCTCCGTGTAGATCTTCTCGACGTACGGCTTGACCTCGGGCGACGCGAGCGCCGCCTGGATGTCCGCCTTCTGCTCGTCGGTCACCTCACCGCTGGCGCAGGTGGGTTCCGTGGAGTTCTGCGGGCACAGGAAGACCGACACCTCGACCTTGTCGTACCAGTCGTCCTTCATCTTGCCGATCTGCGTCTGGAGCAGTGCGGCGGCGCCGACGAAGGTGAGCGACACGAAGGTCACGAGGATGACGGAGATGGTCATCGACAGGTTGCGCCGCAGGCCCAGCCCGATCTCGGAGAGGATGAACTGGAGGCGCATCAGCGGTCCGACCCGTAGACGCCGCGGGACTGGTCTCGCACCATCGCGCCGGTCGACAGCTCGATCACGCGCTTGCGCATCTGGTCGACGATCTCGTCGTCGTGCGTCGCCATGACCACCGTGGTGCCCGTGCGGTTGATCCGGTCGAGCAGGCGCATGATCCCCAGGGACGTCGTCGGGTCGAGGTTTCCCGTGGGCTCGTCGCACAGCAGGATGTTCGGGCGGTTGACGAACGCGCGCGCGATGGCCACGCGCTGCTGCTCGCCACCGGACAGCTCGTGCGGGCGGCGCTTCTCCTTGCCGGCCAGGCCGACCATCTCGAGCGTGTCCGGCACGGTGGTCAGGATGTGGTGCCGCGGCTTGCCGATCACCTGGAGCGCGAACGCCACGTTCTCGAACACCGTCTTGTTGGGCAGCAGGCGGAAGTCCTGGAACACCGCGCCGATCTGGCGGCGCAGCGTCGGCACCTTCCACGACGACAGGGTGCCCAGCTCCTTGCCGGCGACGAACACGCGGCCGGCGGAGGCCCGCTCCTCGCGCAGCACGAGGCGCAGGAACGTGGACTTGCCGGAGCCGGACGCGCCGACGAGGAAGACGAACTCGCCCCGCTCGACGTCCAGGGACACACGGTCCAGCGCCGGTCGGGCGCCGCGCGCGTAGACCTTGGTGACGTTCTCGAATCTGATCACGGTGCTCGAAGCGGCCAGGTTCGGGGATGGGCATGACGGACGGGACTACTGCTGGCCTTGTCGAGAGTAGGCAGCGGACCCGCCTGCCCCTGGTGGTGACACGCCGCAGCGGAACCTGTGAACCGCAACCCGGTGCCAGCAGGTCGGGCAAACTCCCGCGAAACGCCTGTCAGTGCGGGGTCGGCAGGAACGCGCGCGGGTCGAGCTCGCGGGTGGACGGCGCCCCGGTGATCGCGGCCAGGATGGCCTCGTGGCTGACCGTGGCCGCGTCGAACTCCCCGTTGTTGCGACCGTGCCGGAGCACGATGATCCGGTCGGACACCGCGCGGACGTCGTTCATGTTGTGGCTGATGAGCACGACCCCGAGCCCGAGGTCGCGCAGCCGCTCGATGTGCGTGAGCACCTCGGCCGTCTGGGACACCGACAGTGCGGCCGTCGGCTCGTCGAGCACCACGATCCTGGGCCTGCCGATGAGTGTGCGGGCGATCGCCACCGACTGCCGCTGCCCCTTGGACAGGGTGGACAACGGCGACTTGACCGACGGGATGCGGCTGTTCAGGTCCCGCAGGACCTTCCGGGCGATCTGCTCCATCGTCTCGTCGTCGCGCACGCGACCGCGGTGCAGCTCGCGGCCGAGGAACAGGTTCGACGTCACGTCGAGGTTGTCCGCCAGCGCGAGCTCCTGGAACACCGTCGCGATGCCGAGCGCGTGCGCAGCGATGGGCGTCGGGATGGTGACGGTCTCGCCGTCGATCTCGATGAGCCCGGTGTCGGGGGCGAGCACGCCCGAGATCATCTTGGCGACCGTCGACTTCCCGGCCCCGTTGTCGCCGACGAGCGCGACGACCTCGTGCGCGTAGACGTCCAGGTCGACGTCGACCAGGGCCTCCACCGCACCGAAACGCTTGCCCAGACCCCTGAGCGACAGCAGGGGCACGTCGTTGGCCGTGCTCATCGCCACTCACCTGCTCCCCGTTGGGCACGTGACACGTGCAGTGAATCTTCCACCATCAGAGGCGTCCGTCGCGTCATTGCGCCGCTCCGACCCCGACCGCCGCCTGGTCGTCGTCGACGCGGAGCGGCAGAGCGGTCGACTGGAGGGCCAGGACCAGGGCTCCGATCACCTCGGCCCGGGACCCCAGGGAGGCGGCGACGACCTCGAGCGGGGAGATCTGGTTCAGCAGCACGTTCCTGCGGACGGCCTCGCGCAGGGGCCGCAGCAGCAGCTCCCCCGTCTCCGCCAGCTCGCCGCCCACGACGACCAGCTGCGGGTTGACCGCGACGCCGAGCCCCGCGACCACCATCCCGATCATGGCGCCCGCCTCCGCGACCACCTTGCCGCAGCGCTCGTCGCCGTCGATCGCGCGCTGCACCACGTCGCGCAGCGCCAGCGGTCCGGAGCTCACGCGCAGCCGGTCGATGAGGGCCGAGGCACCGACGACCGTGTCGAGGCAGCCGCGGTTGCCGCAGCGGCACAGCTCGCCCGGGAACGCGACCTGCACGTGACCGATCTCGCCCGCGGTCCCGGCGACGCCGCGATGGACCTGGCCGTTGATGACGATCCCCGCGCCCGTGCCGTAGGACGCGCGCACGAACACGCTGTCGCTGTACTGGCGCGCCGCACCGAGCGTGCTCTCGGCGATCGCGCCGAGGTTGGCGTCATTGTCCACGTACACCGGCCGGCCCAGCCGCTTGGACAGCACCTGGCCGATGTGCACCGTGTCCCAGCCGGGCATGATGCCGCGCACCGAGACCATGCCCGTGGACGCGTCGACCGGCGCGGGCAGCCCGACGCCGAGCCCGACGACGTCGTCGAGCGACGCCCCCACGCGCTCGACCAGGTCGACCACGAGCAGGGCCACGCGGTCCAGGCTCGTGTCCACCCGGTGGTCCGCCGGCAGCGGGAGGGTCTGCTCCGCGATGACCTGGTGGCTGAAGTCCCCGAGCACGAGGCGCAGGTGCCGGTGCCCGATCTGCACTCCCGCCGCCAGACCGACGCGGCGGGCGAGCGTGACCATCTGGGCACGCCGCCCGCTGCGGGTGGTCGTGGCGGTGTCGACGACGCCGGCAGCCAGAAGCTCCCGGACGATCGTCGACACCGTCGCCTGCGACAGACCTGTTGCCTCGGAGAGCTCGACCTGCGTCAGCCCTCCGTACCGCTTGACCGTCTCGACGACGAGGTTGCGGTTCGCGTCGCGCAGGGACGACTGGGAGCCGGCTGCGGGTGCTCGCCTGCTCACCGTGCGAACCTAGTGCAACTCGTCGTCCATCCGGTCATCGCCTTGCTAGCGCGTCCCTGCCCGGCGCTTGTTGATCAGGTCGAACGCCACGGCGAACAGGAGCACGAGGCCCTTGATCGCCATCTGCCAGGACGGGTCGACCGACAGGATCGACAGGCCCATGTTGAGCACGCCCATGATGAGCGCACCGACGATCGCACCCGAGATCCGGCCGATGCCGCCCGTGACGGCTGCTCCGCCGATGAAGCACGCGGCGATGGCGTCGAGCTCGAAGTTCTGCCCGGCCGACGCGATGGCGGCACCTGCGCGGGCCGTGGTGACGATCGCCGCAGCACCGGCGAGGACGCCCATGTTGACGAAGATCCAGAAGTCGACCCGACGGGTGTCCACGCCGGACAGGCTCGCGGCAAGGCGGTTGCCGCCGATCGCGTAGATGTGCCGGCCGAACACCGTGCGCCCCATGAGGAACGTGTAGGCGACGATGAGCACCCCGACGATCACGAGCACGGTCGGCGTGCCGCCCGCGGAGAACGACAGGATGACCGTGAGGACGCCGATGCCGATCGCCACGAGTGCGAGCTTGGTGGCGAACAGACCCACGGGCTCGACGTACAGCTCGTGCTTGCGCAGCGAACGGCGGGCACGGACCTGCGAGACCACGATCGCGCCGATCGCCAGGACGCCGATGAGGATCGTGACGACGTCCATGTTGTTGGCGTAGCCCAGGAAGTTCGGCAGCGACCCCTTCGAGATCGCGATGAACTGCGACGGCAGGCCGGCGACGGTCTCACCGACGATGACGAGCGCGAGCCCGCGGAAGATGAGCATGCCGGCCAGCGTCACGATGAACGCCGGGATCCCGACGTACGCGACCCAGTACCCCTGCCACGCGCCGACGACACCGCCGACCGCGAGCCCGAGCAGGACGGCGACCATCCACGGCAGCCCCATGTCTCGCATGCTCACGGCGACGATGCCACCGACGAACGCGACCACGGAGCCGACCGACAGGTCGATGTGCCCGGCGACGATGACCATGACCATGCCGATGGCCAGGATCATCACGTAGGCGTTCTGCTGGAACAGGGCCGCGACGTTGTTGGCGAGCAGCAGCTTGCCGTCGGTGAGCACCTGGAACAGCAGCACGATCACGACGAGCGCGCCGAAGATGCCGTACTGGCGCGCATTACCGCCGAGGCCGGCCATCCGCTGTCCGAGCGGCACGCGGGCCTGAGCTCCCGGAGGGGCTGCAGGGGCGGGGTTGAGGTCGGTAGTCATCGGGGGGTCACGTCCTTCTCCATGGTCATGTACTGCATGAGGCGCTCCTGCGTGGCGTCGGCGCGGGCAACCTCGCCCGTGACGCGGCCCTGGCTCAGGGCGTAGATGCGGTCGCAGATGCCGATCAGCTCGGGGAGCTCGGAGGAGATGACGATGACGCCCTTCCCCGCATCCGCGAGCTTGTTGATGATCGTGTAGATCTCGTACTTGGCGCCCACGTCGATGCCTCGGGTGGGCTCGTCGAGGATGAGCACGTCAGGATCGGCGTAGATCCACTTGCTCAGCACGACCTTCTGCTGGTTGCCGCCGGACAGCTTGCCCACCAGGGCGGAGACCGTCGGCGTCTTGATGTTGAGGTCGCGTCGGTACTGCTCGGCGACCTTCTCCTCGGCGGTCCTGTCGACGACGCCCCAGCGCGCGAGCTTGCCCAGCGCGGACGCCGAGACGTTGTGCTGGATGGTGTCGATGAGGTTGAGGCCGAACCGCTTGCGGTCCTCGGTCGCGTACGCGATCCCGTGCCTGATGGCCGCACCCACGGAGCGCAGCTCCACCTGCTTGCCGTCCTTGAAGGCCCGGCCGGAGATGCGCGCGCCGTAGCTGCGCCCGAACAGGCTCATCGCGAGCTCCGTGCGGCCGGCACCCATGAGGCCGGCGATGCCGACGATCTCGCCGCGGCGCACGTCGATCGACGCGTTGTCGACCACCTTGCGCGCCTGGTCGATGGGGTGGTGCACCGTCCATTCCTCGATCCGGAGCACCTCCTCGCCGATCGTGGACACGTGGTCCGGGAACCGGTTGTCGAGCGAGCGGCCGACCATCCCTCGGATGATCCGCTCCTCGCTGACCGCGTCGTCCCCGTGCATGTCGAGGGTCTCGATGGTCTTGCCGTCGCGGATGATCGTCGTGGTGTCGGCGACCGCCTCGATCTCGTTCAGCTTGTGGCTGATGATGATCGACGTGATCCCGTGCTCCTTGAGGCTCCGGATCAGGCCGAGCAGGTGGGCGCTGTCCTCGTCGTTCAGGGCCGCGGTGGGCTCGTCGAGGATGAGCAGCTTCACCTCCTTGGAGAGCGCCTTGGCGATCTCCACGAGCTGCTGCTTGCCGACGCCGATGTCGACGATCTTGGTGTCGGGGCGCTCGTCCAGGCCCACGCGGGCGAGGAGCTTGGCGGCCTCCGAGTTGGTCTTGTTCCAGTCGACGACGCCCCGCTCCGCCTGCTCGTTGCCGAGGAAGATGTTCTCGGCGATCGACAGGAACGGGCTCAGCGCGAGCTCCTGGTGGATGATGACGACGCCGTGCCGTTCGGAGTCGCGGATCCCGCGGAACTCGACGGGCTCGCCGCTCAGGACGATCTCCCCCTCGTACGTCCCGTGCGGGTAGACGCCCGACAGGATCTTCATGAGGGTGGACTTTCCTGCGCCGTTCTCGCCGCAGATCGCGTGGATCTCGCCGGCGCGGACCGACAGGTTCACGTCCTGGAGCGCGATGACTCCGGGGAACCGCTTCGTGATGTCCCGCATCTCAAGGATGTGGTCGTTGCTCATGCTTCCTCACAGTGTGTCGTCAGGCGAGGCCGCCGATCGCCGGCCCGTGCAGGTCGCACGGGCCGGCGGTCAGCAGCATTCTCCGGTGTGGGTCAGAGACCCAGGTCGGAGGCCTTGTAGAAGCCGGACTCGACGAGAACCGACTCGACGGTGTCGGGCGTGACGACCTGCGGGTCCAGGAGGTACGTCGGGACGACCTTGTTGCCGTTGTCGTACGTCTCGGTGTCGTTGACGTCGACCGTGTCGCCGTCGACGATCTGCTGGATCATCTTGGCGACCTGGTCACCCAGCGCGCGGGTGTCCTTCCAGACGGACATGGACTGCTTGCCGGCCAGCATGTTGAGCACGTTCGCCTGGTCGGCGTCCTGCCCGGTCAGCACCGGGTAGTCAGGACCCGGGGCGTAGCCCGCACCCTCGAGCGCCTGGGCGATGCCCAGCGCGAGCGAGTCGTTGGGCGACAGGACGACGTTGACCTTCTGGCCGGCGCCGTAGAACGAGTTGAGCCGGTTCTCCATCTCGGCCTGGGCGGTGTCGGAGCCCCAGCCCTGGATGCCGATGCTGGCCCAGTCGTCGTTGCTGGCGGGCGACTTGCCCGACGGGACGACGAGCTTCCCCGCCTCCACGTACGGCAGGAGGATGTCCCACGCACCGGAGAAGAAGAACTTCGCGTTGTTGTCGTCCGGCGAGCCGGCGAAGGGCTCGAGGTTGAACGGGCCTGCGGCGTTCTCGAGGTCGAGAGCGTCGACGATGAACTCGCCCTGGAGCGTGCCGACCTTCTCGTTGTCGAACGTCGCGTAGTAGTCGACGTTGTCCGTGTCGTTGATGAGGCGGTCGTACGCGATGACCTTGACGTCGTTGGTCGCCGCCTGCTCGAGGACCGGCGCGAGCGCCGTGCCGTCGATCGAGGCGATCACGAGGACCTTCGCGCCCTGGTTGATCATGTTCTCGAGCTGCGTGATCTGCTGGTCCACCTTGTTGTCGGCGTACTGCAGCGTCGTCTCGTAGCCCGCCTCCTTGAGGAGCTCCTCGAGGTGCGCGCCGTCACGGTTCCACCGCTCGAGGCTCTTGGTCGGCATCGCGATGCCGATGAGGGTGTCCTCGACCGCTGCGCTGCCCGTGGGCTCGTCAGCTGCGTCCCGCTCCTGGCTGCAGGCGGAGAGGCCGATCACCAGGCCAGCCGTGGCGATGCCGACGGCCACCTTCTTCCATGCAAATGACATCGTTGTCCGCTCTCTCGTTGCACCGTCCGACCTGCGGCGCCGAGGCATCTGTGCCCCGGCGGCCCGAGCAGGACCGTCTCTGGTCCTACCGGTCCGCATGGCCGGTCATGTCGGTTGCATTCAAGACCTGAAGGCTAGGTTGGCGCAAGTCTCGTTACCAACCCGTGTCCTGCGGGGGTTTGAGAGCGTTTTCCGAAGGACCTTGGACCTATAACTTCGGCCTTCGAAGCCAGCGGGATCAGGCGGAGGTGTTGTCCTGCGACCGGCGCCAGCGGATGCCGGCCTCGATGAAGTCATCGATGTCGCCGTCGAACACGGCCGCGGGGTTGCCCACCTCGTGCTCCGTGCGCAGGTCCTTGACCATCTGGTACGGCTGGAGAACATACGACCGCATCTGGTCCCCCCAGCTCGCCTTGACGTCTCCTGCCATCGCCTTCTTCTTGGCGTCCTCCTCGGCCTTGCGGACCAGGAGCAGGCGGGACTGGAGCACGCGTAGGGCGGCGGCGCGGTTCTGGATCTGGGACTTCTCGTTCTGCATCGACACCACGATGCCGGTCGGGATGTGCGTCATGCGCACCGCAGAGTCCGTGGTGTTGACCGACTGGCCGCCCGGGCCGGACGAGCGGAAGACGTCGACCTTGATCTCCGACTCGGGGATGTCGATGGAGTCGTTCGACTCGATGAGCGGGATCACCTCGACGGCCGCGAAGCTCGTCTGGCGACGGCCCTGGTTGTCGAACGGGGAGATGCGGACCAGGCGGTGCGTGCCGGCCTCGACGGACAGGTTCCCGAACGCGTACGGCACCTTGACCTCGAACGTGGCCGACTTCAGCCCGGCCTCCTCCGCGTACGAGGTATCGAGCACGGACGTCGGGTAGCCGTGGCGCTCGGCCCAGCGCAGGTACATGCGCAGCAGCATCTCGGCGAAGTCCGCGGCGTCGACGCCCCCGGCCCCGGAGCGGATGGTCACGACGGCCTCACGCTGGTCGTACTCCCCCGCCAGCAGCGTGCGGACCTCGAGCTCGCCCAGGTCCTTCTTGATCTTCAGCAGGTCGGCCTCGGCCTCGGCGAGCGTGTCCTCGTCGTTCTCCTCGGCGGCCATCTCGACGAGCGTCTCCAGGTCGTCGATCCGCCCGTCGAGCTTGCTCATCCGGTCCAGCTCCGCCTGCGTCGACGACAGCGCGCTGGTGATCTTCTGCGCGGCGTCCGGGTCGTCCCACAGGTCCGGGGCCGACGCCTGCTCCGACAGCTCCGCGACCTTCGCCTGGAGCGCGGTCGGGTCGCTCACCGCCTGGATGGTGCCCAGGGTGCTGCGCAGCTCGCGGATCGCGGAGGGGAAGTCGGTGGTGGCCACAACCGTCCAGGCTACCGGAGCCCGTCGACCTGGCTCACGACCCGCGTGCAGACGACTCAGCCTCCAGCGCGATCCCGTCCTGCCACGGCGCGAGCACCCAGCTGAGCAGCACCGGACGGACCACGGCGGCCAGCTGCACGTGCGCCGAGCGGCCGTCCGCCGTCGACGCCGAGAGCACCGCGAAGTCGTCCCAGGCGGTGGCCGCGTCGGGGTTGTCCCGCAGGTAGGCGTCGACCGCCGCCCGCACCGACCGGTCCGTCAGCGGGAGCCCCTCCACGTCCGGGTCTCCCTGCCCGGCCCCGGGCGCGAAGTACCGGTCGTCGCTCACGGCGTCGGCCGCCTCGAGCGCCAGCACGTCCGCGAGCGCCAGCAGCCTCTTGCGCTCCAGGTGCACGCCCGCGGCGGACACGACGACCGTGATGAGCAGCAGGGCGACCACCACGAACCCGATGGTCAGGATCATCACCTGGCCGCGGTCGTCGTCCGTCCCGCGCCTCACCGGGTCGACCTGTAGGTGTCGACCGGTGCGACGCGCTCGGCGGTCACCGGCACCTCCAGCGGGACGACGTCCCGCACGAATCCCGGCACGAACGGCAGCGGCACGCGCACGTCGATCCGGGCCGCCACGTCGCTGCCGGGCGCCAGGCACGGCGACGCCGAGCAGGTCAGCGTGAGGGCGTCGGACGGGTCGTCGTCGAAGCCCTGGTCCCGCAGGGCGATCCGGACCGCGGCGAGCGCCCGCTCGGTGCCCTCGTCGGCGTGGTCGGCGACGACGAACGTGCGCGCCGCCTCCCGCGCGGCACCCTCGGCGGCGAACGTAGCGGCCTCGATGCGTCCCAGCACGAGCACCAGGTACACGAGCGGCACCAGCAGGACCAGCGAGAGCCCGAGGAACTCGACGACCGAGCTGCCCTCGTCGCCGCCGAGGCGCGCGCGCAGGCTCACGGCTGCTCGGCCAGGGCGTGCCCGCGCACGGTCAGGGTCCCCGCCGCACCCACCAGCCCGACGAGCGGCAGCGGGGCCTCGACCTGGACCTCCACGACGTCCAGCCCGTCGAGGGTGGTCCGGCTGGCGCTGACCCCCTGGGCGTACGCCGACGAGAGCGACTGCGCGATCAGGTCCCGCGACCGCTCGGCCCCGTCGGCGGGCTCGTGACCCCCCAGCGCCCCGTAGCGAGCGCCCTCGGCCGCCGAGTCGACCAGCGTGTTGCGCACATGGAGCACGATCGTCAGCTGGAGCACCGCGACGAACAGCACCGTCACCAGGCCACCGACGAGGGCGAAGTCGACGATCGCCGAGCCGGCGTCCGACGTCAGGGCGCCTTGACGCTGGTGATGGCGTCCTCGAACACCCGGCCCAGCGCGTCGCCGGCGATGATCCACAGCGCGGTCACCAGCCCCGCCGTCATCAGGGTCACCAGCACCCAGCCCGGGACGTCGCCCCGGTCGGCCCCACCGGCCCGCAGGCGACGCTGGACCCCTGCCCACGCCGTCGCCCCCCACACCAGCGAGCCCCACAGCAGCGCCGCGGTGCGGGCGGTCGGTCGGTCGTCGGTGCTCTCGGTCCCGCTCGTCATCGGTACTCCCTTCGTCGGACGCCGCTGGGGCGCCGTTCCACGTTCCCGTGCGGGTCACAGACCGACCCGCAGGACCACCATCGAGGGGAAGACGGCGAAGACGACGGTCACCGGCAGGATCAGGAAGACCACCGGGACCATCATCAGCACCTCCTTGCGCCCACCGGTCTCCATGAGCGCGCGGCGCCCCTCCTCGCGGACGTCCTGCGCCTGCGCCCGGAGCACGTCGGCCAGCGGCGTGCCGCGCTCCACCGCCACGGCGACACCCTCCGCGAAGCGGGCGAGCGCCGTGAGCCCGGTCCGGTCGGCGAGGTTGTCGAGCGCGACGGTCAGCGGCGCGCCCGCGCGGGCGTCGGCGAGCGTCCGGGCCAGCTCGGCCGACAGCTCGCCGTGCGTGCTCCGGACCACCCGCTCGAGCGCGCCGACCGCCCCCTCGCCGGCGCCGACCGCCAGGGCGAGCAGCTCCGCGATGGTCGGCAGCTCGGTGAGCATCCGGGACTCCCGCGCCTGGAGCTCGCGCGTCAGCGCCCAGTCCCGCGCGAGCACACCGGTCAGCCCGCAGACGACGACCAGCACGACGAGCGCGACGACGCCGGTGCCACGCGTGGCGGCGAGCAGCAGCGAGAGCCCGAGGCCGCCCGCGAGGCCGAGCACACCCCAGACCACCTGCCCGGCGCGGAACTGCTCGACGGTCTCCGGTCGGCCCGCCCGCGACAGGCGGCGGCGCAGCTCGGACGTGGGCGAGCCCAGACGCGTGACCAGCCGGACGGCGTCGGACATCACGGGTGCGACGATCCGCTCGACCGTGGCGAACGGTCCCCGCACGGTGGGCGCCCGCAGCAACCCCGAGGACGTGGGCTGCGGCCGCAGGTAGGGCGCGAGCCGCTGGTCGAGGCTGATCCGCCGGGAGCGCAGCCGGAGCACGACGATCGTCAGGCCGAGGCCCCCCAGCAGCCCCACCAGGGCGCCGACGACGCCGGGGCTCATCGGAGCACCCGCGGGTCGTCGGGCAGCCGTGCGATGCGCAGCATGATCAGGTACGCGACCACCGTGCAGGCGCCGCCGACCACCAGGACGGCGAAGCCCGCCGGGGTGTCGTACGCGCTCGCGGCCTCGGCACGCGTGGCCAGCAGCGCGAGCACGATCCACGGCGCGGCGACCGCGAGCCGAGCGGCGTAGACCGTCCAGCTCTGCCGCGCCTCCAGCTCGCCGCGCGTGCGCACGTCCTCGCGCAGGAACGTGGACAGGGTGCGCAGCAGCCGGCCGAGGTCCGTGCCGCCGACGTCGCGGGTCAGGCGGAGCGCCTCGATGATCCGGTCGGCGACAGGATCCGCGAGGCGGGCCTTGAGCAGGTCGAGGCACTCCCCGAACCGGCCCGTCGCCCGGTAGTCCTCCGCGAACGCGGTGAACGCCTCGCGCAGCTCGACCGGGCCGCGCTCCCCGATCTGGGCGACAGCCTCGGGCAGCGCCAGCCCCGCCCGGATGCCGGAGCCGAGGTGGTCGACCACCTCGGGCCACAGCTGTCGGAGGCGGGCTCGGCGCCGTCGGGCACGCGAGCGCACGACCGTCCAGGGGGCCATCACCGCGAAGACCGCGAAGCAGAGGGCGATGGACGGGATGCGCGTGAGCGCGGTCCCGACGACCATGACCACCAGCCCGAGCAGGACGCTGGTGAGCACCAGCCCGCCGGGGGTCACCCCCGTGACACCCGCCTGGACGAGGGCATCCTGGGTGCGGGCGTGCCAGCCGGCCCGGCGCGCCGTCGCGGGCCGACGCGGCTCGGCCCAGAACGACCACCAGATGCAGGCGACCCCGGCCCCGAGCACGAGCCCGACGACGACCCCCATCAGCCCCGCCCTCGCAGCAGCGCGGACAGGTCGGTGCCGGTACGGGCGAAGCGCTCCGGGTGCGGCGGATAGCCGTCCGCACGGGCCAGGTGCCCGTCGCGCGCGTGGAACACGTCCGCCGTCTCGACGATCCCCTGCTCGACCCGGCCGGGCACCGCGACGATCTCCCGGACGAGCCGACGCCCGTCGCCGTCCAGGTCCAGGTGCACGACGAGGTCCACCGCGGAGGCGACGGTCGGCACCACGAACCGGTCGGACACGTTCTCTCCCGCCAGGAGCGGCAACGTGCAGAGCTTGGTCAGCGCCTCCCGAGCCGAGTTGGCGTGGATGGTGCACATGGCCGGCACCCCCGCGTTCAGCGCGATCAGCAGGTCGAGCGCCTCGGCCTCGCGCACCTCGCCGACGAGCAGCCGGTTCGGGCGCATCCGCAGCGCCTCCTTGACCAGCCGGCGCAGCGGGATCTCGCCGGTCCCCTCGAGGCTGGGCTGCCGGCACTGCATTGCCACCCAGTCGCGCGCGACGAGCCGCAGCTCGAAGACCTCCTCGCACGTGATGACGCGCTCGCGCGCGGGGATGGCGCCCGCGAGAGCGTTGAGCATCGTGGTCTTGCCGGCCTGGGTTCCGCCGGAGACCAGCACGTTCAGCCCGGCCCGGACGGACGCCTGCAGGAACGCCGCCGCGTGCGGGGTCAGCGTGCCCAGGCCGACGAGGTCGTCGAGCGTCGTCGCGCGCACCACGTACTTGCGGATGTTCACCGACCAGTGCCGCCGCGTGACGTCCGGGATCACCGCGTGCAGCCGTTCCCCGCCCGGCAGGCTGGCGTCGACGAACGGGCTGGACAGGTCGAGCCGACGCCCGGAGACCTTGAGCATCTTCTCGACCAGGTCCCGGACCTGGCCGTCCGTGAGGATGGTCGTGGTCAGCTCGGCTTCGCCGCGCCGGGCGACGAACACCTGCGTCGGGGAGTTGATCCAGATCTCCTCGACCTCCGGGTCGTCGAGGTACTTCTGGAGCGGCCCGAGCCCGGCGACCGCGTCGACCACCGACTTGTGGGCCGCGACCGCGTCCACGAGCGGCGGCACCGCGCCGACGACCGACCGCTCGTCGTAGTCGGCGATGGCGTCCGAGACCAGCGCGATGACCCCGGGCCGGTCCCGCACCGGGTCGAGCCCCCGCCGTCGGATGAGCTCGCGGACCTCCGTCTCGAGGATCGCCACACCGTCCACCGGTGCCCCCTCCTCGCGTCATGAGTGTCCGGTTCATCCGTCATGTCCGGTTGCACTGGCCGGAACCCTAGGGGACGAGGCAGGGGTGGCACACCTCGCTGTCCACAGACGGGTACCCGTTCACCCGCACGAAGGACCCCGGTGGGACCTCCGTCCCATGCCCGAGGCAACCGGATACGCGACAATTGTCATGACATCGAGCAGGGCGAAGCGGACGCGGTCGACGACCCGTCCGGACTTCCGACCCGGGCCCCCAGCTGAGGCCCGCCGGTTCCCGCCGTCGTCACCAACACATCCCGAACACCTCGAGGCGCACCTACGCACCCCGAAAGGATCCCCATGCACTTCCGCACCCTCGGTGCCGCTGCCGTGACGGCTGCACTCGTCCTGATCCCGACCGCCGCCTACGCCGGCGGCTCCGACAGCCCGACCCCGTACACGGTCACCGCGCAGGGCGTCACGCTCCCCGCGGGCGCCACGTTCGAGGCCGACGGCCACCTGAACTACCGCGTGACCGCGCTCGACGGCACCGGGCCGCAGACGTTCAACGTCCACCAGGCCGTGCCGCACAACGGCGTCTGGCCCCAGGCGGCGTACGTCGGGAAGAGCTACTACGCCTGGGCCGACCACCCATTGTTCGCGGGCGCGTTCCCCGACGGGCACTGCGTGACCTGGGTCCAGATCAGCGGGTTCAACGAGCACTTCGGTGAGGGCGGCCAGGCGCCGGCCTGCACCGACCCGGTCGACCCCGTCGACCCGATCGAGCCCATCGACCCGACGGACCCGGTAGACCCCATCGATCCGACCGATCCCATCGACCCGACGGACCCGGTGGACCCCGGCACACCCGTCGACCCGACCAACCCGGTCGACCCCGGCACGCCAGTCGACCCCGGCACGCCGGTCGACCCCTCCAACCCGGTCGACCCCGGCACTCCGGTCGACCCGATCGACCCCGGCACGCCGGCCGTCACCGACCCGGAGCCCATCGCCGAGGTCCTCGCGTCAAGCCCGTCGTTCGTCAGTGAGGTCCTGGCAGCCGAGCCGGGTCAGCTCGCCTCGACGGGGTTCTCGACTCGCACGGCCCTGGTGCTGGGAACCGCCGCGCTGGTCGGCGGCACAGCGCTCGTCGTGGTGTCCCGCGGCCGGGGCGACGACACCGACGCCTGAACGCCGGGCCGGACACATGACCCGTTCCCACGGGTCGTGGGTCCGGCCCGCTAGCGTGTGAGCGTGTCCACGACCCTCACCACTCCCCTGCCGACCGGCCGCCAGCACGTCCTCGAGCTGGGCGGCCAGCGCGCGGTCATCACGGCCGTCGGTGCCAGCATCCGCTCCTACTCCGTCGACGGCAGGGACGTCGTCCTCCCGTACGACGAGACGGAGATCCCCCCGGCGTTCTCGGGTGCGGTGCTCGCGCCGTGGCCCAACCGGCTGCGCGACGGCGAGTTCGCCTACGAGGGTCACACCTACGAGGTCCCGCTGACGGAGCACGCGCGGCAGACGGCTCTGCACGGCCTCGTCGCCCACACCGCCTTCGAGACGACCGGCGCGGACGCGACCTCCGTGACTCTCGAGCACGTCGTCGTCCCGACCCATGGGTACCCGTGGCCGGTGCGCGTGCGGCTCACGTACACGCTCACCGACGCGGGCCTGCACGTGCGTGCCGAGGGCACCAACCTGGGCAGCACGACGGCGCCGTACGGCATCGGGTTCCACCCGTGGCTGTCCCCCGGGGGCGCCGAGGTGGACGACTGCACCCTCCAGATCGACGCCACGCGGCACGTCACGGTCGACGACCGGCTGCTCCCGACGGGGGCGGAGCGGGTGGACGGGGACTACGACCTGCGGTCGCCGCGCTCGCTGAAGGGCCTGGACCTGGACGACGCCTGGATCGACGTCACGCAGGACGCGGACGGCCTGTCCTGGATCCGCCTCGGCTGCCCGGACGGACGCACGGTCGCGCTCTGGGCGGACGACGCGACCCGGGCCTGGCAGGTGTGCACGGGCGACACGGTGGTGCACATCGCGCGGCGGGGGGTCGCCGCGGAGCCGATGACCTGCATCGCCGACGCGTTCCGCACGGGCGACGACCTGGTGCACCTGACACCCGGTGCCAGCCACACGATCACGTGGGGCCTCGCCCTGCTCTGAGCGTCCACAGCCGGCGTCAGCCGTAGAACGTCCAGCCGGCGTCAGCCGTAGAACGTCCAACCGGCGTCAGCCGTAGAACGTCCAGCCGGCGTCAGCCGTCGTAGTACTCGCCGTCCTGCTGGACGCCCTTGGTGAACTCCCAGTGCCACTTCTCGAACGGGCCGCTGCCGCCCGGCTGTGCCCAGGCGGGGTTGTCCCACCCGTAGGTGGGGCCGTTCTCGGTGATCCAGCGCCACTTCACGCCGGACGTCTGGTCCTGGCAGAGGTCGACGGCGAGTCCCCAGCCGTGGTTGCTCTTGCCGGGGGCCGCTGCGAGGCCGCCCTTCTGCGCCTTGACGGCCCGCTGCGCGGCGAGCGTCCGGTAGCCGGAGCTGAGGCACAGGTCGCCGCCGAACCGCGCGGCGAAGGCCTGGTTGAACTCGGCGAGCGAGACGGCCGCGTCCGCGCGCAGCTGCGTGTGGTTGTCCCACAGCGTGCACAGGTCCGCGACCTTGAGCAGGCCGTTCTGGCCGGCCGCCCGCAGGGAGCCGTCGCACCCGGGGAGCGCGGAGCGCTCCTCCGTGCGGCTGGCGGCGGCCAGGCCGCGGGCCTGGAGGGCACCGTCCGCCGACACCAGCGACGACGGCGGCAGGGCCGACAGCGACGACCCGGCGAGCGCGGACACCGTGGTCGGCAGGGTCGAGTCGGCGAGCGCGTCGGAGCCGAACGCAGCCGGGCCGGTCACGACGCCCTGGCTCACGGGGATCACCACGGTGATGCCTGCCAGCACGCCGAGGACGCTGAGCCGGGCCGCGGTGCGGGTGGGACGACGGGTGCGGCGGCCGACCGTGTCGTCCGATACGCCCGCGAGCTCGGGGACGTCCTCGACGTCGGGCACGACCACCGGGGCAGGAGCAGCAGACCGCGCGACCACCGGAGCGGGAGCACGAGCAACCGACCGTGCGGGCTCGGGCACCGGGTCAGCGGCGGCCGACGTGCTGCTGGCCCACGCCTGGGTCGGCGCCGGCCACGTGACGGTCGCGACCGGGGTCGGCGTCGCAGCGGCGACGGCGGGCGCGGGGACGGACCGGACCTGGGGCGCGGGGATCGTCTGCGTGAACGAGGCCGCGGTGCGCTGCTGGAGCGAGGGAACCGGCGGCGCGGTGCGCGCGGGCGGTGCGGAGGAGATCGGCGACGTGCTGCGCGTCTGCGGGGAAGAGGTCCAGGCCGACCGGGCCTGCGGGCCGGCGGGGCGCTGCACGCGGCCGGCCGGCACCGCGAACGCCTCGGTGGCGGGCGTCGCAGCGGGCTCGAGGTGCGCCCACGTCGGGACGTGGTGGGCAGCGGTCGGGGCGTGGGGATCAGGTCGGGGGGCGGTCACCGGAGTGGGTTCAGAAGCGGCCCGCCGCTCCGCCTCTCGGAGGCTGCGGCGGGTCGGCGGTGCCGTCATGGGCTGCTCGCTGTGCGACCCCACGACACCTCCCGTCCCTCACACGTCTCTGATCTGCCGCGACGTCGTCGTCGGGCGCGCTGTACGCAGCCCGGCGTCGTGCGGTCACGAAACCATAACGGCTCGTGAACGCGCTTCCAAGTCTCTGGACGATCGTCCAGTCCAGGGAACGGACAAACCGGGCGACACGCGGAACGACACGCCGACGGTGCGCACGCGATCCTTACAACCGGACGACCGCTCAGGACAGCTGGCCTCGCTGCATCGCGTCGCGGACCTCGCCCACCAGCTCCTCCAGGATGTCCTCGAGGAAGACCACCCCGACGGCCACCCCGGCCTCGTCGACGCGGGCCAGGTGCGACCCCGAGCGCTGCATCGCCGCGAGCGCGTCCTCGACCTCGTCCTGTGGTCCGACGACCGCCAGCGCCCGCACGCGCCAGGCCGGGACCGGTGCGCTCCGGGTCTGCTCGTCGGCGTAGAGCACGTCCTTGAGGTGCAGGTAGCCGGAGGGTGACCCCGCGTCGTCGACGACGGGGAACCGGCTGAACCCGGTCCGGGCGACGAGCTTCTCGACGTCCTCGGGCGTGCTGCCCTGACCGACGGTCACCAGCTCCTCGGTCCTGATCATGACGTCGTGCGCGGTGCGGTCGGAGAACTCGATCGCGCCGGCGAGCAGCCCCTGCTCGTCCTCGAGGAGCCCCTCGGCCTGCGACCGCTCGACGATCGACTGCACCTCCTGCGCCGTGAACGCGGAGGCCACCTCGTCCTTGGGCTCGACGCCGAACAGCCGCAGCGCGTGGTTGGCGATCCAGTTGAGGGCGGTGATGACCGGACGCACCAGGCGGGCGATCCACACGAGCGGCGGGCCGAACATGAGGACCGCGCGGTCGGGGCCGGCGACGGCGAGGTTCTTGGGCACCATCTCGCCCAGCACCACGTGCAGGTACACGACGATCGCGAGCGCGACGACGAACGCGATCGGGTGCGTCAGGTCCTCGTCGACCCCGAGCGCGTCGAGCGGACCCTCGATCAGGTGCGCGATCGCCGGCTCGGCGACCACACCCAGGCTCGTCGAGCACACGGTGATGCCCAGCTGGGCGCACGCGAGCATGAGGGAGACGTGCTCCATGGCCCACAGCACCGTGATCGCACGGCGGTCGCCCTCCCGGGCGAGCGGCTCGATCGCGCTGCGCCGCGCGGAGATGATGGCGAACTCGGCGCCGACGAAGAACGCGTTCGCGGCGAGCAGCAGGACACCGAGGACCAGCGCGAGGCTCGAGCTCATGACCCGTCCTCCTGGCCGGGGGCGGCCTCGCGCACCCGCACGCGCTCGACCCGTCGTCCGGCCATCGCCTCGACCTGGATCTGGACCCCGTCGACCACGATCTGGTCACCGTCGGCCGGGATGCGTCCGAGCACGAACATCAGCAGCCCGCCGAGGGTCTCGTAGGGCCCCTCGGCCGGGACGTGGAGACCGGTGACCTCCACCAGCTCGTCGGGCCGCAGCACGCCGGGCAGCAGCCACGACCCGTCCGCCGATCGGGCCGTCGAGGCGCGTCGGCGGTCGTGCTCGTCGGCGACGTCCCCCACCAGCTCCTCGACGACGTCCTCCAGCGTCACGACGCCCGAGGTGCCGCCGTACTCGTCGACGACGACGGCCATCTGCAGGCCCTGCTCACGCAGCTCGACCAGCAGGGGGCCCAGGTGCACCGTCTCGGGCACCCGCGGCGCGTCGACCATGAGTGCGGCCGCGGGCACCTCCGCCCGGCGTTCGTACGGCACCGCGATCGCCCGGCGGAGGTGCACGAGCCCGACGATGTCGTCGCTGGAGTCGCCGATCACCGGGAACCGGGAGTGCCCGGTGCGGCGGGCGAGGTCGATGACGTCCGCGGCCGACTCCTCGCGCCTGACGACGACGAGCCGCAACCGGTCCGTCATCACGTCGACCGCCGTCAGCTCCGTGAACTCGATCGAGTTGGTGAGCAGGGTCGCGGTGGACTCGTCGAGCGTCCCGACCTCCGCCGACCGGCGCACGAGCGCGGCGAGCTCCTGCGGGGAGCGCCCACCGGAGAGCTCCTCGCGCGGGTCGATCCCGAAGCTGCGCAGGAGGGCGTTGGCGCTGCCGTTGAACACGGTGATGAGCGGGCGCAGCGCGCTCGTGAAGCCGCTCTGGAGCGGGGCGACCATGCGGGCGGTGGGCAGCGGACGGCTGATCGCCAGGTTCTTGGGGATGAGCTCGCCGACGACCATGGAGAACCCGTTCACCAGGACGATCGCGAGCACCGCGGCGATGAGGCCACCGGCCGCCTGACCGAGCACCGAGTCCTGGAGCGGCAGGCGCAGCAGCCGCGCGACGGCCGGCTGCGTGGTGTACCCGAGCAGGATGGTGGTCAGCGTGATGCCGAGCTGGGCGCCGGAGAGCTCGGTCGACAGGCGCCGGAGCGCCTTGAGGACCGACTGGCTGCGCCGGTCGTCCGGAGCCGCCTGGCCCTCGACGAGGCCCGGGTCCAGGGTGACCAGCGAGAACTCGCTGGCGACGAACACCGCGGTGCCGAGCGTGAGCAGCACGCCCAGCCCGACCAGCAACCACTCGGTCAGCACGCGGCGCTGCCCCTCGCAGGACGGAAGCCACGACGAACGCCGACCCTCAGGTCGGCGCTGGTGGGGATCCCCGGAGGGAGTGAGAAGGAGAAGAGGTGGCCGGCATGGTCTCCCCCGGGCTGGTGGGCCCGGGCGGGACGCCGGCAGCGACTTGAGCTGCTCATGGTGGGCTCGATCATACGGGCGACGACGCGACACCACCCGGTGCGTCCACGCATCGGGGCGTCAACGCCCCGAGCCTGTGCGACGCTGGCGCCATGGCGAACGTGAGCGGTGGGCCGATGACGGCGCCCGGCGGAGCTGCCGGCACCACGGTCCTGGTGGTCGAGGACGAACCGGCGATCGCGCAGGCGATCGTGCACCGGCTCTCCGCGGAGGGCTGGACGGTCGAGGCGGTCGGTGACGGGCTGAGCGGCGTGAGCGCGGCGTCGCGGCTGCGCCCGGACGTGGTGGTGCTCGACGTGATGCTCCCCGGAATCGACGGGCTCGAGGTGTGCCGGCGCATCCAGGCCGAGCGGCCGGTCCCGGTGCTCATGCTGACGGCGCGCGACGACGAGACGGACATGCTCATCGGTCTGGGCGTCGGCGCCGACGACTACATGACCAAGCCGTTCTCGATGCGGGAGCTGGTGGCGCGCACCAAGGCGCTGCTGCGGCGTACCGAGCGCGCGACGCGGGCCGCGGAGATGGCCTCCGCCGAGCAGCCCGACCCGCCGCTGGTGCTGGGCGACGTCACGGTCGACCGTGCCCAGCGCCGGGTCCTGCGCGGCGAGACCGAGGTGCACCTGACCCCCACCGAGTTCGACCTGCTGCTCGCCCTCGCCGCGACGCCCCGCACCGTGCTCACCCGCGAGCGCCTGCTGGCCGAGGTGTGGGACTGGGTGGACGCCAGCGGCACCCGCACGGTCGACTCCCACATCAAGGCGCTGCGCCGCAAGCTCGGCCCCGACCTGATCCGCACGGTGCACGGCGTCGGCTACGCCTTCGAGCCGAACGACGGCACCGGTGACGCCGGCGGGGCGCAGGTCCCCGAGGGCGCGTGAACGCACCCCGGCACGTCCGCGGCGAGTTCGCCCGCTCGCGGATCCCGGACGTCCGGCCGCTCGACCGCCTGAGCTCCATCAAGATCAAGCTCGGTGTGCTGGTGGCAGCCACGGTCACGGCCGCGGCGTTCATCACCTGGGTCGGTCTGTACAACCACCTAGGCCCCTCGCGTACGCTCCCGATCGCCGTCATCGGGTCGCTCATCGTGACGCAACTGCTCGCCCGCGGCATGACGTCACCGTTGCGGGAGATGACCTACGCGGCCCGCCGGATGGCCGCCGGGGACTACAGCCGCCGGGTGCGGGCGACGAGCCTGGACGAGGTGGGCCAGCTCGCGGACGCCTTCAACACCATGGCCGACGACCTCGAGAAGGCCGACCTGTTCCGCCGCGAGCTGGTGGCGAACGTCTCGCACGAGCTGCGCACCCCGGTCACCGCGCTCCAGGCGCAGCTGGAGAACATCGTCGACGGGGTCACTGAGGCGGACCCCGCCACCATGCAGGCCGCTCTGGCGCAGACGGAGCGCCTCGGCCGGCTGGTCACCTACCTGCTCGACCTGTCCCGGCTGGAGGCGGGCGACGTCCCGCTGCAGGTCGCCGACGTGCGACTCCAGGACTTCCTCGAGGAGGCCGCCGAGGGCGCGATGCTCGTCGGCGCCACCAAGCGCCTGCGCTTCCCCGTCGTCGTCGAGCCCCCGGACCTCACGGTGCCCGCCGACCCCGACCGCCTGCACCAGGTGGTCGCCAACCTCCTGCACAACGCGGTCCGGCACTCCCCCGACGACGACGAGGTGCGGCTCGAGGCCTCGCGCGTGGGGGCGGAGGTGCGCATCGACGTGGTCGACCACGGACCGGGCATCGCGCGCGACCAGCGACCGCACGTGTTCGAGCGGTTCGTCCGCGGCAACACCCCCGCGCTCACGGGACAGGTCTCCACGGGTGGCACCGGCCTGGGCCTCGCGATCGTGCGGTGGGCCGTGGAGCTGCACGGGGGCCGGATCGAGGTGGCGGACACCGAGGTGGGCTGCACCATGCGCGTCACGCTCCCCGCGACCGGCCGGACCGCCGGATAGCGTTGCCCGCATGACCAGCGACGGCACCATCATCGTCGAGCACCTGTCCAAGTCGTTCGGTCCCGTCCGCGCGGTCGACGACCTCTCGTTCGAGGTGGCACCCGGTCGCGTGACGGGCTTCCTCGGACCGAACGGTGCGGGCAAGACGACCACGCTCCGGATGCTGCTGGGACTGGTGCGGCCCACGTCGGGCGTCGCGACCATCGGCGGCCGGGCCTACGGTCAGATCAGCCGACCGCTGCGCACGGTCGGCGCCGCGCTCGAGGCGGCGAGCTTTCACCCGGGCCGCACCGCGCTCGACCACCTGCGGCTCTACACCCCGCAGGTCGGCGTCCCCGACGCACGCGCCGCGCAGGTGCTCGAGCTCGTGGGCCTGGCCGACGCCGCGCACCGCAGGGTCGGCGGGTTCTCGCTCGGCATGCGGCAGCGGCTCGCCCTGGCGACCACCCTGCTGGGCGACCCGCGGGTGCTCCTGCTCGACGAGCCGGCCAACGGGCTCGACCCGGAGGGGATCCGCTGGTTGCGCGGGTTCCTGCGCGCGCTGGCCGCCGAGGGCCGCACGATCCTGGTGTCGAGCCACGTGCTGTCCGAGGTCGAGCAGACCGTGGACGACGTGGTGATCATCGCCCGCGGCCGGCTCGCGCACGCGTCCTCGCTGACCGAGCTCGCCGGCATGGCGCGCGTCCAGGTGCGCGTGCTCTCCCCCGACGCCCCCGGGCTGGCCGCCCTGGTCGAGCGATCGGGGTGGACCCGCACCGATGCGGGTGACCCGCGCGTGGCGGACCTGTGGGACGTGGAGGCCGCCACGGTCGGGGCGGCCGCGTTCGCCGCGGGCGTCGAGCTGCACGAGCTGACCAGCCGAGATCCCGGGCTCGAGGGACTGTTCCTCCAGCTCGTCGGCGCCGTCGAGTCGGCGGTGGCCTGATGCGCGCCGCGCTGGTCACCGAGTACCGCAAGCTCGTCACCACCCGCCTGTGGTGGATCCTCCTGCTGGCCATGGCCGTCTACATGGCGTTCCTGGCCGCCGGGCTCGGCTGGGCCATCACGCAGGGCGGGAACATGTCCAGCGGCACGGGCGAGGACGTGGTCCTGGCTCCCGACGCCGTCGTGCGGGCGGTCTACACGATCGCCGTGACGTTCGGCTACGTCTTCCCGCTGGTCGTCGGCGCGCTGGCCGTCGCGTCCGAGTTCCGGCACCAGACGATCACTCCCACCCTGCTCGCGGAGCCACGCCGCACCGTCCTCGTGTCCGCCAAGGTGATCTCCGCGGGCATCCTCGGCCTCCTCTACGGGCTCGTCGGCACGCTCGCCGCGGTTGGCGCGGGGGCCGCGGTGCTGACGCTGCTCGACAAGCCCACGTTCCTCGACCAGGCCTCGACCTGGCGGACGATCGGGCTGTCGGTGCTGGCGCTGGCCCTGTGGGCGATCGTCGGCGTGGGGTTCGGCTCGGTGCTCACCAACCAGGTGGCCGTGATCGTCGTCGTGCTGGCCTTCACGCAGTTCGTCGAGCCGGTCCTGCGCTTCGTGCTCGGTCTGACCAGCTGGGGTGCGGGCATCTCCGCGTACCTGCCGGGCGCGGCCGGGGAGGCGATCTCCGGCGGCAGCTTCTACTCCGAGACCGGCGTCGGCACGCTCCTGGAGTGGTGGCAGGGCGCCCTCGTGCTCCTCGCGTACGGCCTCGGGCTGGCCCTCATCGGGCGCCTGACCACGTTCCGGCGCGACATCACGTGACCGCGTGCACCCGCCCTGAGCGGGTGTGCACAAGCATGACCTCGCAGGGGTGCCGACAACCCCGCCTTGAGGTCCCCCGAACTGGCACGTTGCCCCGTGTTGACCCGCGTGTGCTGACCAGGTGAAGACGCCTGCGGATCCGCCCCGAAGAGCCGTCCTGAGGAGGGGCGGCGAGCGCTCAGGCCGTAGTGTTGTCATCAACAGATGTCGCAACCCAACCAGCAAAGGCGCGGTCACGGACCGCAGCGGAAGTGGGCGATCCCAGCGTGACCCAGATGGCGGATCCTGACTCGACGCGCGCCGTTTTCGGCGCCAACGAGTGGCTCGTGGACGAGCTGTTCGAGCAGTACCAGCGGGACAAGAACTCGGTCGACCCGGCGTGGTGGGACTTCTTCGAGGGCTACAAGCCCGAGGACGGCTCGGCCAACGGCTCGACCCCCGCTCCCGCGGCCGTGAACGGCAGCCCGGCGACGAAGCCGACGCCGGTCCAGGCTGCCCCGGCCCCCGCGCCCGCCGCGCCTCCCGTCGCCCCCGCGGCTCCCCCTGCGCCGGCCACGTTCGTCGAGCCGCCCGCCGTGACGTCGCCCATCGCTACCGCACAGCCGGCCACCGCCCCCTACGCCCAGGTGGCGCAGCGCACCTCCGCCGCCGACGAGGCCGAGGCCGCCGACGACATCCAGAAGCTGCGCGGTCCGGCCGCGCGCGTGGTGACCAACATGGAGGCCTCGCTCGAGGTCCCGACGGCCACCTCGGTGCGCGCCATCCCGGCCAAGCTCATGGTCGACAACCGCATCGTCATCAACAACCACCTCGCCCGTGGTCGCGGCGGCAAGATCTCGTTCACGCACCTCATCGGCTTCGCGCTGGTGGAGGCGCTGGCGGAGATGCCGGCGATGAACACCTCCTACACGCTGCACGACGACAAGCCGAGCGTCCTGACGCCCGCGCACGTCAACGTCGGCATCGCGATCGACCTGGCCAAGCCCGACGGCACGCGCCAGCTGATGGTCCCGTCGATCAAGAAGTCGGACACCCTGGACTTCGCCGGGTTCTGGTCCGCCTACGAGGACGTCGTGCGCCGGGCGCGCGGCAACAAGCTCACGGTCGAGGACTTCGCGGGGACCACCATCTCGCTGACCAACCCCGGCACCATCGGCACGGTCCACTCGGTCCCGCGCCTGATGCAGGGCCAGGGCACGATCATCGGCGTCGGTGCCATGGACTACCCCGCGGAGTTCGCGGGCACGTCCGAGGACGCGCTGAACAAGATGGGCGTCTCCAAGGTCCTCACGCTCACCTCGACCTACGACCACCGGATCATCCAGGGCGCGCAGTCCGGCGACTTCCTGCGGATCATCGGCCGCAAGCTGCTCGGCGAGGACGGGTTCTACGACCGCGTGTTCGCGTCGCTGCGGGTGCCGTACGAGCCCGTCCGCTGGGTGCGCGAGGCCGCCGACCCCGACGCCGAGGCCATCAAGCCGGCCCGCATCGCGGAGCTCATCCACTCCTACCGGTCGCGCGGCCACCTCATGGCCGACACCGACCCCCTGGCCTATCGCCAGCGCAAGCACCCCGACCTGGACGTGCAGACGCACGGCCTGACGCTCTGGGACCTGGACCGCCAGTTCCCCACGGGCGGCTTCACCGGCAAGCCCCGCGCCAAGCTGCGTGAGGTCCTCGGCCTGCTGCGCGACTCGTACTGCCGCACGGTGGGCAGCGAGTACATGCACCTGCAGGACCCGCGCCAGCGCAAGTGGCTCCAGGAGCGCCTGGAGTCCGGCTACGCCCGCACCCCGCGCGAGGACCAGCTGCGCATCCTGCGCCGCCTGAACGCGGCCGAGGCCTTCGAGACGTTCCTCCAGACCAAGTACGTCGGCCAGAAGCGCTTCTCGCTCGAGGGAGGCGAGTCGGTCATCGCCCTGCTCGACGCCATCCTGTCGAAGGCCGCCAACAACGGTCTCGACGAGGTCGGCATCGGCATGGCGCACCGCGGCCGGCTGAACATCCTGGCCAACATCGCCGGGAAGTCCTACGCGCAGATCTTCCGCGAGTTCGAGGGCAACCAGGACCCCAAGTCGGTCCAGGGCTCGGGCGACGTGAAGTACCACCTGGGCACCGAGGGCACGTTCACCGCCGAGTCCGGTGCGACGACCGCGGTCTACCTGGCCGCCAACCCCTCGCACCTCGAGGCGGTCGACCCGGTGCTCGAGGGCATCGTGCGCGCCAAGCAGGACCGGATCGACCTCGGTGGCGACGGCTTCTCCGTGCTGCCGATCCTCATCCACGGTGACGCGGCGTTCGCGGGTCAGGGCGTCGTGTTCGAGACGCTCAACCTGGCGCAGCTGCGCGGGTACCGCACCGGCGGCACCATCCACGTGATCATCAACAACCAGGTCGGCTTCACCACCGGGCCGTCGTCGTCGCGCTCCTCGCAGTACGCGACCGACGTGGCCAAGGGCCTCCAGGTGCCGATCTTCCACGTCAACGGGGACGACCCCGAGGCGTGCGTGCGGGTGGCCGAGCTGGCGTTCGAGTACCGCGAGCAGTTCGACCGCGACGTCATCATCGACATGGTCTGCTACCGCCGCCGCGGTCACAACGAGGGCGACGACCCCTCGATGACGCAGCCGCTGATGTACAACCTCATCGAGGCCAAGCGCTCGGTCCGCAAGCTCTACACCGAGACGCTGGTGGCACGCGGGGACCTCACGATCTCCGATGCCGAGCAGGCGCTGCAGGACTACCAGTCGCAGCTGGAGCGGGTGTTCACCGAGACGCGCGAGGACGGGTACACCCCCGCTCCCCCGGAGGCCGAGGCCGTCAAGGGCCTGGAGCGGCCGGAGTCGCAGCTCGAGGACGCCGGCGTGATGGTCGGCTGGAAGACGGCGGTCGACGCCGGCACCCTGGAGCGGATCGGCCGCGCGCACGTGCGCCCGCCGGAGGGCTTCACCGTCCACCCGAAGCTGGCGCAGCTGCTGGCCAAGCGCGAGGCGATGACCCGCGAGGGCGGCATCGACTGGGGCTACGGCGAGCTGCTGGCGTTCGGCTCGCTGCTGGTCGAGGGCACCCCTGTCCGGCTCGCCGGGCAGGACTCCCGCCGCGGGACGTTCGTGCAGCGGCACGCGGTCATGCACGACCGCGAGACCGGCGCGGAGTGGACGCCCCTGCTGTACCTGTCGGCGGACCAGGCGAAGTTCTGGGTCTACGACTCCTCGCTCTCGGAGTACGCCGCGCTCGGGTTCGAGTACGGCTACTCGGTCGAGCGTCCCGACGCCCTGGTGCTCTGGGAGGCGCAGTTCGGCGACTTCGTCAACGGAGCGCAGACGATCATCGACGAGTTCATCTCGTCGGCCGAGCAGAAGTGGGCGCAGCGGTCGTCGGTCGTCCTGCTCCTGCCGCACGGGTACGAGGGCCAGGGGCCGGACCACTCGTCGGCGCGCATCGAGCGGTTCCTGCAGCTCGCGGCCGAGGACAACATGACGATCGCGCAGCCGTCGACCCCCGCGTCGCACTTCCACCTGCTGCGTCGTCAGGCCTACGCCCGGCCGCGTCGCCCGCTCGTGGTGTTCACGCCGAAGTCGATGCTGCGCCTGAAGTCGGCGTCGTCGGACGTGCAGGACTTCACCTCGGGCACGTTCCGCACGGTCATCGGCGACGAGCTCGCGTCCGCGAAGGCCGACCAGGTCACCCGCGTGCTGCTCTGCTCGGGCAAGGTCTACTGGGACCTGCTCGCGCACCGCGTGAAGACGGGCGACGAGCAGACGGCGATCGTCCGGCTGGAGCAGCTGTACCCGCTCGACTCCGAGTCGGTCCGTGCGGCGGTCGCGCCGTTCGACGGGGCCGAGCTGGTGTGGGTGCAGGACGAGCCGCGCAACCAGGGCCCGTGGACGTTCCTGTCCATGCACCTGCCGCAGCTGCTCGGGCGCACCCTGCGGGTGGTGTCCCGCAAGGAGTCGGCGTCGCCGGCGGCCGGGTCTGCCAAGAAGCACCAGGCCCAGCAGGCCACCCTCGTCGAGACCGCCTTCGGGCGCTGACGAACGGTCGACCGAGAGCCGCACCCCCGCTGGGGTGCGGCTCTCGGTCGCGTCAGGAGTCCGCGTCAGGCGACCGCGTCAGGCGACCGGGGTGGGCGCGAACGTGCGGCGGTAGGCCTGCGGGCTGGTGCCCAGCGTCCGGGCGAAGTGGTGGCGGAGCACCGCGGCGGTGCCGAACCCGCACAGCCGGGCGATCTCCTCGATGCCCGCGTCGGAGCGTTCGAGCATCTCCTGCGCCCGGACCACCCGCTGCCGGGTGACCCACGCGGCCGGCGTGGTGCCCGTCTCGGCGCGGAAGCGGCGGGCGAACGTCCGCTCGGAGACGAACGCGCGGGCCGCGAGGTCGGGCACGCTCAGCTCCTCCTCGAGGTTCTCCACCATCCACGCGAGCAGCGGGGCCAGGGTGTCGGCGTCGCAGGGCAGCGGGGTGTCGACGTACTGGGCCTGGCCGCCGTCGCGGTGCGGCGGGACGACCATCCGCCGGGCGATCGCGGACGCGGCGGCGGCGCCCAGCTCCCGACGGACCAGGTGCAGGCACGCGTCGATGCCGGCCGCGGTGCCGGCGCTGGTGATGACGTGCTCGTCGTCCACGTAGAGGACGGCCGGGTTGAGCCGGGCCTGCGGGAACCGCCGGCTCATCTCGTCGGTGTACATCCAGTGGGTCGTGCACTGCCGACCGTCGAGCAGGCCCGCGTACCCGAGGGCGAACGACCCGCTGCAGATGCTGAGCACCCAGGCGCCGCGTGCGTGGGCGGCTCGCAGGGCGTCGAGCACCACCTCCGGCACCTCGTCGGCCTCCCCGTACGCCGGCACGATCACCAGGTCGACGTCCCGGGTGGCCTCGAGCCCGTGCTCGACGACGATGGAGTAGCCCGCGCCCTTGGTCGGCACGATGCCCGGCTCGATCCCGCAGAGCGTGAAGTCGAACGACGGCCCGCCGGTGTCCCGACGATCGATGCCGAAGACCTCGCAGGCCACCCCGAGCTCGAAGGGCGCGACGTTCGGAAGGGCGATGGCGGCGACGGATCGGAGCATGGGGCCAGCATCGGCACGGCGTGGCGGAATGTCAACGGTCAGCGTCAGTTCTGCCACTCGTGGCACGTTCTGGCCGAGCGGAGACTTTCTGCCATGACCACCGTATGGATCGTCCTCGCACTCGTCGCGGCAGCCTGGCTGGTCGCCCGTCTGGTCGTCACGGTGCGCCGCGACGGCCTGGGCAGCAGCAGGCCCCCCGCGTCCCACGCCGACTGGTCGGACCTGACGTCCGGCCTGCCGAGCCACCCGTACCGCAGCGCCTGACCCGCGTCCGCCCACCTGCGACAGGCCCGCCGATGAACCGGCGGCGGCCGTCCCGCCCTGAGACACTGTGCGGCGACGGCCGTCGCACGACGGGTCGGACGGCGAGAGGTGAGGCGTGTGGGCGAGCTGCCGCTGAGGCTGGCGGTGGTCGGCGACGAGCTCGTGGCCGGCGCGGGTGATCCCAAGGGGCTCGGCTGGGTCGGGCGCGTGACGGCCAGGACCCCGACCCCGACCCCGCTCACCGTGCTGACCCTCGCGGTCCCGGGCGAGACCAGCACGGCGCTGGGCGCCCGGTGGGACGAGGAGGTCACGCGTCGCCTGTCCCCCGAGGCCGACAACCGGCTCGTCGTCGCACTCGGCCGTGCCGACGTCGCGGCGGGTCTCTCGCTCGCCCGCAGCCGGCTCAACCTCGCGAACATCCTCGACGTGGCCGACCAGCGCCGGATCCCTACGTTCGTCGTCGGCCCCCCGCCGGGCAGCACGGCCGACGCCGACAAGCTGGCCGACCTGTCAGCCGCGTACGCGGATGTGGCGACCCGGCGTCGGGTGCCCTTCGTCGATACCTACACGCCCCTGGCCGCCCACGACCAGTGGCTGGGCGACCTCGCCGCGGGCGACGGGATCCTGCCGGGGCAGGCCGGCTACGGCCTCATGGCCTGGCTTGTCCTGCACACCGGCTGGCACGCCTGGCTCGACCTGCCCGACGACGGCGCCTGACAGCCACCGCACCCAGAGCGTCATCGCAGCGTGCCGCGCACCGCGGTCAGCGCCGAGTCCAGCACGGTCCGCAGGGTGTCGAGCGTGAGCTGCTCGACGCTCCCACGGGCGTCGGCGCGCCGCAGGTCCGCGCGGATCTCGTCGCGGAACCGCTGGATCATCGCCTCGGCGTCCTTGGTCCGCACGTGCGACGCGACCCGGGGCTCGTCGGGCGCGCCGACCGGGTGCGGCACCGCATCCGCACGGGCCTGCTGGGCGGCCGCCGCCAGGTCGGCACGCAGGCCGCGCATCGACCCCCGCACGTCCTCGCGGACCTGCGCGGCACGCTCCCGGACGGACTCGGCGATCCCCTCCTCGAGGTGGCCCAGCTCCGCACGCCGGGCGTTCAGCTCGGCGTAGCCGGCTTCCGTCAGGGCGTACGTGCTCTTGCGCTCCTCGTCGACCCGCTGGACCAGGCCCTCCTCCTCGAGGCGGGCGAGGCGCGGGTACACCGTGCCCGGGCTGGGCCGGTAGGTGCCGCCGAAGCGGTCCGACAGGGCCGTGATGAGCTCGTAGCCGTGCTTGGGCCCGCTCTCCAGGAGCGACAGCAGGTAGAGGCGCAGCTGTCCGTGCGCGAAGACCGGGGCCATCATCACGCGACCCCGGTCCCGGCGCCGCGCAGCACCGTCAGGTGCCCGGAGACCGTCGACGACGAGACGAAGCAGGCGCCGTCGCCGGTGCGCAGGTCGACCTTGCGATGGCCGGGAGAGGAGCCCTTGTACTCCTCCCCGTCCACGACGAGCCGGCCCGAGACGGACTGGCCCTTCACCTGGACGCCCTTGCCGGCGGGCAGCCGGACCGTGACGTCCCCGGAGACCGTCGTCGCCGTCACGCTGGAGGTCCCCGACGTCACGTCGAGCGTGAGCGAGCCGGACACCGAGTTGGCCTGGACCAGGCTCAGCTCCCCAGAGGCCGCGAGCTCGCCCGAGACCGAGTTGAGCTTGAGGTCGCCGCGGTGGTCGCGGATCACGATCTCGCCCGAGACGGTGTTGGCGCCGAGGCGGCCCACGGTGCCGTCGGTGATGAGCGTGCCCGAGACGGTGGACACCGAGGCGTCCTCCGTCACGCCGGCGAGCAGGCCGTCGGCGCTCACCGTGCCCACCTTGGCGTGGATGCCGCGCGGGATCGCGATGTGCACGTCCGCACGGTCCTTACCGCGGAAGTTCCGGAACTTCTCCAGGAACCCGTCCCAGCCGCCCAGCGTGAACTGGTAGCCGACCCGGAGCTCGCCGTCGGACAGGCTGACCTCCAGGGGCCGCCCGTCGACGTCGTGCACCTCGATCCGGGCTCCCGGTCCGTCGTGCGCGACGACGTCGACGCGTCCGCCCACCAGCTGCACCCGAAGGTCGGAGACCGCCTCGATCTCGATGATCTGCGGGCCGGCGACGACCCAGGACTCGCTTGCCATGATGCTCTCCATTCGCGATATATCTCGTGTCTGGAGACACGTTATATCGCGTTACGCCCACACGCAAGATCTCGAGTCATATCGCGTCTGGAGACACAAGAGCGCCCGTGACCGTTGACGGTCACGGGCGCTCCGGGAGGGATCAGGACACGAGGCCGGCCTGCCGCAGCTCGACCGTGAGGTCGTGCGGGCTGGTCGAGGCGGACAGCGCCTCGTCGTAGGTGATGATGTCGTCGCGGACCAGCTGGAACAGGTGCTGGTCGAACGTCTGCATCTTGTAGAAGTCGCCCTCGCGGATCAGGTCGATCAGGGGCGGGGCGTCCTCCGGCTCCAGGATGGCGTCGCGCGTGCGGCCCGTGTTGACCATGACCTCGATGGCCGGACGACGGCCCGTGCCGTTGGCCAGCCGGACCAGCCGCTGCGACACGATGCCGCGCAGCGCCTGCGCCAGCGCGATGCGGACCTGCTTCTGCTCGTGCGGCGGGAAGAAGTCGATGATGCGGTTGATCGTCTCGGCCGCGTCGATGGTGTGCAGCGTGGACAGGACCAGGTGGCCGGTCTCGGCCGCGGACAGGGCCGCGCGGACGGTCTCGACGTCACGCATCTCGCCGACGAGGATCACGTCCGGGTCCTGGCGCATCGCGGCGCGCAGCGCCACCGTGAAGTCGGCCGTGTCCTGGCGCACCTCACGCTGGGACACGATCGACTTCTTGTCCTGGTGCAGGATCTCGATCGGGTCCTCGATGGTGACGATGTTGACCTCGCGCAGCGTGTTGATGAGGTCGACCATCGACGCCAGCGTGGTCGTCTTGCCGGAGCCGGTCGGACCGGTCACCAGCACGAGTCCGCGGGGCTCGAGCGCGAGCTCGCCGACGACCTCGGGCAGGGACAGCTCGGCCAGCGCCTGCGCGCCGACGGCCACCCGGCGGAACACCAGGCCGTACGTGCCGCGCGCCTGGTAGGCGTTGACGCGGAACCGCCCGACGCCGGACACGGAGTACGCGAAGTCCGCCTCCTTGTGCTCCCGGAAGGCGTCGACGAGATCGTCGGGCAGGACCTCCTCGAGCATGCGCTCGGTGTCGGCGGGCTTCAGGTCGGGGACCTGGAGCTTGCGCAGCCGCCCGTCGACACGCACGCGGGGTGCTGATCCGACCTTGCAGTGCAGGTCGGATCCGCCCGTGCTCGCGAGGGCGTGCAGGAACGGGATCACGGACTGTGTCGGGTGGCTCACGCTCTGGATATCGGACGCGAGGGGCGCGCACTTGAGTGGCCGGGAGATGTGGGACGATGGAGCGAGTCCGGCGAGTAGCACGGGCGCCGACCCCCGTACGCGACGAAGGAAGATCCCATGAGCAAGCGAGGCCGCAAGCGCCGCTCCCGCAAGGGCAGTGCAGCGAACCACGGCAACCGTCCCAACGCCTGAGCGTTGGCAGACAGGTAGTCAGAAGGCCCGGGCAGCATCGCTGCACCGGGCCTTCTTCTGTGTGTGGGCTCTCAGTCGAGCGTGACCCGCATGACGGTCAGCTGCTCGTGGATCTTCAGCCGCAGGTGCTCCGGCGCCGCCTCCTGGCAGCCCCGCTTCACGATGGTCTTCACCACGACGTCGACGTCGTACTCCTCGAGGCAGCCCTCGCACTCGGCGAGGTGCGACCGGACGGTCTCCGCGTCGGGCGCACCCAGCTCGGCGTCGAGGTACTCCCAGAGCCGGTCGAGGGCGTCGGCGCAGTTGTTGCCGCAGTTGGACGACGACACAGTCGACAGGTCCGGTGCGTCTTTCCAGTCGTTCATCGTTCGCCCTCCGGCGCGACGGGGGCCACCGCGACCAGACCGCGCCCGCGGGCGTAGTCCGACAGCATGTCGCGCAGCTGTGCGCGGCCGCGGTGCAACCGGGACATCACTGTCCCGATCGGCGTCCCCATGATCTCGGCGATCTCCTTGTACGCGAAGCCCTCGACGTCGGCGAGGTACACCGCGATCCGGAACTCCTCCGGCAGGCGCTGGAGCGCGTCCTTGACGTCGGAGTCCGGGAGGTGGTCGAGCGCCTCGGCCTCGGCAGACCGCAGACCCCTCGACGTATGCGACTCGGCGCGGGCCAGCTGCCAGTCCTCGATCTCCTCGGAGCGGGACTGCTGCGGCTCGCGCTGCTTCTTGCGGTACGAGTTGATGTACGTGTTGGTGAGGATGCGGTACAGCCACGCCTTGAGGTTGGTGCCCGGGCGGTACTGGTGGAACGCGGCGAACGCCTTGGCGAACGTCTCCTGCACCAGGTCCTCGGCGTCGGCCGGGTTGCGCGTCATCCGCAGGGCAGCACCGTAGAGCTGGTCCAGGTAGACCAGCGCCTCGGCCTCGAACCTCTCGGTCCGTGCAGCGTCGCCCTCGGACTCGGGCGCGCGGTTCGTGTCCTCGCTCATCGCCGACGAGCCTAGCCCCGGAGTCTGAGGACCACCGACCGGCGTGGGCCACGCCACACCTGTCCCGAGATCCACCCGGTGCGGCTGCATCTGCGCGGGCCGCTGGGTGGGAAGGGTGTCTACGGGGAGACCGATCGCCCATCCGGTCACAGGGACCGGCGCAGGGCGCGTCTCGGTAGCGAAGCTCATGGCCAGCACAACGGCGCGAGCGCGCGAGCCATTCCCTCCGTCGCCAACCGCAGGGGACGGCACTAGGTTGACGACATGACCAGCAGCACCGACGACTCCACGTTCCTGCGCCTGCTCCGCGAGCAGATCGGCCACGAGTTCGACGCCCACCAGCAGTACGTCGCGATCGCGGTGTGGTTCGACGGGCAGGACCTCCCCCAGCTGGCGCGGCACTACTACCGGCAGGCGATCGAGGAGCGGAACCACGCGCTGATGATCGTGCAGTACCTGCTGGACCGGGACCTCCCGGTGGCGATCCCGCCCGGCAGCCCCGTGCGCAACGGCTTCACCCAGGTCACCGAGCCCATCGGCCTGGCGCTCCAGCAGGAGAAGCAGGTCACCGCGCAGATCGAGGCGATCTTCGCGGCTGCGCGCGCCGAGGGCGACGCCCTGGGCGAGCAGTTCCTGCTCTGGTTCCTCAAGGAGCAGGTGGAGGAGGTCGCCTCGGCGACCACGCTGCTCACCGTCGCCACGCGGGCCGGCGACAACCTGTTCGACCTCGAGAACTATGTCGCCCGCGAGCAGATCGGCGACGGTGGCGAGTCCGCCGACGCGCCGTCCGCCGCCGGCGGTGCCCTGTAGAAGCCCTGTAGGAGGAGCTGCCGTGCTGCTGCGCCGTCTCGCGCGTCCCCTGTTCGCCTCGTGGTTCGTCACCGAGGGTCTCGACGTCGTCCGGCATCCCGCCGCGCACGCCGCCGACGCCCGCGGCGCCCTGGCCACGCTGCGCTCCCGCCTGCCCGACACCGTCCGGCAGGGGCCGGCGGGCGAGGCCATCGGCCGCGAGCTCAGCGACCGCCAGCTGACCTCGATCGTCCAGGTGCACGGCGTGGCGCTCGCCGGCGCGGGCGTGCTGCTCGCCCTGGGCAAGGCACCACGCACGGCCGCCCTGGCGCTCGCCGCCCTCACGGCGCCGCTCGTCCTGCTGAACCTGCCCGCCAAGCGGGTCAAGGGCGAGGACCCCCGGCTGCGGCGCGAGCGGCGCGACAAGCTCGTCCGGGCGCTCGCGTTCACCGGCGGCGCCCTGATCGCCGGCGTGGACCTCGAGGGGCGCCCCGGGATCAGCTGGCGCGTGCAGAAGGCGCGCAGCGAGCACGCGGCGGCGAAGGCCTCCGACTGAGGAGCCTGAGACGCTCCCGGGTTCTCGTCGGCACCCCCGATAACCTGGGTGCCATGGACCTGTGGACCGCACCGCTCGCCGACGCCCCGCTGGACGCGCTCGTCGAGGTGCCCGGCTCGAAGTCGCTGACCAACCGGTATCTCGTCCTCGCCGCGCTGGCCGACTCCCCCGGCCGCCTGCGGGGTGCTCTGCGCTCGCGCGACACGCGCCTGATGGCCGATGCCCTGACCAGCCTGGGCGCCCGGATCGACGAGGACGGCAGCGACTGGGTGGTGACGCCCGGACCCGTGCGCGGCTCGACCACCGTCCAGTGCGGCCTCGCCGGGACCGTGATGCGCTTCCTGCCGGCCGTCGCCGCGCTCGCCGACGGACCGGTCCGGTTCGACGGGGACGACTCGGCCCTCGCGCGCCCGATGGGTCCGGTGCTCACCGCGCTGCGGACGCTGGGCGTGCGGGTCGAGGAGCACGGCGAGCCCGGCCACCTGCCGTTCACGGTGCACGGCCGCGGTTCCCTGCTCGGCGGCCAGGTGGACGTGGACGCGTCCGAGTCGAGCCAGTTCGTCTCCGGGCTGCTGCTGGCGGCCGCGCGGTTCGAGCGTGGGCTGACCCTGCGGCACACCGGGCGCACGCTGCCGAGCCTGCCGCACATCGAGATGACCGTCGCCCTGCTGCGCGAGGCGGGCGTGGTGGTCGACGACTCTCGCCCCGCCATCTGGCAGGTGTCCCCCGGCCCGATCGCCGGCAGGGACGTGCGGGTGGAACCCGACCTGTCCAACGCTGCCCCGTTCCTGTGCGCGGCGCTGGTGTCCGGCGGCACCGTGCGCGTCCCCGGCTGGCCCGCCGCGACGACGCAGCCCGGCGGCCTGCTGCCCGGCATCCTGGAGCGGATGGGCGCGACCACGCGGCTGGACGGCGACGTGCTGGGCGTGACCGGCACGGGCGCGATCCGCGGGGTGGACCTGGACCTGCACGCCGCAGGCGAGATCGCCCCGACGATCGCGGCGCTCGCCGCACTGGCCGACTCCCCCACGCGGCTGCGCGGCATCGCCCACCTGCGCGGCCACGAGACCGACCGGCTGGCGGCGCTGGCGGCCGAGATCACGCGGCTGGGCGGTCAGGCGGAGCAGACGTCGGACGGCCTGGTCATCACGCCGCGACCGCTGACCGGCGCCACCTGGCACACCTACGAGGACCACCGGATGGCCACCACGGGCGCCCTCATCGGGCTCCGGGTGCCCGGCGTGCAGGTGGAGGACGTCGCGACGACCGCCAAGACGCTCCCGGACTTCGTCGGGCTGTGGGCCGGGATGCTGACCGGATCGGCCGTGCTGGCCTGATGGGCACCCGGCGCTACGACGAGCGGGACGTCCGCATCCGTCCCGGTCGCGGCTCGCGCCCCCGGACCAAGCAGCGCCCCGAGCACGCCGACGCCGAGGTGGCGCTGGTGACCGCCGTGGACCGCGGTCGCTACGCGATCCTGGTGGACCCCGACGGCCCCGACGAGCGCGTCGCGATCGCGATGAAGGCCCGAGAGCTGGGCCGCGACCGCGTGGTGCCGGGCGACCGGGTGGACATCGTCGGCGACACGTCCGGCGACGACGGCTCGCTGTCCCGGATCGTGCGGATCAGCGAGCGGCGGACGGTCCTGCGGCGGACGGCCGACGACACCGACCCCATCGAGCGGATCATCGTCGCCAACGCCGACCAGCTGGTGATCGTCACCGCCCTGGCTGACCCCGAGCCGCGCACACGGATGATCGACCGCTGCGTCGCCGCGGCCTACGACGCGCGCATGGACGCCCTGCTGGCCCTGACCAAGGCGGACCTGGCGGACCCCGCGGAGCTGGTCGGCATGTACGCGCCGATCGGTGTGGAGGTGGTGGTCACCAGCGCGGAGAAGTCCGTGGGCGGGCGGATCATCCACGGGCTCGACGACGTGCGGGCCGCGCTGGAGGGCAAGACCTCCGTGCTGGTCGGGCACTCGGGCGTAGGCAAGTCCACGCTGGTGAACGCCCTGGTGCCGGGCACGTACCGGGCCGTCGGGGTGGTCAACGACGTGACGGGGCGCGGGCGGCACACATCGAGCTCAGCCGTGGCGCTGCGGGTGCCGGGGACGTCGAAGCCCACGTGGGTCATCGACACCCCCGGCGTGCGGTCGTTCGGGCTGGCGCACGTGGACCCGCAGCACCTGCTGGGCGCGTTCGCGGACCTCGCGGAGGTCGCCGAGGAGTGCCCGCGCGGCTGCACGCACGCGGACGACGCCCCCGACTGCGCGCTCGACGAGTGGGTCGCCGCCTCCCCCGACGACGTGACCCGCGCAGCCCGGGCGGCCCGCGTCGAGTCCTTCCGTCGCCTCCTGGCCAGCCGGCTCGGCAGCGGCGAACCGGACAACCGGGAGCCCGCACGTCCCTGACGTGCGAACTCGACCCACTACCGTGTCGGGCATGAGCCTGCGCCCCGGGTACGACGACGACCTGCGCCTCGCCCACGTGATCGCGGACCAGGTCGACTCGATCACCATGGCGCGGTTCAAGTCGCAGGACCTGCGGGTGGAGACGAAGCCCGACCTGACGCCGGTCACCGACGCCGACAAGTCCGCCGAGGAGATCGTCCGCGGGCAGCTGTCCCGGGCGCGGCCGCGGGACGCGGTGCACGGCGAGGAGATGGGCGACACGGGCCACGGGCCGCGGCGCTGGGTCATCGACCCGATCGACGGGACCAAGAACTTCGTCCGCGGGGTGCCGGTGTGGGCCACGCTCATCGGGCTGCTGGACGGCGACCAGGTCGTCGTCGGGCTCGTCAGTGCACCCGCGCTCGGTCGGCGCTGGTGGGCGGCGCAGGGCAACGGCGCGTGGACCGGGAAGTCGCTGGCCGCCGCCAGCCAGCTGCATGTGTCCGAGGTCGACCGGCTCGAGGACGCCTCGCTGTCCTACTCGTCGCTGGGCGGCTGGGAGGAGCGCGGCCAGCTCGACGCGTTCCTGAACCTGACCCGGCGGACGTGGCGCACCCGCGCGTACGGCGACTTCTGGTCGCACGTGCTGGTCGCGGAGGGCGCGGTGGACCTGTCGGCCGAGCCAGAGCTCTCGCTGCACGACATGGCCGCGCTCGTCCCCATCGTCACCGAGGCCGGCGGGATGTTCACGTCGATCCGCGGGGTTCCCGGGCCGTTCGGCGGTTCGGCGCTGGTGTCGAACGGGCGGCTGCACGAGGCCGCCCTGGAGTACCTGGACCCGCTGCCGGAGGCGTGATCCCCGCAGCCGCGGCACGATCGGTGTCATGAGCACCGACGACCGCGGCGACCGCGCCGCCTCGTTCGACCGTGCCGCGGCCGTCTACCAGGCCACCCGGCCCGGCTACCCCGACGAGGCCGTCCGGTGGGCCGTCCCGGCGGAGGCCCGCGACGTCCTCGACCTGGCCGCGGGGACCGGGAAGCTCACCGAGCGGCTGGTCGCTCTCGGGTGGCACGTGATCGCGGTGGAGCCGTCCGACGCGATGCGGGCGGAGCTGACCGCCGCGCTGCCGGGCGTCGAGGCACTGCCCGGGACGGCCGAGCAGCTCGACCTGCCGGACGCCTCCGTCGACGCCGTCACCATCGCGCAGGCGTGGCACTGGGTGGACCCGCCCGCGGCGTCCGCCGAGATCGCCCGCGTCCTGCGGCCGGGCGGCTCCGTGGCGCCGATCTGGAACGTGCGCGACAAGGAGCACGACTGGGTGGCGCGCTGGACGGAGATCGTGCACCGCGGCGACACCCTGGAGACCAGCTACCGGAACCCCGAGCTCGGCGACGCGTTCACCGAACCCGAGCACGCGACGTTCCCCTGGACGCAGCGCCTGCGCGCCGCCGACCTGCGCACGCTGGCCGCCAGCCGCAGCCACCTGATCCTGCTCCCTGCTGACCAGCGGGACGCCCTGCTCGACGACGTCGACGCACTCGTCGCCACCCATCCCGACCTGCGCGGACGCGAGTGGATCGAGGTGCCGTACCGGACCGAGTGCTACCGGGCGGCGTTGCGGTAGGCCATGATCTGCGCGTGCCCCTCTTCGACCGCCGCCCTGGTATCGAGCTCCCCGACGACGAGGTGACCGCGCTGGTCGGCGCGCTGTGCTCCGACCAGGCGTCGCGGCTCTCCGGCGTCGCCACGGTCGAGCTCGTGCTGGACGAGGCCCCCAGGCCGCCGAGCGGAGCGTGGATCACGCCCCGCGCGGTCGGCGCGGTCGCCGTGAGCTGGGAGCAGTTCGACGACTGCCTCGTCGCCGGCATCTACGGGTGCGAGCAGTGGGAGCTTCCACGGACGACGGCGGGCGTCGCGACGGTGAAAGCAGTGGTCGACGCTGCGATCACCGGCGCCGTCGAGGTGGGTACCGGCCGCGGCCAGACCCACTACCGCGTCCGCCTGCCCGATGGCTCGGTGCTCGACGCCGCACTCTCGAGCTTCAAGGGATGGCTCCTGACCATGCCGGGAAAGCCGCGCCTGACGTGGAGCACGACCGCGCCGTACTCCTAGATGCGCCCTACTCCTCGATCCCGAGCACACCCGGGAGCTCGGCGAGCGACGCGATGACCCGCACACCGGCCTGTCGCGCGCCCGCGAGATCCTCCGGCGACACCGGGATCCGCCTCTCGCCGGGCCGGTCCAGCCAGACGCCCACCAGACCGGCCGCGACCGCCGCCCGGGCGTCGACGTCGAGCTCGTCGCCGACGTACACCGTCCGCGTCGGGTCGGTGCCGAGCCGGTGGCACGCCTCGACGAACACGCGCGGGTCGGGCTTGCCGAAGCCGAGGGTGTCGACGCCGACCAGCATCGGCACGCGCTCGAGCAGAGCCGCGCGGTCGAGCTTGCGCGTCTGGTACGCCACCGCCGCGTTGGACAGGGCGCCGACCACCAGGCCGGCCGCGAGCAGGCGGTCCACGACCGCGTCCACGTCCGGGTGCGCCGACCACGCACCTGAGAACTCGGCCTCGAACGTCTCGTCCCAGCGCGCGAAGCCGTCGGCGTCGAGCGCGGGCCCGCCGAAGCGCTCGTGCAACTCGTTCGCGCGGGCCATCCGCTGCTCGGCGTAGCCGACCTCGCCGCGCGTGTACGCCGCGTAGTGGCCGCCGACGTCCGCGCGCCAGACCGTCACCAGCTCGGCGTGCCGGTCCACGGGCAGGTCGGGCAGGTAGCGGCGGGCGACGCCGGCCAGCGCGTGGCCGAACGCGCCGCGCGTGTCGACCAGCGTGTCGTCGATGTCGAACAGGACCCCGTCGACGCGCATCACAGGGTGGCGCGCAGGGCGGCGATCCGCGCGAGCGTGGACTCCTTGCCCAGGATCTCCATCGACTCGAACAGCGGCGGCGACACGCGTCGACCGGACAGGGCGACGCGCAGCGGGGTGAACGCGAAGCGCGGCTTGAGGCCGAGCCCGTCGACCAGCGCGGCCTGGAGCGCCTCCTGGGTGGTCGCGGTGGTGAACTCGGTGAGCCCCCCGAGCGCGGCCGCGGCGGCATCGAGCACGGCTGGGGACTCCTCGCGCAGCGCGCCGCGGGCGTCGTCGGCGATCGTCAGGTCGTCGTCCGCGGCGAACAGGAACCCGAGCATCCCCTCGGCCTCGCCCAGCAGCGTGATGCGCTCCTGGATCAGCGGCGCGCCCGCATCGAGCAGCGCGCGGTGGGCCGGCGAGAGGTCCGCGTAGGAGTCCGTGGGCACCAGGCCCGCGCGGTGCAGGTAGGGCACCAGCCGGTCGCGGAAGTCCTCGGGCGCGAGCAGCCGCACGTGCGCCGAGTTGATCGCCTCCGCCTTCTTCACGTCGAACCGCGCCGGGTTGGGGTTGACGTCCGCGGCGTCGAACGCGGCCGTCATCTCCGCCATCGAGAAGATGTCGCGGTCCGGGCCGATCGACCAGCCGAGCAGGGCCAGGTAGTTGAGCAGGCCCTCGGGGGTGAACCCGTTGTCCCGGTGGTGGAACAAGTTGGACTCGGGCTCGCGCTTGGACAGCTTCTTGTTGCCCTCGCCCAGCACCGACGGCAGGTGCCCGAACACCGGCTCGCCCGTGCCGACACCGATCTCCAGCAGCGCGCGGTACAGCGCGATCTGCCGAGGGGTGGACGACAGGAGGTCCTCCCCGCGCAGCACGTGCGTGATCCCCATCAGGGCGTCGTCGACCGGGTTGACCAGCGTGTACAGAGGCTGGCCGTTGGCGCGCACGATGACGAAGTCCGGGACGGAGCCGGCCTTGAAGGTCACCTCGCCGCGTACCAGGTCCGTGAAGGTGAGGTCCTCGTCGGGCATCCGCAGCCGCAGGACAGGCTCGCGGCCCTCGGCGCGGAATGCCGCCTTCTGCTCGTCGGTCGCGTCTCGGTCGACGCCGTCGTAGCCCAGCTTCGGATCCCGGCCGGCCGCCCTGTGGCGCGCTTCGATCTCCTCCGGCGTGGAGAACGACTCGTACGCGTGGCCACCCTCGACCAGGCGACTGACCACGTCCGCGTACAGGTCCATCCGCTGCGACTGGCGGTACGGCTCGTGCGGTCCGCCGACCTCGACGCCCTCGTCCCAGTCCAGGCCCAGCCAGCGCAGCGCGTCCAGCAGCTGGAGGTAGGACTCCTGCGAGTCGCGCGCCGCGTCGGTGTCCTCGATGCGGAACACGAACGTGCCGCCCGTGTGGCGCGCGTACGCCCAGTTGAAGAGTGCCGTGCGGATCATGCCGACGTGCGGCGTCCCGGTGGGCGAGGGGCAGAAACGAACACGCACAGCGGAACCGGTGGGAGAAGTCACGACCTCAAGATTAGTGGCGGCGGAGGACCGGGTTGCGCAGGATGCTCGTCTTTCCGCCGCAGCCGACGTAGAGACTCAGTGGCGGCGCAGGACCGGGTTGCGCAGCACCCCGATGTCCTCCACCTCGACCTCGACGATGTCCCGGTCCACGATCGGGCTCACACCGGCGGGAGTACCGGTGAGGATGAGGTCGCCGGGCAGCAGCGTGAACACCTCGGACACGTAGGAGACGAGGTAGGCCGCGTCGAAGATCATCTGCGACGTGCGGCCGTCCTGCTTGGTCTCGCCGTTGACGCGGGCGCGGACGTACAGGTCGTCGACGTCGAGGCCCGGCACGATCCAGGGGCCGATCGGGCAGGAGCCGTCGAAGCCCTTGGCCCGGGTCCACTGGAGGTCGGCCTTCTGCACGTCGCGCGCGGTGACGTCGTTGGCCACCGTGTAGCCGAAGACGTGGTCCAGGGCGCGGTCCGGCGTGACGTCCTTGGTGACCTTGCCGATGACGATGGCCAGCTCGGCCTCGTGCTCGACGTGCTCGGTCCAGTCGGGCAGGACGATCGGGTCGTCCGGGCCGATCACCGAGGTGTTCGGCTTGAGGAAGAGCAGCGGGGCGGGCGGGAGCTCGTTGCCCATCTCGGCGGCGTGCGCGGCGTAGTTGCGGCCGACGCCGATGATCTTGGAGCGCGGAATGACCGGCGCCAGCAGACGGACGCTGTCGTCGTCGAGCCGGATCTGCTCGCCCGTGGGCTGCACCGGGGTGTAGAGCGGGTCTCCCGTGATGACCACGAGCTCCTCGGAGCCGGGCTCTCCGTCGATCAGGGCGTAGCGGGGGTCTCCCCCGGTGGTGAACCTCGCGATGCGCACGCCGCAACCCTAGTTCAGGCGCGAGCGAGCACCTCGCCGTGCAGCACCGCGAACCAGCCGTCGGGCTGGGTGCCCCACTCGCGCCAGGCGTCCGCCAGCAGCTCCAGGCCGACCTCGTCGGCGAGCCCGTGCGCGATGGCCTGCGCGGCGAAGTTCGAGGCGACCGAGCGGTCCGCCCACAGCCCGGCCCACCACGTGCGGTCCTCGGGCGTGGCGTAGCACCAGACCCCGGCGCTGGGGACGATGCCCGCCGGGTCGAAGCCCGCCTCGCGGACCCACGACAGCAGCTTGCGGCCGGCGTTCGCGTCGGCCTCGTTGGCCTGCGTGACCTCGTGGTAGAGCGCGAGCCACTCGTCCAACCCGTTCGACGGCGGGTACCAGGTCATGCCGGAGTAGTCCGCGTCGCGGAGCGCCACGATGCCGCCGGGCTTGGTCACGCGTCGCATCTCCCGCAGCGCGGCGATCGGGTCCGTGAGGTGCTGGAGCACCTGGTGGGCGTGCACCACGTCGAAGGCGTCGTCGTCGAACGGCAGGCCGTAGGCGTCGGCCACCTGGAACGTCACGTTGTCCGCACCGGCGTCGGCCGCGGCCTTCTGCGCGATCTCGACGACGGCGGCCGAGGTGTCGACGCCGACGACCTCGCCGGGCTCGAGCCGGGCCGCCAGGTCGATGGTCACCGAACCCGGTCCACACCCGACGTCGAGCAGGCGGGTCCCCGGGACGAGTGCCGGCAGCAGGTACGCGGCGGAGTTCTCGGCGGTCCGCCAACGGTGCGAGCGCAGCACGGACTCATGGTGTCCGTGGGTGTACACGTCGGGGTGCGTCGGGGAGTTCACATCAGACTGTAATCATCGATGAGGCCCAGAGTTCAATAAACGGGACGAACCGTTTCGACATGCGAGATCACCCGGGTCGCTAGCATCCCCCCATGCGCCGCATCGTGGGGATCGACGTCGCCCGCGGGCTCGCCGTGCTCGGCATGATGACCGCGCACGTCGGTCCGGACGACCACGGACCCGTCCCTCCCGGCGGCTTCTCCCAGCTCGCGGACGGGCGCCCCGCGGCGCTGTTCGTGGTGCTGGCCGGCCTGTCGCTGGGCCTGCTCTCCGGCAGCACCGCGCCCGTCGTCGGCACCCGGCTGGTCCAGGCACGCGTGCGGATCCTGGTGCGGGCGCTCCTCCTGTTCGCCCTCGGGGAGCTGCTGGTCCTGCTCGCGACGCCGGTGGTGGTGATCCTGCCGACCTACGGGCTGCTGTTCGCGATCGGCTGCGTGGCGCTGCGCTGGTCGAGGGCCGCACTGATCACCGCCGCGGGGGTCGTCGCCGTCGTCGGTCCGCCGCTGGGCCAGGGGATCGCCGCCGGGCTCGAGGGCGCGCGCCCGACGGTGCTCGCCGAGATCACGGTCGGCCACTACTACCCCGCGATCGTGTGGACGGCGTACCTGCTCGTCGGGCTGGCCATCGGCCGCAGCGACCTGCGCTCGACCCGGCTGCGGGGGCTCGGAGCGCTCGTCGGTATCGGCCTCGTGGTCCTCGGGCACGGCGGCTCCTGGGTGGCGTTGCACGTGCTCGGCTGGCCCGCGGCGCTGGCGACCGCCGAGCCGCACTCGTCGACCACCTTCGAGGTGGTGGGCAACATCGGCGTGGCACTGCTGGTGATCGCCGCGTGCCTCGCCGTCGCCGACCGGTGGCCGCGCACGCTCGCCCCGCTGGCGGCCGTCGGGTCGCTGGCCCTCACCGCGTACAGCGTGCACATCGTCGTGATCGCCGCCCTGGGCCGGACGGTCGTCTACGAGGCGACCGCCGAGGTGTGGCTCGGTTTCCTCGTCACGACGGTCGCGCTCTGCTGGCTCTGGGCGGCGACCGTGGGCCGCGGACCGCTCGAGTGGGTGCTGCACCGGGTGTCGACGAGGGCCGCGGACATCGCCCCGGACCGGGTGCCCGAGGTCCCGGTCACGACCGCCCCCTGATCACGCGCACTCCCAGACGATCTGGAGCGCCTCCGGTCGCATCCCGAGCAGCCACTCGTCGCCGGGGCCCTGGATCGCGTAGAGGGCGTCGGCAGCGAGGAAGTCCGCGTCGGTGAGGAACGGGTACCCCGCATCCGCGCCGTTCAGGGGCGCTCCGCTCTCCTCGTCGATGGTCCCTGAGACCTCCTCCTGCCAGGCGCGCACCGCCCGGGAGATCTCGTTGCCGCCGTCCGCCGGGACGTACACGCGGTGCCCCTCGGTCGTCGTTCCTCCCGGCTGCCACTGGGCCGACACGTGGTCCGCCTCCCGGGCGAACACCATGCCGGGTCCGCACGCCCCGTCCGCCGGCGACACCGACTCATACGGTCCTTCCCACGACGGCGGCCCGGCGCGCACGACCCCGTCGTCCCAGCGGACGGACTCGAGGTCTCCACCAGGCAGGTCCGCGGCAGACAGCCAGATGTGCGACCCGAACGGGGTCTCGACGGCGTACGAGAGGTTCGTCAGCCCGAGCGACCCGGGCAGCCAGGAGTCCGAGGTGAGAGCCACGACCCCGAGCGCCCCGAGCGGACGCACCGGCTCGGTCGCCACCGTGTCGCCCGTCAGCACGCGACCATAGATCGAGCTCCCGGAGGCGCGGAGGCGGGTGCTCGCGGTGGAGACGGTGTAGCCGTCGTCCAGGGCGATGCGCTGCGGCAGGGTCAGGGAGTCGTAGAACGTCGACTCGTCGCGCACGACGCCCGAGCCGTGCACCGCGAGGCGGTCGGCACACGGATCGCCCGACCGCGCGCTCGGGCACGCGATGAGGCGGGCACCCGCGGCGTCCACCTCGAAGAGGCCCGTCACGGGGACGTCGTACCAGAACTCCGTCTGGGCCACCGTGACGTAGATCGAGGCGCCTCCGCGTGTGCCGACGAGGAGCACGGTGCCCGTCTCGTCGTCCGGCAGCAGGAGCGGCGTGAGCTCCGGCGCCGGGGTCGGTGTCAGCCAGCTCTCCCCGGTGCGCGGGTGCGCGAGCCGGTCGAGGACGGTCGCGTCGTCGATCGAGTCCGCGCGCGCGGGTGGGCCGGTCGGCGAGGGAGTCGGGGCCGGAGTCGTCGTCGGGCTCGGCGTGACGGTCGGGGTCACCACCGGGACGACCGGAGCGGGAGCCTGCTGCCCCAGGCCGAACCAGACGCCCGCGCCGAGGACCGCTACCACGGCGATCCCGCCGAACGACTCCCGCGTCCGCCGCGCGACCCGGCGACGGTGCGCCGCGGACCGGACCAGGGCGAGACGGCTGCCGTCCAGGCTCGGCGCGACACCCTCGATCTCCGTCGACGCCCGCGCGAGCAGCGCGTGCAGGTCATCGCTCACGGCGCACCTCCGTCGGGGTCAGGCTGCGCACCGAGATGCGCTCCACGGTCACGGCCGTGCTGCCGAGCTGCTCGTTCAACCGGGAGAGCCCGTCGGACGTGTAGCGCTTGACCGCCCCCTCGGACAGCCCGAGGGCCGATGCGGTCTCGACGACCGAGAGGTCCTCCATCTGCCGGAGCACCACGCACGCGCGCTCCCGCGGGCTCAGCGTGGCCAGCGCCCGGACGACGTCCGCACCGGGCAGCCGGTCGTCGTGCTGGACGACCGCCGGGGTCTGCGCGGCGGCACGGGCCAGCAGCCGGGCCTCGCGCGTCCTGCGTCGGCCCGCGTCGATCGCCCGGGAGGCGATGGCCCGGCGCACGTACGCCTCGGCCTGCTCGACCGACCCGAACCGCGCGCGTCCGGAGAACGCCGCGATCAGCGACTCCTGCACCAGGTCCTGGGCGTCCGACGGTGAGGCGGACACGAGCGTCGCGTGCGCGACGAGGCGCGGGTAGCGCTCACGGGCGACCTGCTCCAGCAGGTCCTCCCACCGTCTGCTCACGCACCACGCTCCCTCGCCGCGACTCCTGAACCCATAACGCTTGTCGGGTCGTCCGGCGTTGGGGTTGAGGTCTCAGGCGAGCAGCGCAAGCACCGCGAACAGCACGGCGAGCAGCGGGAACGTGCCCTGCGTCGCGGCGGCGCGGGCCATGGAGCGGTTGGTCGCGACGAGCACGAGCGCCGCCGCGAGCATCGACCCGCAGGCCAGCAGGATCAGGGCCAGGCCGACCGTCTCCTGCCCGGCGAGCGCGAGAACGACCCCGACGAGGGCGCCGATGGCTAGGAACAGGTTGTAGAAGCCCTGGTTGTACGCCCAGGGCTTCACCGCCGGGACGTCCTCGGTGCGCGTCTGGAACCGCGCGTGGACGTCCGGGCGCTCGAACAGCACCGACTCGTAGGCGAAGAACAGGACGTGCAGCAGGGCTGCGAGGACGGCGAACACCGCGGCGAGGATCAGCACGGGGTCAGTGTGGCAGCCTCACCTACCCTGGAGACATGCCCCTGACCGCCGCGCCCGCGCTCGACGCCGCCACCTGGCAGTCGCTGGCGGCCGCGCACGGCGAGCGGGCCGACGCCTTCACCGCGGGGCGCCGCGAGCGCCGGTCGCGCCAGCAGAAGCACGCGATCGAGGACTTCCTGTTCGAGTACTACCCGGTCACGCCGGCCGTGCTGCGCCGCTGGCACCCCGGGGTCGGCGTCGCGCTCGAGGCGCCCGCCCCGCACGCCGGGTGGCGCTGGTACCGGACGTCCGACGACGGCACGGTCCAGCTCGACGCCGACGCGTTCGTGGCCGACCGCGGCGAGACCGTCCGGTTCGTCCACGGCCTGCTGACCGCCACGCTCTCCCGACCGGCGGCCACCGGCTGCTTCGGCCTGCACGAGTGGGCGATGGTCTACCGGGAGGCCGACGAGCACCGCCACCCGCTCCCCCTGCGGCTCGGGTCGGCCGGCACGGACGCCGTCGTCGAGGCCCACAGGATCCGCTGCACGCACTTCGACGCCTACCGCTTCTTCACGCCCGAGGCGGTGGAGCGCAACACGCTGCGACCGACGCGCACCTCGATGACCGCGATGGAGCAGCCCGGCTGCCTGCACGCGGGGATGGACGTCTACAAGTGGGCCACCAAGCTGGGACCCGCCGTGCCGGGGACCCTGCTGCTGGACTGCTTCGAGCTGGCGCGCGACATCCGCACCCTCGACATGCAGGCGTCGCCGTACGACGTCACCACCTACGGGCTCGATCCCGTGAGCATCGAGACGCCCGAGGGCAAGGCCGAGTACGTCGCCCGGCAGCGGGTGTTCGCCGAGCGGGGGAACCTGCTGCGCTCCCGGCTGGTGGACGTGTGCGAGGCGCTCCCCGCCTGAGGGACCGTCAGCCGTCGTGCCGGACGTCGACCACCACGCGGGCGGGGTCGGCGAGCGCGAAGACGCGGAACGGGTGGTCGGCCGTGTCGACTCCGAGGAACGCGAGCTCCTGCCCCTCGAACTGACCGCGCACGTTCACCTCGCGCAGGGTGGTGTACCCGGGCGTGAGGACCGGGTTGGTGCCGCTCCACTCGGGGATGCCGGTCGTGTCGGGGATCTGCACCCCGAGCAGGGTGACCGCCAGGGTGCCGTCGCCGGCGATGTCGAGCACGGTGTCCGCGGGGTCGTCGGTCGCCCGGTCGACGTAGCGCACCATCCACCCCGGTGCGCCGGTCCCGCCGAACCGGAAGACCACGCGGTCGTAGCCGTCGTGCTCACCGGTGGTCACGTCGGTCAGCGTCAGCATCGCGCCGTCCGAGGACGCCTGCTCGTCGGGCTCCAGGTCCGCCGGGAACGGGACGGGTTCCTCGGTCTCGGTGGCCACCGCCGTCGGCGTCGGGTCCGTGGTCGGCGTGGCGCTGGCGCTCGGAGCGGCCGGGGTCGTCGTCGCCGTCTGCGAGGGCGTCGCAGGTCCGCCGTCGGCGCACGACGCCAGCAGCAGGGCGGTGCCGGCGACCAGGCCGGCGATGCGGCGAGACCGTCCGGGCATCGCGTCTCCTCGTGTCGTCCGTCCCGGTGCTCGGGGCGAGTACCGCCACCGTACGATGCCGGGACGTACCGATCGGGGAGGACGCGATGCCGGAGGCCGCTCAGCTGCTCCTCGTCGAGGACGACCGGCAGCTCGCATCCATGCTCGAGCAGATCCTCGTCGGCGAGGGGTACGACGTGGACGTGGCCCGCGACGGCCAGCGCGGCCTGCACCTCGGCCTGACGCGGTCCTACGACGTGATCGTCCTGGACCGCGGCCTGCCGGCCATCGAGGGCCTGGACCTGCTGGGTCGGCTGCGCTCCAAGGGTGTCGTGACGCCGGCCCTCGTCCTGTCCGCCCTCGGCAACCCGGCGGACCGCGTGGCGGGGCTCGACGCGGGCGCCGAGGACTACATGAGCAAGCCGTTCGACGTCGACGAGCTGGCCGCCCGGCTGCGCGCGCTGCGGCGCCGGACGCGCGAGCACGTGGGTGCGCTGCAGGTGCCCGGCGGCACGCTCGACGTGGCCACGCGTCAGGTCACCACCGCGTCCGGCGCGCTGGTGGACCTCTCGGAACGCGAGTGCACGCTGCTGGAGCTGCTGGCCCGCCACCCGCGGCAGGTGTTCAGCCGCACCGAGATCCTGGACCGGGTGTTCACGGACGCGGAGGACGACGGCGTGGTGGACACGTACGTCTACTACCTGCGCCGCAAGCTCGGCCGGTCGGCCGTGGCGACCGTGCGCGGCGCGGGCTACCGGCTGGGCACCGGATGACCGCGCCCGCCACCACCGGTGCCGAGCGGGACGCGCTGCGGAGCACGGCCCGCAGGCTCGGTCTCCAGACGGCGCTGCTGGTGCTCGGCTGCCTGGTCGTCGTCGGGGCCGCCGTGCTCCTGGTCGTCGTCCAGGCGCAGGCGGAGTCGACGCGCTCGCGGCTCGAGGGGGCGGTGCACTCGATCGACGACGCGCACGACGCCCCTCCTGGGATGTGGGTCGCGGTGGCGTCGCAGCGCGGCCTCTCGACCTCGGACGAGCTCCCCGACAGCCTGCCCGACGTCGACGTCATGCGGGCGGTCGCCCGCTCCGGCGAGGACACGTGGACGACGGCACCCACCGAAGCCGGCACGGTCCGCGTGCTCACGGGCAGCCACGACGGGACGGTCGTGCAGGCCGCGCTGGACCCGACGGAGAGCCGCGAGGAGCTGGCGCGGCTGGTCCTGGCGCTCCTGGCCGCGGGGGCCGTCGGGGTCGTCCTGGCGGGTCTGGGTGCCGTGTGGCTGACCCGTCGGGCCGTGCAGCCGATGGTCGCTGCCCTGGCCCTCCAGCGCCGGTTCGTCGCGGACGCCAGCCACGAGCTGCGCACCCCGCTGACCCTGCTGGCCACCCGGGCGCAGCTGCTGGACCGGCACATGACGGCCGACTGGGGCACCGCCGAGCCCGACCGCGTCCAGCACGACGTCGACGGCCTGCTCGCGGACGCCGGGGCGCTCACCGCCGTGCTGGACGACATGCTGCTGGCGGCGGACGCGCGCTCCGTGGACGCGGTGCCCGTGGACGCCGCCGAGCTGGCGACCGAGGTGGTCGACGCCGCCCGCGCCACGGCGGCGGACCGGAGCATCGTGATCGAGCGGCTGGGCGCGGACCACGCGCTCGCGCTGGCCTCGCCGGTGTCGGTGCGCCGGGCCGTCACCGCGCTCGTCGACAACGCGATCGACCACGCCGGCTCCAGCGTCCAGGTGGACGTGACCACCCGGGCCTCACGGGTGGCGATCCAGGTCCGCGACGACGGACCCGGGATGCCACCCGAGGGCACCGACCTGTTCCGGCGGTTCGCGTCGCACCGCGACGACGACGCGGACGGCGCGCGCCGGCACTACGGCATCGGGCTCGCGCTCGTGGCGGAGGTCGCGGCCCAGCACGGCGGCTCGGTCGTCGCCTCGGCGCGCGCGGACGGGCTGCCGGGCGCTGCGATCACGCTGGAGCTGCCTGGAGCGCCGTGAGCAGCTCGCCGTCGGCGTCCACGGCGAGCACCGCGGCGGCACCGTGCTGCGCCGCCCACGCGATCCCGTCGGGGCCCAGGGCCAGCACGCAGGTGGCCAGCACGTCGGCGGTCGTGAGGTCGGCCGCGACGACGGTGGCCGCGCGCAGCCCGGTCGCGGCCAGCCCGGTGCGACCGTCCCAGACGTGCTCGCCGCGCTCGTACGTGCCGGAGGTGGCCACCGCCCCGTCGCGCACCTCGAGGACGGTGAGGAACGCCTGCGGGTCGGCCGGGTCCCGCACGCCGACGTTCCACCCGCGGCCCGGCTCGGGCTCGCCGCGCACCACCACGTCGCCGCCGGCGTTCAGGCAGAACGTGGTCAGTCCCGCGGCGGTCAGGGTGTCGGCCGCGCGCTGGGCCGCCCAGCCCTTCACGACGCCGTCCGTGTCCAGCGAGCCGTCGGGCCGTCGGACCGAGAACGCGCCACCCGACAGGTCGCCGAAGTGCGCCGCGATGTCGAGCACCTCGCGCAGGTCAGTGCTCGCCGCGTCGCCGTCGCCGTACCGGCTCACCTCGCTGTCCGGCTGGAACCGGCTGAACCGTCGGTCGGCGTCGTGCATCCGGTCGAACGCGTCCCGCACCGCAGCCCGCTCGGCCTGCTCGTCCAGCGCGCCGCGGACGTCCACGGACATCGGGATCCCCATCACCAGCTCGAGGTGGCGCACGCGTCAGCCCTGCTGGTCGATGGCGGACTGCACGGACTCGGCGTAGGCCTCCGAGGTGTAGGTGGCGCCGGACACGGTGTCGATCTGCGCCGACTGGGCGTCCACCACCTCCTGCGCGAGGATCGGCGTCGCGCGCGCGTTGATCTGCACGCTCTCGTGGTGCCCGCCGGGGACCTGGAGGGCCTGCACGTCGGTGATCTGGCCCGCGGCGAACGTGACCGACACCTGCACGGGTCCGTACCGCGTCTGCACCGAGGTGCCGACGATCGTGACGGTGTCGCTGGTGGTCGACCCGGTGTCGGTGCTCGTCGCGGGGTCGGTGGTGGACCCGGCCTGACCCGCGTCCGCGGCCGCCGTGTCGTCGTCGGAGCTCGCTGCGTCGTCGTCGGAGGCGGACGTGTCGTCCGAGGCGGGGACGGAGGCGGCCGTGCCGTCGGTGCTCGACCCCGCGACCGTGTCCGCGGGCGTCAGCACGGCGAACTTGGCGAAGCCCGCCGCTCCCATGGCGGCCAGGGACCCCACGTAGATCAGGGTGCCGCGCCAGCGTGGCGTGCTCATGAGTCGATCTCCTCTCGGTGGATGGCGGAGCGGGGCACCCCGAGCGCGCGGGCGGAGCGGGCGACGGCGTCGGCCATCGCGGGCGGGCCGCACACGAAGACGTCGCGCGAGGCGATGTCGGGGACCAGCCAGCGCAGGTGCTGCGGGGCGAGCGGGTCGTGGCCCAGGTGGGCGCGCCGACCGGGGACGGGCAGGTAGGTCAGGCTCGGCGACGGCGTGAACTCGGCGGCCAGCGCCAGGCCGGCGGCGTCGTGCGCGCGGTGCAGGACGACGATCTGGCGCCCCTGGTCCAGCAGCTCCTCCGCGAGCGCGCGCACCGGCCCGATCCCCGCTCCGCCGGCCACGAGGAGCACGCGGTCGGACGTCGCCTGGTCGGCGGTGAAGCGCCCGAACGGTCCCTCGACCTGCACCCGCGTGCCGGGCCGCAGGTCCGTGACCGCCGACGAGTGGTCCCCGAGGGCCCCCACGGTGAACCGCAGGTGGTCGTCGGTCGGCGCCATGGACAGCGAGTACGGGTGGGCGGTCGCGCGGTGGCCCGGGGTGAGGAAGCGGACCAGGAAGAACTGCCCGCCGCGGGCCTCCAGCCTGCCGAGCCCCCGGCCGTGCACCCAGACGCTCGCCATCCCGTCGGCCTCGGGCACCACGGCGGAGACCCGCATCGCGTACCGGCGGTGCGACATCAGCGGCAGGACCACGCGCCAGGTCAGCAGTGCCGCGGCCGTGCCGGCGTAGAGCAGGATCCAGAGCCCCCGGGCGATCGGCGAGTCGACGAAGTGGGTGCCGCCGGCCACCTGGTGGGCGAACGCGAGGAAGATCCCCACGTAGATCGACAGGTGCACCGCGAACCAGACCTCGTAGGAGAGGCGCTGCCGGGCCAGCCGGGCGCTGGACACCCCGACGGCCAGGAACAGGACGGTGCCGATCAGAGCGGGCCACAGGTACGGCTGCGTCGCGAGCACGGCGGGCACCTCGGACCACACGCTCAGGCCGTCCAGCAGCGACCCGCCCAGAATCATGAGGGCCACGTGCGTGAGCACCAGCAGGACGACGGACGTCCCGAGCGAGCGGTGCCAGGCCACGAGCCGGTCGAAGCCGATCCCCCGCTCGAACCAGGGCACGCGCCCGATGAGCAGCAGCTGCGCGCAGACGAGGTACGAGGCGAGCAGCCCCGCCAGCTCGCCGAGCGACATGAGCGCGCCACCCGGCGTCGTGCCGGTGGCCGAGGACGTGCCCGCCCACCAGAACGCCAGCACCGCGACGACGCCGAGCCAGAGCGTCGGCAGGACGCCGCTGACGGTGCGGGGCGGTCGCGGTGGGGCGATCGGCGTCACGGGGGGCGCCTCCCAGGTCGTCGTGGTCATGAGACGAGTCTGGGCCGGGGTTCTCAGAGGATTCTCGGAGCTTCCTGTCCGTGCGCTGTGCGATGGCCCGCGGCGGAAAGGGGTCCGCCGCGGGCCACCGTCGATCAGCTGGCGCCGGCCCCCGCGCTCACGATCGACTTCACCGACGAGGCGGTGTCGAGCGTGTACGAGTAGGTCACGGCCTTCACCGATCCCCCGGTCTGACCGGCCGAGGAACCCACGAAGTGGTTGTTGCGGGCGACGAGCGTGCCCGCGGGCGACGAGCCCTCACCGAGGTGGTAGGTGTCGTCGGTGTTCTCGAAGTAGTTGCCCTCGACCAGCACGCCACCCTCCATGGTGGACGCCACGCCGTAGGAGCCGACGCTCGAGTAGAGGTTGTTGAACACGTGCACCGGGTTGCCGAACCGGACGCGCGGGTTGCGCTGGTTGGTGCCGTCGAACCAGTTGTGGTGGTAGGTCACCCGCAGCTTGCCGCGGTCCTGCGACCCGTTGTCGTCCGAGTGGCCGACCAGGGAGTTCTTGTCCTGGCCCTTGAAGTGGTTCCACGAGATGGTCACGTAGTCGGACGCGCGCTTGGTGTCGACCGACCCGTCGTAGCCCGTGAAGAACGTGTTGTGGTCGATCCACACGTTGGTCGACGTCTCGATGTTGATCGCGTCGTCGTCCCAGTCGTCGAATGTCAGGTTCCGCACGATGACGTTCTTCGCGCTCTTGATGTTCAGGCCGCAGCCGACGATCTTGGCGCCGCTGGCGCCGACGACGGTCTTGTTGGACGCCACGGTGAGCATGCCGGAGCAGGAGATCGTGCCCTGCACGCGAATGACGGGGGCCGATCCGGACAACGCGCTGGTCAGTGCGGATGCGCTGGTCACCGTGGTGATCGCACCCGAGCCTCCGCCGGTGGTGCCGCCGTTCTGCGACGCCCAGCCCACCAGCCCCGTGGCCGGCGGGTTGGTCGGCGTGGTGCCGCTGCCGACCTTCACCAGCTCCCACTGCTGGTTGTACTGGTTCTTCTCGGTGAGCTGCGTGATCGTGGCGCCGTCGGCCGTGGAGCGATCGGTGACGGTCACGGCCTTGGCGCTGTTGTTGTTGATCAGCCGCACCCGGCCGCCCTCGGAGTCGACCAGCTTGAACTGCTGGTTCGCCGCGTTGGCGTCCGTGTACTGGCGGATCTCCCCGCCGTCGGCGGTGCTCCAGCCCCACACGTCGAGCACCTTGCCCGAGTGGCGGTTCTGGAGCCGGTACCAGCCGGACCCCGAGTCGAGGAACTTGAACTGCTGCCAGTTCCCGTCGTTGCGGGTCCACTGCTGCATGATGCCGCCGTCGGCCGTCGAGAAGTCGCGCACCTCGAGCGCCTTGCCGCTCTGGCGGTTGACCAGCACGTACCAGGCGCTGGTGTCGACCGTGGCGGCCTGGGCGGGCAGCGCCGCGAGCATGACTCCGGCCAGTGCGAGGGTGATTCCTGACGCCAACGCGGCGACGAGCCGTCTGGCCTTCTTCTGGATCCTCATCGATCCCCCTGGGGATTCTCGAGTGGAGATGAGCCGACGACGTCCGGGAGGGCGTCGAGGACGGGGGGCGGACCGGCCGATCCGCACCCCTGTGGCGAAGCGCTTTCCGCTCGTCGGCCAGGCTAGGCAGCGTCGCCGGTCCCGAACAGGGGAACCGGTTTCCCGAACCGATTCACCGTGCCGTTTCTCATCTGTTCAGAACGGCCCGCTCAGTCGCTGCGGTACCGGCGCACGAAGGCCTCGAGGATGCGCGGCGGCGCCCACACGTCCGCGCTGCGCACCCGGTCGATCACCTCGTCGTACTCCCCCGGCCGGTAGTAGCCGTAGTCGCGGTAGACGCCGATCCGGGTGGTGATGCCGGCCAGGTCGAGCTCGGGGTGGAACTGGGTGGCGTACAGGTTCTGGCGCACGCGGAACATCTGCACCGGGCAGGTGGGTGACGACGCGAGCAGCACGGCCGTAGGCGGCAGCACGCGGCACGCCTCCTTGTGCCCGACGAACGCGTCGAACGACGCCGGCAGCTCCGCCAGCAGCGGGTCGGCGCGTCCCTCGTCGGTGAGCGTGACCGTCACCGCGCCGATGGGCTCGGCATAGGTGCGGTCGATCACCGCGCCCTGGTGCACCCCCAGCGTGCCGACGCCGTAGCAGGCACCGAGGAAGGGCAGGTCGCGGTCGACGATGTCGTCCAGCAACGTCGACACCTCGGCCTCGACGCGACGCTGGGTGGCCGACTTCTCGCTCTCGGGCTTGCTCGCGTCGAACGGGCTCCCGCCGACGATGACGCCGTCGTAGCGGTCGAGGTCGACGGGCAGGAACGGCGCCGCCTCCATCCGGACCTGCTCCAGCTCGTCGGCGCGCAGCCCGCCGAAGCGGAGGAAGGCGGCATGCTCCCCGACCGCCGCGACGTCCTCGGCGCGCGAGCTGAGGAGCAGGAACCGGGTCATCCGACGCCCGCCACCCGGCTGGCGTCGTCCGGCCCGAGCATCCACCGGATCGACCGGGTCGCGACGGCTCCGGCCGCCCGTGCGACGCTCAGCCCGACGTGGCCGGGCCGGTCCAGCCCGAGCAGCTCGAACGTCCACGGCGGCATCGACGCCACCGCGGCCCGCGCCAGCAGCGCGTAGCCGGGCCGCAGCGACCGGGGCACGGGTGGCTCGTGCAGCAGGAAGTCGGCGGCGTCGCGTGCCGCGGTCGACGGGCCCAGCTCCGGGCGGAACTCCTCCAGGGCCTTGGCCAGCTCGGCCACCGACTCCGGCACCCGCTCCGCACCGAGCGAGATCGCCACGCGGGAGGCCTGGGCCACGTACTCGTCGGCACCCGCGGCGTCGAGAGGGCGCTGCCCGTACACCCGGTGCGCGCGCAGGAAGCTGTCCACCTCGGCCACGTGCACCCAGCGCAGCAGCGTGGGGTCGCCGGCGAAGTACGCGAGTCCCTCCGGCGTGACGCCGCGGATCCGCTCGTGCACCCAGCGCACCCGGTCGATGGCCGCGGTGGCGTCGTCGATGGTGCCGAACGTGGTGACGGCCAGGAACGTGCTGGTCCGGGCCAGCCGGCCCCACGGGTCGCCCCGGTAGCCCGAGTGCGCGGCGACCGCCGCCATCGCGGCGGGGTGCAGCGACTGGAGGAGCAGCGCGCGCATGCCGCCGACGAACATCGAGGCGTCGCCGTGCACGGTGCGGATGGCGGAGCCCGGCGGGAACCACCGGGGGCCGGGAGTGCCGTGGATGCGTTCGCGGCTGGCCAGTCCGTCCGGTCCTGCGACGCGCAGGAACAGGGCGGTGCCCGCGCGATCCCGCACGTCGGCGAGGCTCTGCACCATGGGCCCTTCCGGTCGGCGGATCCCCTTGCCCGACGATGCTATGGCTGCCGGGCGACCCGCGCTCAGGCCCGGGCCCGCACCTCGTCGACCCCGCGGTTGGCCAGCTGGTCCGCGCGCTCGTTGCCCGGGTCCCCAGCGTGCCCCTTGACCCACACCCAGCTGATCGTGTGCCGGGCGGTCTCGGTGTCCAGCGCCTGCCACAGCTCCTGGTTCTTCACGGGCTTCTTGTCCCCCGTGCGCCAGCCGTTGCGCTTCCAGCCGGCGATCCACTTGGTCACGCCGTTCATCACGTACATCGAGTCGACGTGCAGCACCACGTCGCACGGCTTGGTCAGCGCGCGCAGCCCCTCGATGACCGCCGTGAGCTCCATGCGGTTGTTGGTGGTCACCGGCTCGCCGCCGAACAGCTCGCGCTCGTGGTCGCCGTAGCGCATCCAGGCGCCCCAGCCGCCGACGCCCGGGTTGCCCTTGCAGGCCCCGTCGGTCCACATCTCCACGGTCGGGCGCTCGGTCACGGCCCACACCCTAGACGCACGAGCGCATGGGACCATCGAGGCACGATGAGCACCCCCAACCTGGCCGCCCGCATCCCCGCCGACCCCTCCGATCCCGACGCGCTGTACGAGGCCTTCACCGGCTGGGCCACCGACCAGGGGCTCGAGCTCTACCCGCACCAGGACGAGGCGCTGCTGGAGCTGGTCACCGGGGCGCACGTGATCCTGTCGACGCCGACGGGCTCGGGGAAGTCGCTCGTCGCGGTCGCCGCGCACTTCGTCGCGCTCGCCCAGGGGCGCCGCACGTACTACACGGCCCCGCTCAAGGCCTTGGTCAGCGAGAAGTTCTTCGCGCTCGTCGAGGCCTTCGGGTCCGCCAACGTCGGCATGATGACCGGCGACTCCGCAGTCAACCCGGGCGCTCCGATCATCTGCTGCACGGCCGAGATCCTGGCCAACGTGGCGCTGCGCGACGGCGACGGCGCCGACGTCGGCCAGGTGGTCATGGACGAGTTCCACTTCTACGCGGACCCGCAGCGCGGCTGGGCGTGGCAGGTGCCGCTGCTGGAGCTCACGAAGGTCCAGTTCGTGCTCATGTCCGCGACCCTCGGTGACGTCGGCTTCTTCGCGGAGGATCTGACGCGGCGGACACGCCAGCCGGTCGCGGTCATCGCCAACGCCGAGCGCCCGGTGCCGCTCACGTTCAGCTATGCCATCGAGCCGCTGCACGAGCTGCTGGACGAGCTGGTGAAGACTCGTCGCGCCCCCGTCTACGTCGTGCACTTCACGCAGAAGGAGGCCGTCGAGCGGGCGCAGTCGCTCATGTCGACGCCCCTGGCCAGCCGCGAGCAGCGGGACCGGATCGCCGACGAGATCGCCGGGTTCCGCTTCGCCCCGGGCTTCGGCCGCACCCTCAACCGGCTGCTGCGGCACGGGGTGGGCGTCCACCACGCGGGCATGCTGCCCAAGTACCGCCGGGTGGTCGAGCGCCTGACACAGAAGGGCCTGCTGCCGGTGGTCTGTGGCACGGACACCCTCGGCGTCGGCATCAACGTGCCGATCCGCACGGTCCTGCTCACCAGCCTGGTCAAGTACGACGGCGTCCGCATGCGGCACCTGTCCGCGCGCGAGTTCCACCAGATCTCCGGGCGGGCGGGACGCGCGGGCTTCGACACCGTGGGCGAGGTGATCATCCTGGCGCCGGAGCACGTGATCGAGAACCGCAAGCTCCTGGAGAAGGCCGGCGACGACCCGCGCAAGCTGAGGAAGATCGTCCGCAAGAAGGCCCCCGAGGGCCAGGTCAACTGGACGGACAGCACGTTCGAACGCCTCCGCGACGCCCCGCCCGAGCCGCTGACCAGCAGCTTCGCGGTCTCGCACGCGATGGTGCTGCACGTGCTGGCCCGCGAGGGCGACCCGGTCGCCGCCATGACGAAGCTGCTCACCGACAACCACGAGCCCGAGGGCGCCCAGGGCCGGCACATCCGCCAAGCGGTCGCGGTGTACCGCTCGCTGCGGGCCGCCGGCGTGGTCGAGCGCCCCTGGGTCGAGGACCCGACCGCTCCGCACGGCCGCCGTCGGGCGGTGCAGCTGACTGCGGAGCTGGCCCCGAACTTCGCGCTCAACCAGGCCCTCTCCCCGTTCGCCTACGCGGCCCTGGACCTGCTGGACCGCGACGACCCGGCGTACGCGCACGACGTGGTCTCCGTCATCGAGGCCACCCTCGACGACCCCCGCCAGGTGCTCTCCGCCCAGGAGAACCGCGCCCGCGGCGAGGCCGTCGCGCAGATGAAGTCCGACGGCCTCGAGTACGACCAGCGGATGGCCCTGCTCGAGGACGTCGGCTACCCCAAGCCGCTCGCCGAGCTGCTCGAGGCCATGTTCGTCACGTACCGGCAGACCAACCCCTGGGTGGCCGACCTCGCCCTGTCCCCCAAGTCCGTGGTGCGCGACATGCACGAGCGCGCGATGGGCTTCGCCGAGTACGTCGCCTACTACCAGCTGGACCGCACCGAGGGCGTGCTCCTGCGCTACCTGGCCGACGCCTACCGGGCGCTGCGCCAGACCGTGCCCGAGGAGGCCCGCACCGAGGAGCTGTGGGAGATCATCGAGTGGCTGGGCGACCTGGTCCGCCGCACCGACTCCAGCCTGCTCGACGAGTGGGAGCGCCTGAGCAACCCGCTGGACGAGCGCGGCGCCGACGCCCCCGGCGGCATCGACGAGGACGTGCCTGAGCCGATCACAGCCAACCCCCGGGTGTTCCGGGCGCTGGTCCGCGGCGCGCTGTTTCGGCGCGTCGAGCTGGCCGCGCGGGAGTTCTACGGCGGCCTGGCGCAGCTGGGCGACGTCGACCCGGACGACCTGCCGTGGGACGCGGACCGTTGGCGGACCGCGCTGGACCCGTACTACGACGACCACGACGAGATCCTCACCGGTGCCCCCGCGCGCGGGCCGGCCCTGTTCCAGGTGACCCCCGGCCGGGGTACCTGGCAGGTGCGCCAGCTGCTGGACGACCCGGAGGGCGACCACGACTGGCGGATCGACGCCGTCGTGGACCTGGCCGGCTCCGACGAGACCAGCGAGGTGCAGCTCCGGATCGTGGCCGTGGGACCGCTCGGCGACCTGGCTGACTGAGGCCGACCGCGGCGGACTGAGCCCGGGCGTACCGGCCGCACGGGTTACCGTTCGCGCATGAGCATCGAGCCCACCGAGCCAGCCGCGCGCACCACCAGGTCGCCGCGGTTCGTGTTCCTCATCTGCCTGGCCGCCGCGCTGGTGTCCGCCATCTGGGTGCTCGGGATCCTCACGATCGTCGCCGCCGTGGCGCTGGTGGTCACGGCGATGGTGCTGCAGGCCCGCGGCAAGAACCCCGCGCTCTGGTTCGCGGCGAGCACGGGCGTCGCGGCCGGCACCCTGGTCTACCTGCTGATCGTGCTCATCACCGGCCAGTGAGTCACTGCCCGTAGGCCGCCATGATCCGGTCGGACGGGACGATCTGCTTGCCCAGCGGGAACAGGGAGATCGGCACCATCTTCCAGTTGGCCAGCGCCAGCGGGATGCCGACGATCGTGAGGGCCTCAGCGATGCCCGTGATGATGTGCATGAGCGCCAGCCACCAGCCGGCGACGATCACCCAGATGACGTTCCCGATCACGGACCAGGCACCGGCGGTCGGCTTGTCGACGACGGTGCGCCCGAACGGCCACAGCGCGTAGCTGGCCATCCGGAACGACGCGATGCCGAAGGGGATCGTGACGATGAGGATGCAGCAGATGGTCCCGGCGAGCACGTAGCCGATGGCCAGCCAGAAGCCCGCGAGCACGAGCCAGATGAGGTTGAGCAGGGTCTTCACGCGCCCAGCCTGCACCCTGCGTGGTCGCGGACGGTATCCGGGATGACCCTGATCCGCCCCTATCGTGGCTGCGTGGCGAAACAAGGGCGGGCACCCGGCTCGAGCAGCTCAGGCACGCCGGCACTCGTGGCACTGACCGCCGCGGACGTGCCGCACACCGCGCACGCGTACGCGCACGACCCGGCGAGCACCCTCGGCTACGGGCTCGAGGCCGCGGCCGCGCTGGGCGTCCCGCCCGAGCAGGTGTTCAAGACGCTGATGACGGTCGTGGACGGCACGCTCACGGTCGCGGTGGTGCCGGTGACCGGGCAGCTGGACCTCAAGGCGCTCGCCCACGCAGTCGGCGGCAAGAAGGCGACGATGGCGCCGAAGCCCGACGCGGAGCGTGCCACCGGGTACGTCGTCGGCGGGATCTCGCCGCTCGGGCAGCGCACCGCGCACCCGACCGTGATCGACGAGACCGCCTGGCTGTTCGACACGGTGCTGGTCTCCGGCGGGCGCCGCGGGCTCGACGTGGAGCTCTCCCCCGACGACCTCATCCGGCTCACCTCGGCGACCGTGGCCGACATCGCCCGGTCCGACGCGTGATCGCCGACCGCCTCGCCGAGGTCCGCGAGCGCGTCACCGTGGCGGCCCGGGCGGCGGGCCGCGACCCCGCGGACGTGCGCCTGCTCCTGGCCACCAAGACCCAGCCGGTCGAGCGCGTGCGCGAGGCGCTGGACGCGGACGCCCGCGCGCGCGCCGACGACCCGACGCTCGCCGCGGTGCTCGTCGGAGAGAACCGGGTGCAGGAGCTCGTCGCCAAGGGCCCGTCGCTGGTGGGCCTGACCGCGCTGCACCTCATCGGACCGCTCCAGTCCAACAAGGTGAACGCGGCGCTGCGCTGGGCGTCGTGCATCGAGTCGCTGGCGTCGATCGACCTGGCCGAACGGCTCTCCGCACGGGCGACGGACGCGCTGGACGTCTACGTGCAGGTGAACGTGTCCGGCGAGGACACCAAGCACGGCGTGGAGCCGGCCGAGGCGGTCGCGTTCGTCGGGGCGGTCGCCGCCCTGCCGCACCTGCGCGTCGCCGGGCTCATGACGGTCGGGGCACGGTCGGACGATCCCGCGGTGGTGCGCGCCGGCTACGCGATGCTGCGCGGCCTGCGCGACGAGCTCGTGGCGTCGGGGACTCAGACCGCCACGGAGCTGTCGATGGGCATGAGCGGGGACCTCGAGCTGGCGATCGCCGAGGGAGCGACCCTGGTGCGCGTCGGCAGCGCGGTCTTCGGCGCCCGCGCCACGTGACCGCCGCGCAGGAGCACCACCTGCGCGGTGCGGGTGGCGGCGCCGGGCGCGCGGCTGCGCAGGACGGCGAGCTCGCGGGCGCGCAGGACGGTGAGTCGGCGCAGCTGGCGGTCCAGGTCGAGGTCCATGTCTCTCCTTCGTCGTGCGTCAGGAGCGGATGGCGTGGGCGCTGATACATGCGGTCGTGACAAGGTCGCTTGACACGAGGTCCGATGTCAAGCACCCTTGTCATGTCAAGCACACTTGTCACTTCGGAGGCTCTTCCGTGAACACCCACGACACCCGGCGGGACCTCCCGCGATGAAGAACGAGATCCGTCGGCTGCGCGAGGAGGCCGGGCTCTCGCAGGCCGCTCTCGCGGAGGCGCTCGCGGTCTCCCGCCAGACCGTCAACTCCCTGGAGAACGGACGGTACGACCCCTCGTTGCCGCTGGCGTTCGCCGTGGCCCGCTACTTCCGCACAACGATCGAGGAGATCTTCCATGACGGCGTCTGAGTCCGACCTCCCCCGCGTCCAGCCCGCCCTCACCGACGGCCGGTTTCTGCTCATCTGCGCCAGCGCCCTCGTCGCCGTCGGCGCCCTGTGGCTCGCGTTCACCCTGGCCGGCCAACCGGACACCGCCGCCGGGGCTCTCGTCGGCGGCGGAGGGGTGATCGCCCTCATGGTCGTGGTCCGGTGGCGCGCGCGCCGCAGAAGCTCGTCGTCCGGCAGCGGGCTCAGCCGCACGCTCCTCGGTAGGGCGGACGAGCGCGACAAAGCGATCTTCACGTCCTCGCTCGCCTACGTCGGCCTCGCCGCGTTCCTCGTGAACGCGGCCGGGATGGCGGCGGTCGCACTGGGCGCGGACGGGGCGACGGTGATCGGCATCATCGAGTACGTCCTCATCGCGATCTTCGTCGGAGCGTCCGTCGTGCTGTCGCGCCGGCTCTGAGGGGTCCGCGGCAGGATGGGGTCATGAGCGACGAGCGCCGGTTCCCCCGGTGGGTCTACGGGGCCGGCACCGACCCGGACGCCCGGTTCTCCCTGGCCAACGAGCGGACGTTCCTGGCCTGGATCCGCACCTCGTTGGCCCTGCTGGCGGGTGGAGTGGCGCTGGAGGCCCTCGACCTGCCGGTGCAGCCCGATCTCCGGTTCGCCGCCGCGATCGTGCTCGTCACCATCGGCGTCCTCGCCCCGGTGCTCGCCTGGATCGGCTGGGCCCGCGCCGAGCGGGCCGTCCGGCAGAGCTCGTCGCTGCCGGCGCCGTCGGCGTTCGGACTGCTGGTGGTCGGGGTGTGCATCGCGGGCGGCCTCGTGCTCGTCGGGCTGCTGGCCGCATGAGCAACCCGGGGGCCCTGCCGACCCTGGCCTCCGAGCGCACCCACCTGGCGTGGCGACGCACCGCGATCGGACTCACCGGTGGCGGGGTGGCCGCCGCGCACCTGCTCCAGGAGTTCCTCGGGACCGCCGCCTGGAGCCTGGCGGCCACCGCGCTGGTCGTCGCCGTCGCCCTGACGGTCGTCTCGCACCGTCGTCATGTGGCCGACGGGGCACTCCCGCCGGGCGGACGGCTCGTGACCGCGAGCGCGCTCGGGGTCGTGGTCATCGGCGTCGCTGCGGTGACCTTCGTCGTGCTGCACGGACCCTGACTCAGGGCACCCGGGCGGTCCAGGAGGGGTCCGTGAACTTGGTCCGCGCCAGCTCGGTCGCCCGCTCCAGCTCCTCGGGCCGGAGCGCTCCGTCGACCGTCGGGTAGCGGCTGCGGAAGTACGCGGCGAACGCCGAGATGACCTCCTCGCGCGGGAGCTGCGTCTGCGAGCGCACCGGGTCCACCCGCTTGTTCGCGCTCGTCGTGCCCTTGTCCGACAGCTTCTCGCGGCCGATCCGGAGCACCTCGAGCATCTTGTCCGCGTCGATGTCGTAGGACATGGTCACGTGGTGCAGCACCGCGCCGCCGACCATCCGCTTCTGCGCCGAGCCGGCCAGCTTCCCGGCCGGGGACGCGATGTCGTTCAGCCCGCTGGTGAACGCCTGCACGCCGACGTCCGCGAGCGCGCCCAGCACCCACTGGTTGAGGAACGCGTAGGAGTCCTCGAAGGTCATCCCGTCCACGAGCGACGCGGGCACCACCAGCGAGAACGTGATGCAGTTGCCGGCCTCCATGAACATGGCGCCGCCCCCGGAGATGCGCCGGACCACGGTGATGCCGTACCGCTCGGCCGCCTCGAGGTCCACCTCGTTGCGCAGCGACTGGAACGACCCGATGATCACGGCCGGCTCCACCCACTCCCAGAACCGCAGCGTGGGACCGCGGCGGCCGGCCCCGAGCTCCTCGGTGAGCACCTGGTCGAGCGCGGCGTGCAGGGCCGGGGGCAGCGGGCCGGGGTGGATCAGCTCGAACGTGTGGTCGGCCCAGGCGGTGGAGAACCCGAGCGCCCGCCGCACCGCCACGGCGACGGCGTGGGCGTCGAACCCGACCATGTGCACCGGCTGGTCCTCGCGGGCCAGGGCGGTGGTCACCGCGTCCGCCAACCGGCTCACCGGCGTGTCCCGCGGCAGCCCGTCCAGCGACGACGACACCACCGCGAGCGCCTCGTCCGGCTCGAGGAAGAAGTCGCCGCTCACGCTGACGCCGCTCAGCAGCCCGTCCACCACGTCGAGGTCGACCGCGACGAGCTTGCCGCCGGGCACCTTGTACTCACCATGCACGGGCCCAGCGTAGGTCGGCTGGTCAGCCGAGGGACCGGACCGCCGTCTGCGCCTGCTCCTGGACCATCGCGGCCAGGTCGTCCGGGTCGCCCAGGGTGGCCAGCGCCGCCTGCCGGTCCCCGGCGGTGAGGGCCTCGGCCGTCCACGTGACGATCGTGTTCCCCACCAGCAGGTGGCCCCGGTAGCCGGGCACGTCGGACCCCTCGGCGGAGTGCGTGACCTCCTGCACGATGGAGGGGAAGACGCCCTGCCCCTCGATCGCGGGCTCGGCCGTCCAGGTGGCCCCGTCGATGTCCGGGTTCACCTGGCTGTACTCCGGGCACGCGTCGACGGTGGTGACCAGCGTGCGGAACGCCTCGCGGGCCGCCGCCGGGTCGGCCAGCAGGACCACCTCCTGCTGGAACGCCAGGGCGTCGTTGCCCCACATCAGCGTGTCGAACCACGGGGGCGGCACCGCGACGACGGTGGCGGCCACGAGGCACTCCGGCGGCTCGATCGTCGAGCCGATCGGCAGCCCCCACGGACGCTGGCCCGACGTGATCTGCTGCTGCACCTCGGGCTCGGCCGCAGGGATCTGGGCCACGAGGTCGGCGGCGTCGACGAACAGGGTGAGGCCGGTGGTCGGGTCGAAGACCGCGTCCGCGCCGGGGACGGCGACCGAGGGCGAGGGCGTGCCGGGCGGCATGGTCGGCTGCGGAGTCGTGACGGTGGTGCTGGGGGTGAGCGACGGTTCCGTCTCGACCGGCGCCCACGGCTGCGCCACGAGCGCCGTGATGAGTGCGATCGCGAGCACGGCGACGAGGAGCCACCACCAGCCGATCCGCGACCGGCCCGGTGTGGGCCCAGGGTCGGGCGGCGGCACGCTGCCGGACACGACCGCTCCTTCCGCACGTCGGCGGCCGCACTGGAGCGGCCGGTCCCCCGAGGCTAGGCCGCCGGGGTCGAACGCGCAGGGATGAAGTTCAGCGGGGTGTGACGCCGCGGTGCCGCAGGCCCCAGATGGCGGAGTCGGTCAGCGCCTCCCACGACGCCTCCAGCAGGTTGGGACCGACGCCGACCGTGCTCCACGACCGCTGGCCGTCGGTCATCTCGATGAGCACCCGCGTGATGGCGTCGGTGCCGTGCATCGAGTCGAGGATGCGCACCTTGAAGTCGATGAGCTCGAACGACTCGAGCTCCGGGTAGACGGTGACGAGGGCCTGCCGCAGCGCGTGGTCGAGCGCGTTGACCGGCCCGTTGCCCTCGCCCGTGCTGACGATCCGCTCACCGCCGGCGTGCAGCTTGACCGTGGCCTCCGCGGTGGCCGGCGTGCCGCGCCCGCCCGACCGCTCGACGATGGTCCGCCACGACTCGACGCGGAAGTACTGGGGGCGCTGGCCGTCTATCTCCTCGAGCAGCAGCAGCTCGAACGACGCGTCCGCCGCCTCGTACGTGTACCCGTTGGCCTCGGCGTCCTTCACCCGGTCGGTGACGCGGCCGAGGAGCTCGGGACGGCCCGCCAGGTCGAACCCGAGCTCGCGGCCCTTGAGCTCGATCGACGCGCGGCCGGCCATGTCCGAGATGAGCATCCTCATGTCGTTGCCCACGTTGGCAGGGTCGGTGTGCTGGTAGAGGTCGGGGTCCACGCGGATGGCCGACGCGTGCAGGCCGGCCTTGTGCGCGAACGCGCTGCCGCCCACGTAGGGCGAGCGCGCGAACGGCGAGATGTTGGTGATCTCGCTGATCGCGTGCGCGATCCGGGTGAGCTCGGTCAGACCGCCCGGCAGCCCTTCGGAGACCTTGAGCACGGGAAGGCCGTACTTCAGCTGGAGGTTGGCGACGACGGACAGCAGGTCGGCGTTCCCGGTGCGCTCGCCGTACCCGTTGACGGTGCCCTGGACGTGCGTGCACCCGGCCTCGACCGCCGCGAGGGTGTTGGCGATCGCGCACCCCGAGTCGTTGTGCGCGTGGATGCCGAGCACGGCGTCGGGTCCGACGGCGCCCCGGATCTCGTGCACGATGTCGGACACCCAGGTGGGCACCATGCCGCCGTTGGTGTCGCACAGGGCGACCACCTCGGCACCGGCCTCGAAGCCCGCCAGGACGGCCGCCCGCGAGTACGCCGGGTCGAACCGGTAGCCGTCGAAGAAGTGCTCGGCGTCCACCACCACGCGCCGACCCTCGCGCACCAGGAACGCGACCGTGTCCGCGATCATCGCGATGTTCTCGTCGCCGGTGGTGCGCAGCGCCCGCTCCGCGTGCCGCAGGTCGTGCTTGGCGACGAGAGCGACGACCGGCGCCTCGGAGTCGACGAGCGCGCGCACCTGCGGGTCGTCGACCGCCCGGGTGCCCGCCTTGCGCGTGCTGCCGAACGCCGCCAGCTCGGCATTGCGGAAGTCCAGCTCCTTGGCGGCCCGCTTGAAGAACTCCGTGTCCTTGGGCACGGCGCCGGGCCAGCCGCCCTCGATGAACCCGACCCCGAGCTCGTCGAGCAGCGGCGCGATGGCGAGCTTGTCGGAGACGGACAGGTTCATCCCCTCCTGCTGGGCGCCGTCGCGCAGGGTCGTGTCGTAGACCTGGAACGGGGTGCTGGCGGGGACGGACACGATGGGCTCTCTTCGGTGCTGGGACGGGCGACGTCACTACTGCTGAGAACGATCCGCCGGCGGGGGTGTGCCGGTGCAGTCGACGGTAGCCGGGGCGGTGGTGGTGCCCCGACCAACAAAAAGACCCCCCGGGGTACGGGAGGTCTGCGCGTCAGCTGGTGGGCCGACGCGCTACTCGATAATGAGGGAGGAGCGGGTCACCCGTGCATGGTGGCACACGTCACCATCCGTGGTCACGCGTTCCACGCCTTGGACATGCCGCGCCGCAGCGAATCTCCGGTCGCACCGTGTCCGGGCTGTCCGGTTCGCTACCGTGGACGCGGACCGTCATCGGCGGTACGCACGGTGGGTCGACCTACCAGGAGGCACCATGTCCACCCCGACTCCCCCTCCGGATCGTCAGTCCGCCTTCCCGCACTCCGCGCCTGCCCCGTCGCCGCCACCCCCTCCCCCGGAGCCCACCGCGGTCTTCCCGGCCGCCTTACAGCCCGCCCAGGTCCCGCCCGCGGCCGCACCCGCCCCGGCGCGCCCGGCGCGCCCCGCGGATCCGTCGGTGGACGCCGGGCGGTTCTGGGCCGGGGTCGTCGCGACGGCCCTCGTCGCGGCGCTCGTCGGCCTGGTCGGCGTGGTCATCGTCGACCAGATCCTCTCGATCGAGCTCGCCGTGCAGGACCTCTTCGGCACGAACTCGACCGGCGCCGCCTATGTGGTCGGAGCCGCTGTCTTCGCGGTCCTGGCCGGCGGGCTGCTCCATCTCCTCGTGGTCACCACGCCGAAACCCAAGGCGTTCTTCGGCTGGATCATGTTCCTCGCCACGCTCACGGCCGCGCTCCTGCCGCTCACCTGGACCGACGAGCTCGAGTCGTCGATCTCCGCAGGCATCGTGAACGCGCTCATCGGCATCGCGATCTGGTCGCTGCTGCTCGGCGTGCTGAGCCGCACGCTGCGCGCCGGGGCGCCGATCGACTGAGACGGCTCAGTCGACCAGCTGCGCCTGGAGCGCCTTCGCCAGGGGCCACGCCGCCTCGGCGGTGGTGCCGACGACGGTCACCGTGAGCCCCTCGGCCGGGTCGTGGTTGCTCAGGAACGACACGCCGGCGTCGTACCCCTCGAGCTGGACGACGTCGCGCGTCGGGTGCACCCAGAACCCGAGCCCGTACCGCCGGTCGTCGTACGGTGCCGTGCTGCGCGGCCGCACCATCTGGGCGACGGTCTCCGGGCGGACGATCGCGCCGGCGAACAGCGCGGTCCAGAACCGGTGCACGTCGGCGCCCGTGGTGTAGATCCCACCGTCACCGGTGCCGAGCACCGGCAGGTGGAACACGTTGGTCCGCCACTCGCCGTCCATCTCGACGTACCCGAGCGCCGCGCGCCCGGGCAGCGCGTCCGAGCGCAGGAAGTCGGTGTCCACCAGGCCGGCGGGCGCGCAGACGCGCTGGCGCACCAGGTCGTGGAACGGCACGCCGGACGCCCGCTCCGCCAGCAGGGCGAGCACGACGAAGCCGCCGTTGCAGTAGAAGAACCTCTCCCCCGCCCGGAACGCGGTCGGGAACCCGTCCAGGACCGCCAGGAACTGCTCCGTAGCGGCCAGGTGCTGCACGGGGACCGTCATCGCGTACGCGCTGATCGGGATGTCGTCGTCCTCGTCGAGGTAGTCGCCGATGCCCGAGGTGTGCGCGAGCAGGTGCTCGACGGTGACGTCGTCGGCGATCAACGGCAGGTCGGTGCCCAGCAGCGAGCGCGCGGTCGTGCCCAGCGAGAGCGTCCCGTCCTCGACCAGGCTCATCACCGCCAGCGCGGTCATCCCCTTCGACCCGCTCGCGATCGCGACCTGCGAGTCGGGCGTCAGGGGGATGCCGTGCCGCCGGTCCGCCAGGCCGTACGCGGCCGAGAACTCCGTGGTCCCGGCGCGGTCCACCCGCACCACCCCCGCGAAGTCGCTCTCGGCCGCGATGCGGTCGACGTCCGACGCCAGCGTCATCAGACCAGGCGGTGCAGCCAGCCGTGCCGGTCGGTGGCGCGGCCGTACTGGATGTCCGTGAGCTCCGCGCGGATGCGCGTGGTGACCGGCCCCGCCTCGCCGTCGCCGACCGTGAGGTCGAAGTCGTCGCTGGCCATGCGGCCGATCGGCGTCATCACGGCCGCGGTCCCGCACGCGAAGACCTCGCGCACCGAGCCGTCGGCGAGGCCCTCGCGCAGCTCCGTGAGCGGGATCTGACGCTCAGAGACCTCATGGCCCGCATCGGTGAGCAGCCGCAGGATCGACGAGCGCGTGACGCCCTCGAGGATCGAGCCGGAGATCGGCGGCGTGGCCACGCTGCCGTCCGCCTGCACGACGAACACGTTCATGCCGCCGAGCTCCTCGAGCTGGGTGTTGGTCGACGCGTCGAGGAAGCACACCTGCTCGAAGCCCTTGGCGTAGGCCAGCTGCTGCGGCAGGAGGCTCGCGGCGTAGTTGCCGCCGCACTTGGCGTCGCCGGTGCCACCCGCGCCGGCGCGGTGGAACTGCTGGTCCACCCAGATGGACACGGGCCGCACGCCGCCGGCGAAGTAGGGGCCGACGGGCGACGCGATGACCAGGAACTCGGCCTCGAGCGACGGCCGCACGCCGAGGAAGGTCTCGGAGGCGTACATGAACGGCCGCAGGTAGAGGCTCATCTCCTCGCCCGACGGCACCCAGACCACGTCGGTGGCCACGAGCGCCTCGATGGCGCCGAGGAAGTCCGCCTCGGACAGCTCGGGCAGCGCGAGTCGTCGGGCCGACCGCGCGAACCGGGCCGCGTTGTCGCGCGGCCGGAACGTCCACACCGACCCGTCGGCGTGCCGGTACGCCTTCATGCCCTCGAAGATCTCCTGCCCGTAGTGCAGGACGGCCGTCGCCGGGTCCAGCTGCAGGGGCCCGTACTTCTCGACGCGACGACGGGTCCAGCCGTCCTCGTTCGAGTACGAGATGCGGGCCATGTGGTCCGTGAAGACGGTGCCGAACTTCGGCGAGGCGAGTGCTTCCTCGCGCTGCTCGTCGGGGACGGGGCTGTCAGTCCGCGTGACGTCGAACGTGTCGGCAGACGACGGGGCGAACGACGGGTTGGTCGTGGTGCTCATGTGCGGGGGCCTTTCACCAGAGTCAGGTTTGACGGTACCGGTGAGGACGGCCGGGTGACAGACGAAGGCGTGGAGCCTGCGTGCGGACTAGCCGGCGATGCGCGCGGCGAGGTCCTTGCCCACCTCGGCCGTCGACCGTACTCGGTCCGTCCCGCGGTCGGCGATGTCGTCGGCGACCGCCTTCTCCACCCGCGCCGCGGCCTGCGTGTGCCCAAGGTGCTCGAGCAGCAGGGCGACCGACAGAACGGTCGCCGTGGGGTCCGCCTTGCCCTGGCCCGCGATGTCCGGGGCCGACCCGTGCACGGGCTCGAACATGCTGGGCGCCGTGCGGTCCGGGTTGATGTTGGCCGACGCCGCGAGCCCGATACCGCCGGTGATCGCGGCCGCGAGGTCCGTGAGGATGTCGCCGAACAGGTTGTCGGTGACGATGACGTCGAACCGCGCCGGGTTGGTGACCAGGAAGATGGTCGCCGCGTCCACGTGCAGGTAGTCGACCGTCACGTCGGGGAACTCGGCGTTCACGGCCTCGACCGTGCGGCGCCACAGGTGGCCGGCGTGCACGAGGACGTTGTGCTTGTGCACGAGCGTGAGCTTCTTGCGCGGACGGGCCACGGCACGCGCGAAGGCGTCGCGGACCACGCGCTCGACGCCGAACGCGGTGTTCACGCTGACCTCGTTGGCCACCTCGTGCGGGGTGCCGACGCGGATGGCGCCGCCGTTGCCGACGTACGGGCCCTCGGTGCCCTCGCGGACCACGACGAAGTCGATCTCGCCCGGGTGGGCCAGCGGCGACGCGACCCCCGGGTACAGGCGGCTGGGCCGCAGGTTGACGTAGTGGTCCAGCGCGAAGCGCAGCTTGAGCAGCAGCCCGCGCTCGAGCACGCCGGACGGCACGCTCGGGTCACCGATGGCGCCCAGCAGGATCGCGTCGTGCGTGCGGATCGCCTCGAGGTCCGTGTCCGTGAGGGTCTCGCCGGTCGCGTGGTAGCGGCGGGCGCCGAGGTCGAAGTCCGTCGTCGTGACGGTGACCCCGGTGCCGTGCAGCGCGGTGTCGAGCGCCAGCAGGCCCTGCTCGACGACCTCCGTGCCGATGCCGTCACCAGCGACGACGGCGAGGCGGATGTCCCGGGCAGCAGCGGTGTCGACCATGGATCGAGCGTAGACCCCGTCCCACCGCTCGGGACGGGTGTCTCATCTGCCGGAACAGTGCGCTCAGTCGACCGCGGGCGTCGGGCCGCTCGTCGGGTAGATCAGCTCGAACCGCTCGAGCATGACGTCTAGCGACGGGGAGAAGGCCTCGCCGAGCACCCGACGCCACGACTCCTCGTGGTGCGTGCGCCACGACTCCAGCGTCCCGTCGTCCTCGGCCTCCGCCGCCGCGTGCTCGGCGCCCACCTGGTCGAACGGGACGACCTCGACCTCCGTCGTGCGCAGCAGCGCCCGCGGGGTGCCCTCGCCGTCGACGACGATCGACAGGTCCCCGACGCGCGGCACCTCGAGGCCTACCTGCTCAAGCTCCGCGACCGCCAGCGCGGTGGCCGTCTTGCGACCGTCGAGCACCCGGGCCAGCAGGTCGTCGGCCTCGGCGTCGTCGCCGTACGACCACGACGGCGGCGGCACCACGTCCTCGGGCGTCCCGCCGACGATGGTGTCCAGCTTGCCGAACCCGACGTGCCCTCGGGCCGCCTGCCAGAACGCCGCGATCCGCTCGTCCTCGACAGCACCCTCGACGCCCTCGGGCGGCTCCACCTGCTGGTCGGTCATCGTCATCCCTCCGTCGGTCGTCCGCCCATCCTTGCGTACCCGCAGGTGACCGGCACGACCGACGCAGAACGGCACCCGGTCGCGGAGACCAGGTGCCGTTCTGTGGAGCGGGAGATCAGCGCGCGGCGCTTCCCTCGGTGCTCATGGTCGCGCTCGGCTCTGCGCTGCCTCCGGCACGTGCCACCCTTCGGGCGGCCCGTACCTCCGTCAGCGCGCCGCCGAGCCCTCGACGTAGTCGGACTCCGCCGGCTTGACCCAGGCGAACAGCTTGCGCAGCTCGCGGCCGACGGGCTCGATCGGGTGGTTCTGGCCCTTCTCGCGCAGCTCCTTGAACTCCGGCGCGCCGGCGTCCTGGTCGTTGATGAACCGCTCGGCGAAGGCGCCGTTCTGGATGTCGGCCAGCACTGCCTTCATGTTCTCCTTCACGTCCGGCGTGATGACGCGCGGACCGGAGACGTAGTCGCCGTACTCGGCCGTGTCGGAGACGGACCAGCGCTGCTTGGTGATGCCGCCCTCGAAGATCAGGTCGACGATCAGCTTGAGCTCGTGCAGCACCTCGAAGTACGCGACCTCGGGCTGGTAGCCGGCCTCGGTCAGGGTCTCGAAGCCGTACTGGATCAGCTGCGACACGCCGCCGCACAGGACGGCCTGCTCACCGAACAGGTCGGTCTCGGTCTCCTCGGTGAAGCTCGTCTTGATGCCGGCGGCGCGCAGGCCACCGATCGCCTTGGCGTACGACAGGGCGAGGTCCCAGGCGGAGCCGGACGCGTCCTGCTCGACCGCGACGATGACCGGGACGCCGCGCCCGTCGACGTACTCGCGACGGACCAGGTGGCCCGGGCCCTTGGGCGCGACCATGAGCACGTCGTGCTGCGCGGCCGGCTTGATGTAGCCGAAGCGGATGTTGAACCCGTGGCCGAAGACCAGCGCGGCGCCGTCCTTCAGGTTGGGCTCGATCTCCTCGCGGTACACGATCCGCTGCACCTGGTCGGGCGCCAGGATGACGACGACGTCTGCCTCGCGGACCGCGTCGGCCACCGAGGCGACCTTCAGGCCCTGGTTCTCGGCCTTGGCGCGGGACGCCGAGCCCTCGCGCAGGCCGACGGTCACGTCGACGCCGGAGTCGCGCAGGTTGAGGCTGTGCGCGTGCCCCTGGCTGCCGTAGCCGATGACGGCGACCTTCTTGGACTGGATGATCGACAGGTCGGCGTCGTCGTCGTAGAACAGCTCGGCCACGATGGGTCTCCTCGGTGTGTGGTTCGTTCGGAAAAAGCTCGACAGAAAGGGTCAGGCGCTGCGGTTGACGCGCTCCAGGGCGCGGTCGGTGATCGAGCGAGACCCGCGGCCGATGGCCACGGTGCCGGACTGCACGATCTCCCGGATGCCGAACGGCTCCAGGGCGGCGAGGAGGGCGTCGAGCTTGCCCGGTCCGCCGGTCGCCTCGATGACGACGCTGTCCGGCACGACGTCGACGACGTGCGCGCGGAACAGCTGGACGACCTCGAGGACCCCGGTGCGCTGCGTGGCGTCGGCGCGAACCTTGACCAGCAGCAGCTCACGCTGCACGGACGCGGCGTCCTCGAGCTCGACGATCTTGATGACGTTGATCAGCTTGTTCAGCTGCTTGGTCACCTGCTCGAGCGGCAGGGCGTCGACGTCGACGACGACCGTGATGCGCGAGATCTCGTCGTGCTCGGTGGGACCGACCGCGAGCGAGTGGATGTTGAACGACCGCCGCGCGAACAGGCCGGCGACGCGCGTGAGCACGCCGGGCTTGTTCTCCACGAGGACCGACAAGGTGTGACGGGACATGGCTCAGTCCTCCCGGTCCCACGCCGGGGAGATGCCCCGGGCGTACTGGATGTCGTCGTTGGAGACGCCGGCGGCGACCATCGGCCACACCATCGCGTCGCGCGACACGGTGAAGTCGATGACGACCGGCTGGTCGTTGATCTCGAGCGCCCGCTTGATGGTGGCGTCGACGTCACCGCGCGTCTCGCAGCGCAGTCCCGCGCAGCCGTAGGCGTCGGCCATCTTCACGAAGTCCGGGATCCGCACCGTGCCGTGACCCGTGTTCAGGTCGGTGTTGGAGTAGCGGGACTCGTAGAACAGGGTCTGCCACTGCCGCACCATGCCGAGCGACGAGTTGTTGATGATCGCGACCTTGATCGGGATCTCGTTGATGGTGCAGGTGGCCAGCTCCTGGTTGGTCATCTGGAAGCAGCCGTCGCCGTCGATGGCCCACACGGTCCGCGACGGGTCACCGACCTTGGCCCCCATCGCCGCCGGCACCGCGTAGCCCATGGTGCCCAGGCCCCCGGAGTTCAGCCACGAGTTGGGCCGCTGGTACTTGATGAACTGCGCGGCCCACATCTGGTGCTGGCCGACGCCCGCGGCGAAGATCGACTCCGGCCCGGACAGCTCACCGATCCGCTGGATGACGTGCTGCGGGGCCAGGTGGCCGTCGGCGGGCTCGTCGAACCCGAGCGGGAACGTCGAGCGCCACTCGTCCAGCTGCCGCCACCACTCCTCGAGGTCCGGCTTGCCGTGCTGCGTGTGCTCGCGGGCGAGCTCGGGCAGCAGGTCCGCCATGACCTCCTTGAGGTCCCCGACGATCGGCACGTCGACCGTGCGGTTCTTGCCGATCTCGGCCGGGTCGATGTCCGCGTGCACGATGGTCGCGTTGGGCGCGAAGCTGGACAGCAGGCCCGTCACCCGGTCGTCGAACCGGGCACCGAGGGCGACGACGAGGTCGGCCCGCTGGAGCGCGGCGACCGCGGCCACCGTGCCGTGCATGCCGGGCATGCCGAGGTGCTGCGGGTGCGAGTCGGGCAGCGCGCCGCGGGCCATGAGGGTGGTCACGACGGGGGCGCCGGACGCCTCGGTCAGCGCCTTCAGCTCCGCCGACGCGCGAGCCCGGATGACGCCGCCGCCGACGTAGAACACCGGCCGGCGGGCCGTGGCGATGAGCCGGGCGGCCTCGCGGATCTGCTTGGCGTGCGGCTTGGTCACCGGGTGGTAGCCCGGCAGGTCGAGCTCCTGTGGCCACGAGAACGTGGTGCGGGAGACCATCGCCGACTTGGCGATGTCCACCAGCACGGGACCCGGGCGCCCCGTCGAGGCGATGTGGAACGCCTCGGCGATGACGCGGGGGATGTCGTCGGGGTCGGTCACCAGGTAGTTGTGCTTGGTCACCGGCAGCGTGATGCCGACGATGTCCGCCTCCTGGAACGCGTCCGTGCCGATCATCGACGCGGACACCTGGCCGGTGATCGCGACCAGCGGCACCGAGTCCATGTGCGCGTCGGCGATGGGGGTCACGAGGTTCGTCGCGCCCGGGCCTGAGGTCGCCATGCAGACGCCGACCCGACCGGTCGCGGCGGCGTAGCCGGCGGCCGCGTGGCCACCGCCCTGCTCGTGCCGGACCAGGATGTGGCGGACCTTGGTGGAGTCCATCAGCGGGTCGTACGTCGGGAGGATCGCGCCGCCGGGGATGCCGAAGACGACCTCGACGCCGGCCTCCTCGAGCGAGCGGACGATCGACTGCGCGCCGGTGACCTGCTCGACCGTCGTCGGGGCAGGGACGCGGGACGCCGCGGCGGAGCCGGGCGCGGATGTTCGCGGCGGTGCCGGGTGAGGGCCCTGGACCATCGATGTCTCCCTGGGTGGTGCTGCGTGGGTCGTGCGTCGGGTACTGCGTCGGGTGCTGCCTGAGCACGAAAAAGCCCCTCGAGCCACGTACGGGCTGGACGAGGGGCGAGCGCGCTGACGAGGCCTGTGCGGGAGGCCTCTAGCCGGCGCGCTCAGGAAGTACTACGAGAAGGATCGTCTGCACGCTGTGGACACTACGCCCACGTTTCCGATGTGTCACGTCGCCCTCGGCCGATCTCACATCGTGGTTCACGGGATCATCACGTGGACGCTGCGGGCGGCTGGGGGTCCATGTCGAACGCGGGCAGGCCGTCGATGCTGGTCCGGTTCTTCAGGCGTCGGTACGCAGCCTGGCCGGCCGTCCCCTTGCGCTCCATGTGCTGCGGCAGCAGGTCACGCTCCCCCTCCAGCGCCATCCGGGGGACGCCGTAGCCGCACGAGTCCGACACCCGGTCCACCTCGACGACGATCACCGCTCGGGCACCGCGCGTCTCGGGGAACAGGGCCGCGAGCTCGTCGAAGCCGTCGTCGTAGAGCGTGACGAACCGGCCGCGACCGTAGAGGCGCACGATGTTGGGCGGCCCCTCGAACGCGCAGAACATGAGCGTGATCCGGCCGTTGTCCCGCAGGTGCGCGATCGTCTCGGCGCCGCTCGCCGTGAGGTCGAGGTATGCGACGGTGTGCTCGTCGAGGACCACGAACGATCCGGCGATCCCCTTGGGCGACAGGTTGACGTGCCCGTCCGGGCCGGTCGGCGCCGTCGCGACGAAGAACATCGGCTGCGCCTCGACGAAGGTCCGCAGCCGACCGTCGATGCTCTCGTGCACGGTGCCCACGCCCGCTCCTACCTCTCGACGACCTTCTCGACGACCCTCTCGACGATCTCCGTGCGAGCGTATCCACCGTCGGTGATCCGCAGCGCAGGCAGTCCGCGGCGGCGGACCAGCAGCTCGGCGAGCACCAGGTTCGGGATCCAGCTGAGGAACGGGACCAGCGCGTAGGCGTTGCGGAACGCGGCGTCGGCGTCGGCGCCCGACTCGATCCACGGGGACTGCGCGGCCATCAGCACGCCGAGCCAGAGCCGGAGCGTGACCGCCGCGTAGGTGAGTGCGAAGTTGCGGATCATCCACGCCTGGTGGCTGCGGACGTCCCCGGTCCGGATCGCCCGGTACCCGCGCCACCCGGTCCAGATCCAGAGCACCCCGACCGTGCCGAAGCCGGCGAGGCCCACCAGGCCTGCCGAGTTGACCGGCGCCAGGGCGAGCGCGGCCAGTGCGCCGACCAGCACCGCGGTCAGGTAGACCCGCCCGACCGACCGGTGCACCGAGCGCGCACGCTCGCGCAGCGTCCGCCAGAACTGGAGCGGGCCGACCAGGAGGGCGATGCCTCCGGCGACGATGTGCACGTAGAGCGCGGAGAGCACCCAGGCGGGCTTGCCCTCGTACGCACCCGCGAGGCCGACGGCGTCACCGGCGAGCTCGTGCAGCGGCGTCGTCAGGTACGGGGTCACGGCGTAGACGGCGATGGCGAGCGACGACAGCGCGATCCAGGTCCAGCCGACGCGTGACCGTGCCCTGGTGCGCGGTGGGGCGAGGAGGCTCATGCCTCGACGCTAGGAAGGCCGGCAGGTCCCGGTCTGTCCCGCCAGCCCACGGGACCGCCCGGTGGCTGGCCACCAGGTTCAGGAGCGGTAGACCCGAGCCTCCCACGGCCGCAGTGCAGGGCCGTCAGGGGGCGGGTAGTTGCCGATCACCAGGTCACCAGGGTCCGCGGGGAGGTCGACGTCCTGCACCTCGCCCGAGAAGTTGCCCAGGACGGTGAGCGTGACGTCGCCGAGCCGGCGGGTGAACGCGTACACGTGCTCGTGGTCGGGAAGCAGCATCGTGAAGTCGCCGAGGGCCACGACCGGGTCGTCGTGCCGCAGGGCGATGAGCGCCCGGTAGTAGTGGAAGACCGAGTCGGGGTCCGCCCGCTCCGCCTCGGCGTTGACCGTCGGGTAGTTCTCGTTGACCGAGATCCACGGGGTGCCCGTCGTGAAGCCCGCGTGCGGGGAGCCGTCCCACTGCATCGGCGTGCGGGCGTTGTCCCGGCTCATCGCCGCGATGCCGGCCAGCAGGTCCTCGTCGGAGCCGGTGCCCACGGTGGTCGCGACGGCCACGTGGTTGAGCGTCTCGATGTCCCGGTACTGGTCGAACCGCGTGAAGTGCGCGTTCGTCATCCCGAGCTCCTCGCCCTGGTAGACGTACGGCGTGCCGCGGTGCAGGTGCAGCACGGTGGCGAGCATGGTGGCCGACTCGCGCCGGTACCGCCCGTCGTCGCCGAACCGCGACACGATCCGCGGCTGGTCGTGGTTGTCCCAGTACAGGCTGTTCCAGCCGACGTCGGCCAGCGCGGCCTGCCAGCGACCGAACGACGCCTTGAGGTCGAGCAGCCGCAGCGGGCGGACGTCGAACTTGCCGCCCGGGCCGTGGTCGAGGCCGACGTGCTCGAACTGGAACACCATGTCGACCTCCGTCCGGGCCGGGTCGGTGAACTCGCGCGCCTGCTGCACCGTGACGCCGGGCATCTCCCCCACGGTCAGCAGCCGCTCCGGCCGGCCCGCGAAGACCGTCTCGTGCATCTCCGCCAGGAACTCGTGGATGCGCGGACCGCACACGTAGGATGCGGAGCCGTCGGCGAGCAGGCCGTCGGTGACCACCCCGTCCGGCAGGGCGGTGTCCTTGGAGATCAAGTTGATGACGTCCATGCGGAAGCCGTCGACCCCGCGGTCCAGCCACCAGCGCATCATGTCGTGGATCGCACCCCTGACCTGCGGGTTCTCCCAGTTGAGGTCCGGCTGCTTGCGGCTGAACAGGTGCAGGAAGTACTCGCCGGACCGTTCGTCGAGCAGCCACGCCGGCCCCTCGAAGAACGACCGCCAGTTGGTGGGCTCGGCGCCGGGGACGCCCGCGGCCATGCCCGCGCGGGGCGGCCGCCACCAGTACCAGTCCCGCTTCGGGCTGCGCGGGTCACGGGACTCGACGAACCACGGGTGCTCGTCGGACGTGTGGTTGACGACGAGGTCCATCACCAGCTTCATGCCCCGGTCGTGCAGGGCTGCCACCAGCTCGTCGAGGTCCTCGAGCGTGCCGAACACCGGGTCGACGCCCCTGTAGTCGCTGATGTCGTACCCGTTGTCGTCCTGCGGCGAGGCGTAGATGGGCGACAGCCAGACCACGTCCACCCCCAGCTCCGCCAGGTGGTCGAGGCGCTCGAGGATCCCCCGCAGGTCACCGATCCCGTCGCCGTCGGAGTCCGCGAACGAGCGCGGGTACACCTGGTACACGACGGCTCGGGTCCACGAGGGGGCGTCCTCGGGGGTCCAGCTCATGTGCTCGCTCCTGCGTCGGCGGAGAGCAGCACCGGCGCGCGCTCGTCGAGACGGATGCGGTCGACGGCGTCTTGGATCGCGATCGTCGCCGCCCCTCGGGCCCACGCCGAGAAGCCGGACTCGTCGACGTACAGCCGGACCGGCTCGGCGCGGGGGTCGCGGTCGGCGGCGATCGCGGACCGCACCCGGTCCTCCGCGACGGCGAACAGCCCGATGCCCTCGCCTGCGAGGACGACCGCCGGCTGCAGGGTGAGGTTGACCGCGAGCGCGACGAACCGGCCGAGGGCGGCCGCGGCCTCGTCGACGACGGTCGTCGCCGCGGGATCACCCTCCCCCGCCAGACGCAGCACGTCGTCGTAGTCGAGCGGGCGCTGGAGCGCGGCCGACACCTGGGCGGCGATCGATCCCGACGCCAGCATCGCCTCGGCGCACCCGCGGTGGCCCACGTGGCAGACCGGGCCGGTGGTGCTCAGCGGGATGTGGCCGCCGAGGCCGACACCCGCCTCCCGGGAGTGCACGACCTGCCCGTTCACGACCAGCGCGTACCCGACGCCGGCGCCGATGGTGATCACGGCGAACCCGGGGATCCCGCGGCCGAGCCCGAACCAGAGCTCGGCCTCGGCGAGCGCCACGAGGTCGTTCTCGAGTGACACCGGGATGCCCAGCCGGTCCTCGACGAGCTGGGCGAACGGCACGTCCGTCCAGTCGAGGAACGGGGCGAACTCGACGCGACCGTCCCTCACGGCACCGCCGAGCGACACCCCGATACCGGCGACCTGGTCGACGCCGAGACCGCGCACGGCGTCCGCGATCTCGTCGGCGACGCCGTCGGGGTCGCGGCGGCCGAGCGCGCGGTGCTGGTAGGTGAGCAGACCGGCGCGGACGTCCGTCGCGACGACATGGAGCGACTCGCCCGCGACCTTGACGCCCGCGAAGGTGGCCAGCCCCGGCCGGACGTCGAGAGGGCGCACGGGTCGGCCGATCGACCCGTCGGTCCGGTCGTCGAGCTCGACGAACAGCCCGCGGTCGAGGAACGGCTTCACGAGTCGCGTGAGGCTGGGCGGCGACAGGCCCAGGCGACTGGTGAGCTCGCTGCGGGAGATCGGCCCGTGGATGAGCACGGCGCGCGCCAGAGCGCGCTCGCTCTCGGTCAGCACTCGCTCAACCCGTTCATTGGTTCCATCATGACACGAACACCAACCCACATGGCCCGATATGTACCGGAATCGGTACTTGTACCGGTTGTTTATTCCGTGTTAGAACTAATGCATGTTCTCTCACGACGGGGTGACCGCGGACACTCCTCCCCGGCAGGTCCTGCACCTGCACCGCGGCGGCACCAGCGTCGTGCTCGACCTCGACGCTGCGCCCCACCCGGCGATCGTCCACTGGGGCGAGGAGCTCACAGACTCGACCGAGCAGACTCTGCACAGCCTGGCCGCAGCGGCCGTCCCGCAGCGGGTCTCGGGGAGCCTCGACGAGCCGGCCCGCGCGACGCTCGTCACCTCGCAGGCAGGCGGCTGGCTCGGCACGCCGGGCCTGGAGGGGCACCGCGACGGAGCCGCGTTCAGCGTCCGCCTGGAGCTCGAGGACATCCGGGCCGACGACCACCAGGCCCGGCTGTCCCTGGTCGACCGGGAGGCGCACCTGAGCGCTCTGCTGGAGCTGCGGGTGGGCCCGAGCGGGCTCCTGCACCAGCGGATCACGCTGCGCAACACGGGCGACTCCCCCTACACCGTGCAGTCGCTCCACCTCGCGTTCCCGGTGCCGTGGGACGCCACCGAGATCCTCGACACCACGGGCCGGCACCTGAAGGAACGCACACCCCAGCGGCACCCGTTCACCTACGGGACGCACCTGCGCGAGAGCCGTCGCGGGCGACCGGGTGCGGACGCCACCCTCGTCCTCGCCGCGGGTCGCCCCGGGTTCGGCTTCGAGCGAGGACGCGTGCACGCCGTGCACGTGGCGTGGAGCGGGAACCACCGCCTGCTCGCGGAACGGTCCGCAGCCGGGGAGGCGGTCCTGACCGGCGGAGAGCTGTTCGCACCCGGGGAGGTCATCCTCGCGCCGGGTGCCTCGCTCACGTCGCCCGACGTCATCGGGTCGTGGGGCGACGGGCTGAGCCAGCTCGCCCACCGCTTCCACGACGAGTGGCGCCGCCGCCCGGCGCACCCGGGCCGACCCCGCCCGATCACCCTGAACACGTGGGAGGCCGTCTACTTCGACCACTCCCTCGACCGTCTCACCGCGCTGGCGGACGCCGCCGCGTCGGTCGGGGTCGAGCGGTTCGTCCTGGACGACGGGTGGTTCCTCGGGCGTCGCGACGACACCGCGGGCCTGGGCGACTGGTACGTCGACTCGACCGTGTGGCCCGACGGGCTCCGCCCGCTGGTGGACCACGTCCTGCGCCGCGGCATGGAGTTCGGCCTCTGGGTGGAGCCGGAGATGGTCAACCCGGACAGCGACCTCGCCCGTGCGCACCCCGACTGGATCCTGCGCGCGCGCACGTCTCTGCCGCCGTCGGCACGTCAGCAGCAGGTGCTCGACCTCGCGCACGACGACGCCTACGCCTACATCGCCGGCCGGCTCCACGCCCTGCTCGACGAGTACCCGATCGCCTATCTGAAGTGGGACCACAACCGCGACCTGCTCGACGCCGGGAGCGGTCCGCAGGGCGCCGCCCGGGTCCGCGAGCACACGCTGGCCCTGTACCGGCTGCTGGACGAGCTCAAGGGGGCACATCCCGGCCTGGAGATCGAGAGCTGCGCCTCCGGGGGCGCGCGCGTCGACCTCGGCATCCTGGCGCGCACGGACCGGATCTGGACCAGCGACACCCTCGACCCGCTCGACCGCCTGGTCAACCAGCGGTACACGGGCCTGGTGGTCCCGCCGGAGATGATGGGGATGCACCTGACCAGCCCCGTCGTCCACTCGACCGGCAGGACCGTGGACCTCGACTTCAGCGCCGCGGTCGCGCTCTTCGGGCACGTCGGGATCGAGTGGGATCTCACGGCGACCGACGAGCAGACACGCTCGCGGATCGCGGCGTGGGTGGAGTACGCCAAGCGCATCCGGCCGCTGGTAGCCACCGGTCGGACGATCTGTGTCGACGACACCGAGCCGGGCATCGACGTCCGCGGTGTGGTCGCGCACGACAGCACGTCGGCGGTGTTCACCCTCACGCAGACCGACACCACCGTCGCCTACCCGCCGGGCAGGGTCCGGATCCCCGGGCTCGACCCCGGTCGGCGGTACCGCGTCAGCGTCGTCGGGGGCCCCACCGGGACCGCCGGCCAGTCCGAGCTCGCCTGGCAGACGCACGACACCACCCTCACGGGCCGCGAGCTCGACGCCGTCGGCCTCCGGCCGCCGGTCCAGTACCCCCAGCGATCGACCGTGATCGAGCTGGTCGCCCAGAGCTGAGCACCACCCCACGCGCAAGGAGGCGCACGATGAGATATCGAGAGAAGCGACGCGGTCGCACCGCAGCAGCGGCCGGCCTGGTCGCCCTGCTGGCCGCCGTCGGCGGTTGTGCGAACGATGCGTCCGACGGCGTGACCACCCTGAACTTCTTCCAGTTCAAGGGTGAGGCGCTCGAGGACTTCACCCAGATCATCGCCGACTTCGAGGCGGAGAACCCCGACATCCGGGTGGTGCAGAACCAGGTCGCCGACGCCGACACGGCGATCCGGACGCTCCTGGTCAAGGACAAGACACCGGACGTCATCACCCTGAACGCGAGCGGTAACTTCGGTCGGCTCGTGCAGGCGGGGGTCTTCTACGACTTCTCGGACGAGCCGGTGCTGGACACCATCAACCCGGCGGTGCAGGAGATCATCGCGGAGCTGGGCACCTACGGCGACGAGGTCAGCGGCCTCGGCTACGTCAACAACGCCAACGGGGTCATCTACAACCAGGACATCTTCGAGCAGCAGGGCCTCGAGGTCCCGGAGACCTGGGACGACCTGATCGCCGTCTGCGACGCGCTCCAGGCGGCCGGCATCACCCCGTTCTACGGGACCCTCGCCGACTCGTGGACGGGACTGCCCTCCTTCAACGCGCTCGGCGCCTACCCCGCCGGCGACGACTTCTTCGACAAGATGCGCGCGCAGGGTGAGGAGACTGGCCCGGACTCGGAGGTGTCGTTCCAGAAGGACTTCGCCGAGGCGATGGACCAGCAGTACCAGCTGTTCGGCTACATGCAGGACGGGTACCGCGGGGCCACGTACGACGACGGCAACGCCGCGTTCGCCAACGGCGAGGTCGCCATGCTCCTGCAGGGCATCTGGGCGCTGAGCCCGATCAAGGGCATCAACCCGGACATCCGGGCGGGGATCTTCCCCTACCCGGCCACCGAGGACCCTGCCGACCGCGTGCTGGTCTCCGGCGTCGACGTCGTCGTGACGATGGCGAGGGACACCCCTCGCAAGGAGGAGGCGCTGCGCTTCATCGACTACCTGTTCCAGAAGGACGTGATCGAGGAGTTCGCCGCCTCGCAGAACATGATCCCGTCCGTGAAGGACGCGGAGCTCAGTGACGAGCCCGCGATCCAGTCGGTCGCGCCGTACTTCGACGAGGGTCGCATCGCGGGCTTCATCGACCACCAGATCCCGCCCAGCATCCCGCTCGCGGCGATCGACCAGCAGTTCCTGTTCAGCGGCGACGCCGACGCCGCGCTCGCCACCCTCGACAGCGAGTGGAGCAAGGTCGCCGCTCGCACCATCCCCGTGACGGGAGACTGACGATGACGTCCTCCACGCAAGCCCCGCCCGCCGCACGCGGCGCCGGTGACGCCGGCACTCCCGCGCCGCGGCGCGCCATGAAGGATCGCGCACAGTCCACGTTCTACTGGATGGTCTGGCCCGCGGTCATCGCGTTCTTCCTGTTCCACACCGTCCCGGTGCTCGTCGGCATCTTCTTCAGCCTGACGAACTACGCCGGGTACGGGGCCTGGAACTTCGTCGGCCTGTCCAACTACGTCAACCTGTTCAAGGACGACCGCGTCCTGCAGGCGTACGGGTTCTCGTTCCTGTTCGCCGTCGCCGCGACCGTGCTGACCAACCTGATCTCGCTGTCCATCGCGATGGGCCTCAACGCCAAGATCATGGCCCGCAACTTCTGGCGGGGCGTGTACTTCGTGCCCTACGTGCTGGCGATCCTGGTCATCGGGTACGTCTTCCAGTTCTTCTTCTCGAGCTCGCTGCCCAAGATCCTGTCGGGCATCCCGCTGTTCGCCGACAACATCCTCACCAACGAGACGTGGGCCTGGACCGCGATCGTCGCCCTGGCCGTCTGGCAGTCCTGCGCCTTCGCGATCATCATCTACCTCTCCGGGCTGCAGACGATCCCGCGCGAGCTCTACGAGGCGGCGTCGCTGGACGGCGCGAAGGCGTGGCGCTCGTTCCGCTCGATCACGTTCCCCCTGATCAGCGCGTTCTTCACGATCAACGTCGTGCTGAGCCTGAAGGGCTTCCTGCAGGTCTTCGACCCGATCGTCGCCCTCACCAACGGCGGTCCCGGCACGGCGACGGAGTCCGTCACCCTGCTCATCTTCCGCGGGGGGTTCTCCGGCGGGGAGTTCGCCTACCAGACCGCGAACGCGGTGATCTTCTTCATCGTCATCACCATCGTCTCGCTCTTCCAGTTCCGAGTCCTTCAGCGCAGAGAGGCGGACTTCTGATGACCACCGCAGGAACCGCGCTCGGGCAGGCCGAGGCCGTCCTCCCCCAGCCCCGGCGGCGCCGTACCAAGAACGTCGCCGACGATGACACCCGCAAGATCAACTGGTGGGTGACCGCGCTGATCGCGGTGTGCTCGCTCACGATCCTCGTCCCGCTCTACCTGGCCGTGGTCGTGGCGCTCAAGACCCCCGACCAGCTCGCGGCCGGCACCGGCTTCGAGTGGCCGAACCCGGTGAGCTGGGGGAACTTCGCCGAGGCGTGGGAGCGGACCAGCTTCCCGCAGGCGCTCATGAACACGGCGATCATCACCGTCGGGTCGGTCGTCTTCACGCTGCTGACCAGCTCGGTCGTCGCCTACGGCATCGCGCGGAACATCCACCGACCGTTCTTCAAGGGCGTGTTCTTCTACCTGCTGGCGGCCCTGTTCATCCCGTTCCCGATCATCATGCTGCCGCTGGTGAAGCAGACCTCGCTCCTGGGCCTGGACAACCAGGCGGGGATGATCGTGCTCTACACGATCTACGGGCTGTCGCTGAACATCTTCATCTACACCGCCTACATCCGCTCGATCCCGATCGAGCTCGAGGAGGCGGCGCGGGTGGACGGTGCGTCGACGTGGCGGGTGTTCCGGCAGATCATCTTCCCGCTGCTCACACCGATGAACGCGACGGTCGGCATCCTCACGTGCGTCTGGGCGTGGAACGACTTCATCATGCCGCTCGTGGTGCTCACCGACCCCGGGGCGCGGACGCTGTCGCTGGCGCAGTACGTGTTCCAGGGGCAGTTCAACACCGACTACACGGTGGCGTTCGCGTCCTACCTCATGGCCATGGCGCCACTGCTGGTGGTCTACATCTTCAGCCAGCGCTGGGTCATCTCCGGGGTCACCCGGGGGTCGATCAAGTAGGCAGGACCCTGTGTCGACGGGCCCGCTCCGCTCGGAGCGGGCCCGTCGTCGTCCCTGGGCCTTGCGAAAGTAGTTTCACTCATGGAAACTACTTTCATGACGACGTCACAGAGCCCTACGCCCGACGAGGCCCGCCAGCTGCTCGCCCTCAGCGCCGGGGCGGCCGGATCCCTGCGTGCCGCCGGCCAGAACCGGCACGCCCAGTGGCTCACCGGGCTGGCGACCAGCACGTTCATGTTCTACGTCGGCCTCAGCACGATCCCCGACGACGGCCCCGCCCTCGTCCTGTGCGGCGCCTACATGGCGTCCTGCCTGGCCCTGTCGATCGCGCTCCTGCGCGGGGTCACCGTGACCAAGGAGGGCATGGGCCGGCGCTGGATGGGCGCCATCCGGGGCTGGGGCATCGCGTACACGGTGTCGCTCATCGTCGGGCTCACCTGGCTGCGCGAGTCCGTCCTGTTCTGGCTGCTCGCCTCGGTCGTCGTCACCGCCCCGCTCGCCGTCGGCGCCTGGCGCGAGGGCCGGGCCTGATGCCCCCCCTCCCGGGCAGCGACTCCGTCGGCGAGGAGGCCCGCGCGCGCCTCGACGAGGTCATCCACTCCCCCGTGCGCCTCTCGGTGGTCGCGGCGCTGGCTGCCACCGACGAGGCGGAGTTCTCCGCCGTCCGAGACGCCGTGCAGATCAGCGACTCCGCGCTGAGCAAGGCCGTCACCGTCCTCGAGCAGGCCGGGTACGTGCACGTGCGCAAGGGGTACGTGGGCAAGCGTCCGCGCACCTGGCTCCGGCTGACGCCCGCAGGGCGCGAGGCGCTGACCGCTCACCTGGCTGCGCTGCGGGCGATCGCCGGCGGCTGACCGGCCGTCGTCAGATCAGCACGGCGCCCTTCGACGCCGACTGCACCAGCTTCGCGTACTTGGCCAGCACCCCTCGCGTGTAGGTGGGGGGCAGCGGCGCCCAGCCGACCTTGCGGCCCTCGAGCTCCGCGTCGCTGACCAGCACGTCGAGGGTCTCGTTCGCCACGTCCAGCCGGATCCGGTCGCCGTCCTTGATGAACGCGATCGGTCCGCCGTCGACGGCCTCGGGGGCCACGTGACCGACGCACAGGCCGGTGGTGCCGCCGGAGAAGCGGCCGTCGGTGAGCAGGAGGACGTCCTTGCCGAGGCCGGCGCCCTTGATCGCGCCGGTGATGGCGAGCATCTCGCGCATGCCGGGCCCGCCCTTGGGGCCCTCGTAGCGGATGACCACGACGTCGCCGGCCACGATCGTCCCGTTCTCGAGGGCGTCCATCGCGGCACGCTCGCGCTCGAACACGCGGGCGGTGCCCTCGAAGACGTCGGAGTCGAAGCCGGCCGACTTCACCACGGCGCCGTCGGGCGCCAGCGAGCCGTGCAGGATCGTGATGCCGCCGGTCTTGTGGATCGGGTTGTTCATGGCGCGCAGGATCTTGCCGTCGGGGTCCGGCGGGTTCACGTCCGCCAGGTTCTCGGCGATCGTCTTGCCCGTCACCGTGAGGCAGTCGCCGTGCAGCAGGCCCGCGTCGAGCAGCGCCTTCATCACCACGGGCACGCCGCCGATGCGGTCGATGTCGTTCATGACGTAGCGGCCGAACGGCTTGAGGTCCCCCAGGTGCGGCACCTTGGCGGCGACGCGGGAGAAGTCGGCGAGCGTGAGGTCCACCTCGGCCTCGTGCGCGATGGCCAGCAGGTGCAGGACCGCGTTGGTGGAGCCGCCGAAGGCCATGACCACGGCGATGGCGTTCTCGAACGCCTCCTTCGTCATGATCTGGCGCGCCGTGATGCCCTTGCGGAGCAGCTCGACGACCGCCTCGCCGGACTTGTGCGCGAACGCGTCGCGGCGGCGGTCGGCCGACGGCGGGGCCGCGGAACCGGGGATCGACATGCCGATCGCCTCGGCCACCGACGCCATCGTGTTGGCCGTGTACATGCCGCCGCAGGCGCCCTCACCGGGACAGATGGCGCGCTCGATGCGGTCGACGTCCTCGCGGCTCATCAGCCCGCGGGCGCACGCGCCGACGGCCTCGAACGCGTCGATGATCGTGACGTCCTTCTCGGTGCCGTCCTCGAGCTTGACCCAGCCCGGCGCGATCGAGCCGGCGTACAGGAAGACGCTGGCCAGGTCGAGGCGCGCGGCCGCCATGAGCATGCCCGGCAGGGACTTGTCGCAGCCGGCCAGCAGCACGGAGCCGTCGAGGCGCTCGGCCTGCATGACGGTCTCCACGGAGTCGGCGATGATGTCGCGGCTCACCAGCGAGAAGTGCATGCCCTCGTGGCCCATGGAGATGCCGTCGGAGACCGAGATGGTGCCGAACTCGAGGGGGTAGCCGCCCGCTGCGTGCACCCCGGCCTTGGCCGCCTGGGCCAGCCGCTGGAGCGAGAGGTTGCAGGGCGTGATCTCGTTCCACGAGCTGGCGACGCCGATCTGCGGCTTCGCGAAGTCGTCGTCGCCGAGGCCCACCGCGCGGAGCATGCCGCGCGAGGCGGTGGCCTCCAGACCGTCGGTGACGGTGCGCGAGCGGGGCTTGATGTCGACTGCTGGTGAGCTGGAGCTGGGGGCGTTGTCCGACGTCACGGTCATGCTCGCGAGTGTATGACTGCCGTTCCGCCTGGCCACGGGAGGGTCACTCTGCGGACCACGGGGCGGGCAGGCACTCGTCGGACGTCAGCGGGGCGGTGCCGTCGATCCCCGCTCGACGAGCGAGGTCACGAGCCGGATGTGGGTCTGCTCGACCGACTCCCCGGCCATGAGCGTGATGAGCAGCGCGATGGCTGCCGCGCCCATCTGCTGGATCGGCTGGTGCACGGTGGTGAGCGCGGGCGTGGTGAGCGTCGACTCCGGGATGTCGTCGAAGCCGATGATCGACAGCTCGGACGGGACGTCCAGGCCGAGCTCCTGGGCGATCTCGAGGGTCCCGATGGCGGAGAGGTCGTTGGCGGCGAAGATGGCGGTCGGCCGCTCCGCCAGGGTGAGGAGCTCGCGCGCGGGCTCGTGCGTCGAGTCCTTGCGGTAGTCGCCGGCCCGCATCAGGCCGGGCTCGACCGGGATGCCCGCGTCGGCGAGCGCCTTGCAGTACCCGGCCTCGCGGAGACGCGAGGACTCGAGGTCGGACCGGCCGCCGATGAACCCGATCCGCCGGTGACCGAGGCCCAGGAGGTGCTCGACTGCCTGCACGGCCCCGTTGAAGTTGTCCGAGTCGACCGTCGGCAGGCCGGACGGCCCCGCGTGCGGGTCGATCGCGACGACGGGGACCCCGGCGTCGGCCTCGAGGACGGTCGGGGTGACCAGCACCGCGCCGTCGATCAAGGTGCCGCTGAGCCGGGAGAGGTACCGCCGTTCCCAGCCGACACCGCCGGTCAGCTGTCCGCCGGTGTAGGCGAGGAGCGCGTAGCCGGAGTCGCCGAGGCCGGTGGACGCACCCTTGAGGATCTCGGCGCTGAAGGGCTCGAACTCAGCGACGAGGATGCCGATCACGTTCGTCTTGTGCGAGCGCAGGCTCCGGGCGACCAGGCTCGACTCGTAGCCGAGCTCCTTGATCACCTCGCGCACGTGCGAGGTGGTGCCGCTGGCCACCCCGTACCGCTCGTTGATCACCTTCGAGACGGTCGCGGTCGAGACGCCCGCCCGTCGCGCGACATCGGTGATCGTCACCCGTGGACCCATGGCCCGAGACTACTGCAACGAAAACGTTATCGATAACGTTTGACATGCCCGTATATGGAATGTCCTGCGGCGGCGAGAGCCCCAGGATGGCGCGCAGGACGGGCCCGTGTCAGCCCAGCGGGAGGTACTCGAACCGCTCCACGTGGGCCGTCGTCGTCGTCGGGCGCCCGTTGCTGGTGGCGTACACCCCGATCCACAGCCCGAGAAAGCCGCCGGTCGCGACGGAGTCCAGCGCGCGCCCGTCGACGGTCGCCACCAGAACGGGCTCGCCCTCCCCCGCCGCGGCGAGCAGCGCGTACTCCTGCCCGCGTGCACGCACGACCAGCGCGACGGGGCCGTCCGCATCCAAGGGCAGCTCTCCGAGTGCGGACTCGACGCCGCCTCGGCGCTGCACGGCCACGACCCTGCGGCCCCGCGCACCCTCGGGGCCGGTCACGAACAGCCGCACGTGGTCAGCCTCCGACTGCCGCACCGCGAGGCCCACGTCCTCCCCCGCACCGAGGGCGGCACGCACGAGCGCACGTACGTCGACGTCGACGTGCTGCTGACGCACGCCGAGGAACGCGGGCGTGCCCGGCTCGCTCAGGGTGGTCGGACGCAGCCTCAGCTCCCACCCGTCGGCCCGGGGCGACGCGAACCCGTCGGCCGGCGCGCGAAGGGACGTCCACCGGAGGTCGTCGGGCAGGACCGCGCCGGATGCGGCACCCTGGGCCGCGCCGCGGTGCGCCTGGCCCGCGAACGGAACCTCGACCTCGGCGGGGACCCGACCCGCACCGGGCGCGAGCACGGGCCATCCGTCCTCCCAGACCACAGGTACCAGGAACGTCTCGCGGCCGAGGTTGTAGTGGTACCCGCCGTACGGGCGCATGCCCAGCAGCACCGCCCACCAGCTGCCGTCCGCCGCCTCGACGAGGTCGGCGTGCCCGACGCCGACGACCTCGGACCCCGTGCCGAGGTGCCGGTGCGTGAGCACCGGGTTGCCCTTGCTGCCCACGTAGGGACCGGTCACGGCGTCCGACCGCGCCACGGACACGGCGTGGTGGAACTCGGTCCCACCCTCCGCGGCCACGAGGTAGTAGGTGCCGTCGACCTTGTACAGGTGCGGCGCCTCTGCCCAGACGGCGCCTCGCAGCGCCCCGTTCCAGATGACGTGCTCCGGCCCGACGAGAGCCATGGCGTCGCGGTCAAGCTCGCGCACCCAGACCTCGGTCTGGTCGTGCCACTCCGGCTCACGCGCGAGGCGGGTGCCGTGCACCCATACCCGGCCGTCGTCGTCGAAGAAGATCGACGGGTCGATGCCGTCGGCGTCGACCCACACCGGGTCGGACCACGGCCCGGCCGCGTCGGTCGCGGTCATCAGGAAGTTGCCGCCCCGCGTCGCGTCCTGCTGGTCGACGAGGGTGCAGACCACCCAGAAGACGCCGTCGTGGTGCCGCAGCGTGGGTGCGTACAGGCCGCCCGAGGACGCGATGCCGTCGAAGTCGAGCTGACCTGCTCGGTCGACCACGTGACCGATCTGCTCCCAGCTGACCAGGTCCTCGCTCCGGAGCACGGGCAGGCCCGGGAAGTACTCGAACGTCGACGTGACGAGGTAGAACGATCCGCCGACCCGGCAGATGGACGGGTCCGGGTAGCACCCGGGGAGCAGGGGGTTGCGCGCCACCGTCATGAGGCGACGATCTTCACTTCCACCGTGCGGGGGTCGTCGATCGTGACGTCGTGTACCGCCCCGGTGATGTCGAGCCGCGCGCGGGGCGTGGCCGTACCCGGGATCTCGCGGCGCGTCATGCCCTTGCCGTTGGAGATCACACCACCGGTGGAGTCCTTGGTGCTCGTCCCGGCGTGCGACGCCGCGGCATGTGCGCCGATCCACACCTCGACCTCACCGGGCTCGACGATCCTGACCATGCGACGGTCGGAGAACGCGAACCGCGTGGTCGGCACCGAGAAGGTCACGCGGCTGGAGGCACCGGGCTCGAGCTCCACGCGCGCGTAGCCGAGCAGCGCCGCCACCGGCCGGGTGATCGTGCCGTGCACGTCGTGGCCGTAGAGCTGGACCGCGTCGGCACCGGCCACGGGACCCGTGTTGGTCACCGTCACCGCGGCCGTGAAGGTACCGCTCGACCCCACGGACGCGTCGACGACCAGGTCGGAGTACGCGAACTGCGTGTACGACAGGCCGAACCCGAACGGGCGCAGCGGCGTGGAGTCGGTCGAGGTGACGTCGGACGGCCCCCCGAGGATCGGGTGCAGGTAGGAGTACGGCTGCGAGCCCGAGGAGCGCGGCATCGAGACCGGGAGCCGGCCGGACGGGTTCACCGCTCCGGTGACGACGTCGGCGACGGCCAGCCCGCCTCCCTCCCCCGGGAAGAACGCCTGCATCACGGCACCCGGACGCGCGCCCGGCCCGTCGAGCGCCCAGTCGATCACGTAGGGCCTCCCCGTGAGCAGCACCATCACGACAGGAGTGCCGGTGGCCACCAGAGCCTCGACGAGCTCGCGCTGCACGCCGGGCAGGTCGAGCGACTCCGAGTCGTTGCCCTCACCCACGGTGCCGCGGCCGAACAGCCCGGCCTGGTCGCCGACGACGACGACCGCGACGTCGGCGCCCTGGGCCGCCGAGACCGCCTCGGCGAACCCTGAGGTGTCATCGCCCTCGACGGTGCAGCCCTCGGCGAACACCAGCTCGGGCTGCGCCATGCCGGCCCGGTCGAACGCCCCGCCGAACGCGTCGAGGACCGTCGGAATCTCGAGGCCCATCGGCAGCTCGGGGTGGTGCGGCAGCACGTGGTTCACGAACGAGTAGCAGCCCATGAGTGCCTCGGCGCGGTGTGCGTTCGGGCCGACGACGGCGACACGCGTCGGCGCTGCGGTGCCCCGGTTCAGCGGCAGCAGCCCGTCGTTCGACAGCAGCACGACCGACTCCTCGGCGAGGCGGCGAGCCAGCGCCTGGTGCTGCGGCGAGTTGAGGTCGATCTCCGTCGGCGGCTCGTCCTCGAACGCGTCGGGGTCGAGGAGGCCGAGCTCCTCCTTCTGGGCCAGCGCACGCAGGACAGCCCGGTCCACGAACTGCTCGTCGAGCCGGCCCGCGCGCACGCGGTCCGCCAGGGGCTGCAGGTAGGCGTCGCCGGTGGGCAGCTCGACGTCGATGCCGGCCTGGAGCGCGAGCGCGGCCGCTTCCCCCCGGTCGGCGGCGATGGCGTGCATGACCTGCAGGAACGCAACCGCGAAGTAGTCGGCGACGACGACACCGTCGAAGCCCCACCGCTCACGCAGGAGGGTCGTCAGGTACTCCACGCTCGACGCCATGGGCACGCCGTCGATGTCGACGTACGCGTTCATCACCGACCGCGCGCCGCCCTCGAGGATCGCCATCTCGAACGGGGGCAGGAAGTGGTCCGCGATCTCGCGCGGTCCCGCGCTGACGGGTGCGTGGTTGCGGCCGGACCTCGACCCCGAGTACCCGACGAAGTGCTTGAGCGTCGCGTGGACGCCGGCCTCCTGCAGCCCGCGGACGTACGCCGTGCCGATGGTGCCGACCAGGTACGGGTCCTCCCCGATGCACTCGTCGACACGGCCCCAGCGCGGGTCGCGCACGACGTCGAGCACAGGCGCCAGACCCTGGTGGATCCCGAGCAGGCGCATCGAGTCGCCGATCGCACGTGCTGCCTCGTGCACGAGCTCGGGGTCGAACGTCGCGCCCCAGGCGAGCGGGGTCGGGTAGGTGGCGGCCTGCCACGCGGCCAGGCCGGTGAGGCACTCCTCGTGGACCAGGGCCGGGATGCCGAGGCGGGTCTCGCGCTTGAGGCGGCGCTGCTCCGACCACAACCAGGCCGCACGCTCGCCCGGGTCGACCGGACGCGTGCCGTACACCCGCGTGTAGTGGCCGAGACCGTCCCGCGTCACCTCGCTGAGCTTGCTCGAGGCCTGCTGCCCGGCCGCCATCTCGGACTGCATCGGCGCGACCGTGCCGTCCTGGTCCAGCCAGTAGCCCACGATCTGGGCCAGCTTCTCCTCGAGCGTCATCTGCGCGTGCAGGGCACGCACGCGTTCGGACACCTGGGGCAGTGCAGGTACGACGTCGACCACGGGGCCCGTCTCCTTCGTCATGGCATGGGGTGTGCGTCGCCTCGCGGCGCAGGGACAGCAGGACTGCTCGATGGCGCGGCGACCCAGACGCACCGGCGCCAGGATCGGGGTGTGGTCAGCCCTTGACCGCACCCGTCAGGCCACCGACGATGCGGCGCTCGAAGAGCGTGAAGAACAAGAGGGCGGGGATCATCGACAGCGACGTGAACGCGAGCACGCGGGCGGTGTCCACGGAGTACTGCGACGCGAACGCCTGGACCCCGAGCGGGAGCGTGTAGCTGTTCTCGTTGTTGAGGATGAAGAGCGGGAGGATGTAGCTGTTCCAGCTCGCGATGAACGCGAGGATCCCGACGGTCACCACGCCCGGGATCGACAGCGGGATCACCATCCGGAAGAAGAACCCGAGCCGGCTCGCGCCGTCGATCGACGCCGCCTCCTCGAGCTCCTTCGGGATCGCCCGCAGGAACGGCACCAGGATGATGATCGTCGTGGGCAGGGCGAAGGCGATCTGCGGGAGGATGATGCCCCACAGGCTGTCGCTCAGGCCCAGACCCCGGATCATGATGTACAGCGGGGTGATCGCGACCGTCATCGGGAACATCAGACCGGCGGCGAACAGGGCATACAGAGCGGCGCGGCCGTTGAAGTTGTAGCGAGCGAGCACGAAGCTGGCCGCGACGCCCAGGATCACGACACCGATGGTCGTGCCCAGGCCGCAGATCACGGAGTTGGTGACCTGTCGCCAGAAGATCGAGCTCTGCAGGACCTCGGAGTAGTTGACGAACTGCCACGTCGACGGGAAGCCGGACGGGTCGACGGTGATCTCGGCGTTCGTCCGGAAGCCGCCGATGATGATGTAGAGCACAGGCGCGATGCACAGTCCCACGAGGGCCCAGGCGACGACGTAGGTCGCCCAGCCGGCGCGGCTCAGGCTCGGGCGCTTGCCGCCCTTGAGCGGGCGAGGTGCCGTCGGGCTCAGTGGAGGCGCGGTCGTCGTGACCATCACTTCTTTCCTTCCGTGAGGGCACCCTCGGTGTCACGCCGGAGCACGAACCGCTGGTAGGTCAGGGCCACGACGAGCGAGATGATGAACAGGACCACCGCGACGGCGCTGCCGTAGCCGTAGTTCGCCGCGTTGCGGCCGTTCACCACCATGTAGGTGGCCATGGTCGAGGTCCCGGCCGTGGCGGCCACGTACTGGCCCCAGATGATGTAGACGAGGTCGAAGAGCTGGAGCGCGCCGATGATCGACAGGAACGCCCAGATCCGGATCGTCGGGCCGAGCAGTGGGAGCGTGATGCGCCGCTGGGTCTGCCAGTAGCTCGCACCGTCGATCGCCGCCGCCTCGAAGAGCTCCTCGGGGATGCTCTGCAGACCGGCCAGGAAGAGGATCACCGCGAAGCCGATGTACTTCCACGTGATGATGACCATCAGCGAGGCCATCGCGACCTTCGGGTCGGACAGCCAGTCCACCGTCCAGTCGGGGAGCCCGATCTTGGTGAGCACGTCGTTGACCGCGCCGTTGGTCTGGAGCATGAGGCTCCAGCCCGTGCCGACGATCACCTCGGAGATCACGTAGGGCACGAAGATCAGCACCCGCACGATCGAGCGTCCGCGCATCTTCTGGTTGAGCAGGAGCGCGAGCAGCACCGCGGCCGGGCCCTGGAGCACCAGGGACAGGATCACGATGACGAAGTTGTGCCGGACCGCGTCGTGGAACGTGGTGTCCTTCAGGATCACCAGGTAGTTCTGCAGTCCCACGAAGTCGGTGGGCGGGCCGAAGCCCTTCCACTTGAAGAACCCGTAGTACCCGGCCAGGAGCACCGGGAAGATCACGAACGTGAGGAACATCAGCACCGCAGGACCTGCCAGGAGCAGGACCTCGAGCCGCTGGCGTGTCTTGGACGCGCCGACCCGGTGGACCGGGGACGGCGCCAGGTCGGCGCCGTCCCCGTCCGAGGAGGAACCCCCGGGCGAGGAGGTCACGGCGAGCTTGCCCTCGCCCGAGGAGTCACTCATGGTGTCGTCTACTCCTTCGCCGCGGCGTCGACGACGCCCTGGACGATCGCAGCCGAGTCACCCTGGCCGGCGAGCAGGTTCACCACGCCGGTGTTGAGCGCGTTGCCCACGTTCTGGCCGTACAGCGTGTCCAGCCACAGCGACACGTAGGGGGCGTCGTTGTAGGTGTTCAGGACGTCCACCAGGGCGGGCTCGGTCACGACGCCCTGCGCCTCCTTGCTGGCGGGCAGCGTGTGGAACGCGTTGGCGTAGCCCTCCTGGTACTTCTTCTGCATCGCGAAGTTGAGGAACTTCGAGCACTCCGCCGGTGCGTCCTTCGAGCAGGAGAAGCCGTCCAGGCCGCCCATCATGGCTCCGGCCTCACCGTCGCCACCGCTGATCTCCGGGAAGGGGAACCAGGCCAGGTCGGCCAGCGGCTTCTTGTCCGGCGTCAGGGACGCGATCACGCCCGGGTCCCAGGCGCCCATGAGCTCCATCGCCGCCTGGTGGTTGGCGAGGAGACCGGCCGACGAACCCGCACCCTGCTGAGCAGAGGTGGTCAGGAAGCCCTCGTTGAACGGGTCGGTGTCGGAGAACGCCGCGAGGTCGTCGCCGGCCTTCTGCCAGCACGCGTCGTCGAACGTCATGTCCGCGGCGGCCTTGTCCAGCGTGTCCTTCGAGCAGGCGCGCAGCGCGAAGAAGTAGTACCAGTGCGCGGCGGGCCACGCGTCCTTGGCACCGAGGGCGATCGGGGCGATCCCGGCGGCCTTCAGCTTGTCGACAGCGCCCTCGAGGTCCTCGATCGTCTTCGGGGTCTCGGTGATGCCGGCCTGCTCGAACAGGTCCTTGCTGTAGTAGATGCCGCCCGGGAGGATCGACATCGGCATGCCGTAGACCTTGCCGTCGATCGTGAAGGCGCTGAACGCGGCGTCGCCGGTCGCGGTCTTCGTCGCGTCGTCGACCGCGATCTCCTGCGCCTGCCCGGCCTCGACGACGTCGGCCAGCTTGCCGCCGCCGCGTGCCATGAAGATGTCCGGCGCGTCGCCCGAGTTGAGGGCGGTCTGGAGCTTGCCGTCCATGTCCTCGTTCTGGATGGCCTGGATCTTGATCGTGACCCCGGGGTTCGCGGCCTCGAAGTCCTTCACGGTGGAGTCCCAGTAGGCCTTGCCCTCACCGGTGGTGGAGTTGTGCCAGAAGGTCATCTCCACGTCGCCGCCGGACGTGCTGTCGCCGCTGCCGCCGTCGTCGCCACTACAGGCGGTGAGCCCGGCGGCACCCATCACCATGACGGCTGAGACCGCCAGGAGCTTGCGAGCAATCATGAGATCTGTCCTCTTCGTCGAGTTGCACAGAGTGGAAAGCTGGCCCCTTGCTGGGCGAACTGCTACTGCCACCGAGCATCAGCCCGTGTAGGCCGTGCTGCCCGCACTGCCCGTCACCGACGCAGGTCGGCTTCGGTGCCGGTTCTGCGCCCGCCTTGCAAGGGCGGCACCACGTGGGGCGTGGTGCAGTCTCTTCATCACGCACGCCCGGTCCCCGCTGACGGTGGGCGCAGACGCCACTGTGGCAGCCGTCCCGCCCGATCGTCAAACGTTATCGATAACGTTTTACTAACGGTCCCGTTGAGTCCGGTCGGGCATGCCGGGACGCTCGCGACGTGCGCGCGGAGCTCCGACCCTCCCCGATACTTTCGGAGGGCCTCACGATTCGATAACGTTATCAATAACGTTGTCGACATCCCTGGCGCCTCGTCCCATTCGTGCGTAATCTCCGGCGCGGAGTGGAGACGATCGCGCAAAGGAGCGCTGATGAGACGTGCACGAGTCCTCACCGCGGTGGCAGCAGCTGTGGCACTGGGTCTGACGACGACCCCGCCCGCGCTGGCCGCCGAGACCGGGCCGACGGTGGTCCTGCAGAACGACTTCGAGTCACCCGACCCGGCACCCTGGGGTCCGCGGGGGCCGGTCACGCTGGCGGTGACCGCGGACGACGCGCACGCCGGCACCGGCAGCCTGCTGGTCAGCGGGCGCACCGGGGACTGGAACGGTCCCGCGACGAACGTCGCCACCCTGTTCGACGCCGGCACCACCTACACGGTGTCCGCCTGGGTCAGGCTCGCCCCCGGGACCGTCGGCACGTCGCCCGTGCACTTCACGGTGGAGCAGACGCCGGCCGACAACCAGTACGCCTGGGTGGGCTCCCCCGTCGACGTGACGGCGGACGCCTGGGTGCAGGTGGGCGGCACGTACACGAAGGACTCGGCCGTCACGGCCGCGACCCTGTACCTCGAGGCCGGCGTGATCGGCACGGCGCACCCGAGCTTCCTGGTCGACGACGTGCTGATCACCGCCGCGGACGGCACCGACCCCGTGCCCGGCGTCGTGCCCGGGGGTGCCGTGAACCCGACGGTCACTCCCGTGACCGCCGCGCGCGGCACCGGCGACGTCGCGGCGCTGACGTTCGACGACGGCCCCAACGGCGCGACCACCGAGTCGCTGCTCGACTACCTCGGCGAGCAGGGCCTGCACGCGACGTTCTGCGTGATCGGCCAGAACATCACCGCGCCCGGCGGCGCCGCGGTGCTCCAGCGCATCGTGCGCGAGGGCCACACCCTGTGCAACCACACGACCAGCTACGCCGACATGGGCAGCTGGACGCCGGAGCAGGTGCAGGCCGACCTGGTGGAGAACCTGCAGATCATCCGGGACGCGCTGGGCGACCCGAACGCCAAGGTGCCGTACTTCCGGGCGCCGAACGGCAGCTGGGGCCAGACGCCCGGTGTCGCGGTCTCCCTCGGGATGCAGCCGCTCGCGGTGATCAACACCATCAGCGACTGGGAGACGCAGGACGTCCCGACGCTGACCACCAACCTGCGCGCGGCCATGAAGCCCGGACAGGTGGTGCTCACGCACGACGGTGGCGGTGACCGCTCCGGCACGCTCGCGGCGGTGCGCACCGTCGTGTCCGAGCGGCTGGCGACCGGCTGGCAGTTCACTCTGCCCGCGGGCGGGTCCGACGACCCGGGCGTCCCCACCACGTCGCTGTCGACCGGGTTCGAGGACGGTCTCGGCGTGTGGGGCGCACGCGGCAACGGCACCGCGCCGATCGTCGCGACCACCACGGCGGAGGCGCACGGCGGCACCCAGGCGGCCTCCGTCTCCGGCCGCACCGACACCTGGCACGGCCTCGGCGCACCGGTGACCGGCATCTTCCAGGCCGGCCGCACGTACCAGATCTCGGCGTGGGTCAAGCTCGCCGCGGGCGAGACCACTCCCGCCGACGTGCGGATCAGCGTCCAGCGCGAGAACGCCGGCTCGTCGTCGTACGACACGGTTGCCACGGCCACCGGGGTCACGGCGGACGCGTGGGTGCAGGTCCAGGCGTCGTACACGATGGCGGCCGCCGAGAGCGCGCTGCTGTACGTCGAGACGGCGTCCGGCACGCCCTCGTTCCTGGTGGACGACATCGTGGTGACGGGCTCGACCGCTCCGCCGGTCCAGCAGGACATCCCGTCGCTCCAGGATGTGCTCCCGTGGCCCGTCGGAGTCGCCATCGACGCCCGCGAGACGGTCGGCTCCGGGGCTGAGCTGGTCACCAAGCACTACGACCAGCTCACCGCCGAGAACGCGATGAAGCCCGAGGCCATCCAGCCGACGGAGGGCACGTTCACGTTCGACGCGGCCGACGAACTCGTCGACTTCGCGCTCGCGCACGGCATCCGCGTGCACGCGCACACCCTCGTGTGGCACAGCCAGACGCCGGACTGGTTCTTCCAGCACGCCGACGGCACACCCCTGACCGACAGCGCGGAGGACCAGGCCCTGCTGCTGGCCCGGATGCGCACGCACATCGAGACGTTCGCCGACCACTACCGCACGACGTACGGAGAGTTCGGCACGCCCGGCAACCCGATCGTGAGCGTCGACGTGGTCAACGAGGTCGTCGCCGAGAGCGAGTCCGACGGGCTGCGCCGCAGCGCGTGGTACGCGACGCTCGGCCCGGCCTACATCGCGGACGCGTTCGAGATCGCCTCCGGGGCGTTCAACGGCGGCGACCCCGACGGCCCGGTCCAGCTGTTCATCAACGACTACAACACCGAGCTGCCCGCCAAGCGGCAGGCGATGTTCGACCTGGTCGAGGGCCTGCTGGCCGACGGCGTGCCGGTGGACGGCGTCGGGCACCAGTTCCACATCAGCCTGTCGCAGTCGGTGGACCAGCTCCGCACCACGCTCCAGACGTTCGCCCCCCTGGGCGTGCTCCAGGACGTGAGCGAGCTGGACGCGCCGATCGACGGCACGGTCACGCAGGAGAAGCTGGTCGAGCAGGGCTACTACTACGCCAGCGTCTTCTCGATGCTGCGGGAGTTCCCGGACCTGTTCGCGGTCACCCTGTGGGGACCGTACGACAGCCGGAGCTGGCGTGAGGGAGCACCGCTGCCGTTCGACGACGACCTGCAGGCCAAGCCGGCCTACTGGGGCATCGTCGACCCGACGCAGCTGCCGACCCTGACCCGGCAGGCGAACGCCCCGCAGGCGGACGCCCCGGACAACCTGCAGTGGAGCCTGCTGCCGCTGCAGACCATCTCCGGCGGGACCGGGTTCCAGCTGCGCTGGTCGGCCGACCACCTGTCCGCGTACGTGCACGTCGTGGACGCCACGGACGACGGCGCGGCGGACTCCGCGACGTTCTTCGGCTCGGGCGACCCCGTGGTGGTCACCCGCGAGGCGGGGACGCCGACGGCGGACGGCTGGACCGCGGTGGTTCAGCTGCCCCTGTCGGCGCCGGGCGCCGTCGGGACGACCGTCCCGTTCGACGTGCGGGTGGCCGACGGCAGCGGCGGGCTGGTGTCCTGGAACGACCTGGCCCACCACCAGGAGACCGGCGGCCCGCTGGGCGTCGTGACCCTGGTCGAGCCGGTCGGCTTCGTGGCGGTCCCCCGGGCCTCTGCCGCGCCGACGATCGACGGCACGGTGGACGCCGCCTGGGCCGACGCCGCCGTGGTGCACACCGACGTGCAGGTCGAGGGGACGCCGGGTGCGACCGCCGACGTGCGCCTGCTCTGGCACGACGACCGCATCGACGTGCTCGCGCAGGTCACGGACCCGTCACTCGACGCGACGAGCACCAACGCCTGGGAGCAGGACTCGGTCGAGATCTTCCTCGACCCGGTCAACGCCAAGTCCGGTCCGTACAACCCGGCCGACGGGCAGTACCGGATCAACTACCTCAACGCGGTGTCGGTCTCCGGGGACCTCGCGGTCATCGGCGACCGGCTGACCAGCGCGACCGCGGTGGTCGACGGCGGGTACGTGGTCGAGGCGTCGATCTCGCTCGGGCACGCCGTCACGGTCGGTGACCTCGCGGGCCTGGACTTCCAGGTCAACGACGGCACCGCCGGGGTGCGCGGATCGGTGCGGACCTGGTCCGACCCGACCGGGCGCTCGTACCAGAACACCTCGCGGTGGGGCGTCGCCCAGCTGGTCGCCCCCGTGACGCCGGAGCCGTCGGCGCCGGTGGTCACCGAGCAGCCGTCGTCAGTCACCGGTGCCCTCGGGTCCGAGGTCACGCTCACCGCCGCCGCGTCGGGGTACCCCGAGCCGACGGTCCGGTGGCAGGTGCGCGGCCGGTGGCCGTGGCAGTGGAAGGACGTGCCCGGGGCGACGTCGACGACGCTCACGGTCACCCTGACCGCGCGCTCGGACGGTGGCCGGTACCGGGCGGTGTTCACCAACAGCGAGGGCTCGGCCACCACCGAGGTCGCCCGGGTGCGGATCACCCGCGCGGCCCCGGTCGTCACCGTGCAGCCCACCTCGGTCACCGCGAAGGCGGGCTCGAAGGTGACGCTGACGGCGGCCGCCACGGGCTACCCGGAGCCGATCGTGCGCTGGCAGCAGCGCACGGGCCACGGCGGCTGGCACTGGGTAGGGGGCGCGCACCGGACGTCGCTCACGGTGAAGGTGGGCAGCAAGCCCACCGACTACCGCGCGGTGTTCACCAACCCCGAGGGGCGTGCCACGACGGCCACGGCCACCGTGTCGCCCACGCCGCGGGGCCGGGGCTGACCAGCCTCGTCTGCTGACCGCCGAGGGCCCCGGATCAACCTCCACTCCGATCCGGGGCCTTCGGCTTGCCCGCTCTCAGCTCCTACCGCGCGCCTGCCACGTGCACACGCAGACCTCGTTGCCCTCGCGGTCAGCCAGGACCCAGAACGCCGGCGCCCGCTCGTCGCTGACCAGGTGGCCGCCGGCCGCGACCGCCGCAGCCACGCGCGCCTCCGCCTGGTCGTGCGCCACGATGACGTCGAAGTGGATCCGGTTGCGCTGCGGCCGGGGCGAGTCCATCTGCTGGAACCAGATCGACGGTCCGATGCCCGCCGGGTCCACCAGGTCCTCGGCCTCCGTCACCTTGTAGCCCATCACCGCCGCCCAGAACGGCCGTACGGCTGCGATGTCGAGCGCGTCGACGGCGATCTCCAGCATCTCGCTGCGCGGCACGTCGCCGGTCACCCCGAGCTCGTCGGCCAGCGCGCTCACGGTGGCGGCGAGGTCCACGTCGCGCTGGGTCAGCCCGCCGGCGTCGTGGCTCGTGGTGGTCACCGTCACCTGCCCCCAGCGCAGGACCACGTCGGGGTGGTGGTCGGCCGCGTCCGCGGCGGCCGCGATCCGGGCGACGAAGGCGGCGGCGGTGCTGAAGTCGGGCGTCGCGAAGGTGGCGCGCAGCGACTGGAGGAGGACGCGCCAGTGCCGGGAGTCGACCGCGGCGGTGACGTCGGAGTGTCGCAGGAGCGTGGTGTCAGCCATCAGTCCACCCTGCCACCGGCCGCCCACACGTGCGCGCGTCAGTGTTGCAGCGCCGCCTCCTCGGCCGAGTCGGCGCCCTCCCGGATGTGCCGAGTGACCCACGGGGCGAGCGCGAACATGGCCGCCGCGAACACCAGCGCGATCAGGCCGATGACGCCGAAGTACGCCGTCGGCCCGACGTCCGGGGTGGACTGGATGACCTGCGCGGCGATCGCGTTCCCGGCCGACGGCGCCAGGAACCACAGCGCCATCGCCTGCCCGCGGAACGCCCTCGGGGCCAGCAGGGTCGTCGCCGCCAGGCCCACCGGCGACAGGCACAGCTCACCGATCGTCTGGATCAGGTAGACCACCACCAGCACCCACGCGGGCGTCTTGGCGCCGTCGGCCAGCCAGGACGCACCGGCCAGGAACACGAAGCTCAGCGCGGCGAACGTGAGCCCGAGCGCGAACTTCACGGCGGTGGGCGGGCGGTCGTCGAGCTTGATCCACAGCCACGCGAACACCGGCGCGAGCAGGATGATCGCGGCCGGGTTGACCGACTGGAACAGCTCGGGCGAGATCGTCAGCCCGAGCACGGTCAGGTCGGTGTTGTCCTGCGCGTACGAGGCCAGCGTGCTCGCCGCCTGCTCGAAGATCATCCAGAAGATCATCGCGGCGACGAACAGCGGGATGTACGCGCGCAGCCTCGTCCGCTCGTGGTCGGTCACCTTGGGCGACCGGAACATCACGATGAAGGTGGCGACCGGCGCGGCGAACGCGAGGTAGGAGATCGCGTCGATGAACGTGGGCAGCCCGAACTCGCCCTGCACGAGCCGCGCGACCACCACCGCGAGCAGGATCCCGCCGAGGACCACCAGGAACAGCCGGACCACCCCGGGACGGTCCTGCCGGGTCAGCGGGTTCGGTGGCACGTCCCCGGCACCGCCGAGGTACTTGCGTCCCCCGACGAAGAACACCAGGGCGATCGCCATGCCGACCGCGGCGACGGCGAACCCCGCGTGGTACCCGCCGATCGCCCGGGCCGCACCCACCAGGAACGGGGCCGCCAGCGAGCCGATGTTGATGCCCATGTAGAAGATCGAGAAGCCGGAGTCGCGACGCGGGTCCTCCCGGTCGTACAGCTCCCCCACCATGCTCGACACGTTCGGCTTGAGCAGGCCGGTGCCGAGCGCGACGCACACGATGCCGAGGTAGGAGAACAGCGCCTGCGGCACGGTGAGGAGCACGTGGCCGGCGGCGATGATGATCCCGCCGTACAGCACCGACCGCCGCGCCCCGATCACCCGGTCGGCCATCCAGCCGCCCAGCACGGACAGCAGGTAGACCGACGCGCCGTAGATGGCGACGAGCGCCTCGCCCGACGTCTGCTCGATCCCGAGGCCGTCGTTGGCCAGCGTGTCGGTCAGGTAGAACAGCAGGATGGCGCGCATGCCGTAGTAGCTGAACCGTTCCCACAGCTCGGTGCCGAACAGGGTGAACAGACCCATCGGCTGACCGAAGAAGGCGCGGTCGCCGGGCAGCGTGTCGGCCTTGCGAGCGGGCGCCGAGCCCCCCGCGTTCGCGTCGCTCATCCGCCCATCGTGTCCTTGTGCCCCGCGGGCCACCACCCCGGGCTCTCGGGCGGCGGTTCGGCGGTCCCCCGGCTACCGTCGCCGGGTGCCCTCGATCCACTGGTTCCGTCGCGACCTGCGGCTCGCGGACAACCCCGCGCTGCTCGCCGCCGTCGAGGAGGCACGGGCAGCCGACGACGATGTCGTGCCCCTGTTCGTCGTCGATCCCGCCCTGTGGCGCACGGCGGGTGCGCCGCGGCTGGCCTACCTCGCGCGGAGCCTCCGGGCGCTGGACGAGGCGCTCGACGGCCGGCTGGTGGTCCGCCAGGGCGACGCCGCCGACGTGCTCCCCGCGGTCGTCCGCGAGGCCGGCGCGCCGAGCGTGCACGTGACGGCGGCGACCGAGCCGTACGGCCGGCGTCGCGACGAGGCCGTCGAGCGGGCGCTGGACGTGCCGCTGGTCCGCACCGGGTCGCCGTACGCCGTCGCGCCCGGCCGGCTGACCACCCAGGCAGGAACCCCGTTCCAGGTGTTCACCCCGTTCCGCGGCGCGTGGCTGGACCACGGCTGGTCGGCACCGGCGCGGCGACCGCAGCGCGTCCCGTGGGCCGACGTCCGCTCCGACGGCGTCCCCGACGAGCCCGGGACCGACGTGCGCCTTCCCCCGGCCGGCGAGCGCGCCGCCCACACCCGCTGGACCGCCTACGTGCACGGCGACCTCGCGGAGTACGCGACGCTGCGCGACCGCCCCGACCTCGACGCCACCTCGATGCTCTCGATCCCGCTCAAGTACGGCGAGCTGCACCCGCGCACCCTGCTGGCCGATCTCGCCGCCGCCCAGTTCGACGTGGCGACCTTCCGCTCCGAGCTGGCCTGGCGGGAGTTCCACGCCGACGTGCTCTGGCACCACCCCGGCGCCGCGCAGCGGTCGCTGCAGACCGTGGTGCCGGAGGACTCCTGGGACGACGGGGACGCCTCCTTCGCGGCGTGGGCGCAGGGCCGGACCGGCTACCCGTTCGTCGACGCCGGGATGCGCCAGCTGCGCGCCCTCGGCTGGATGCACAACCGCGTGCGCATGGTGGTGGCGTCGTTCCTGGTCAAGGACCTGCACGTGCGCTGGCAGCGGGGCGCCCAGCACTTCATGGACTGGCTGGTGGACGGCGACGTGCCCCAGAACCAGCTCAACTGGCAGTGGGTCGCCGGCACCGGCCGGGACGCCGCGCCGTACTTCCGGGTGTTCAACCCGGTCACGCAGGGCGAGAAGTTCGACCCCGACGGCGCCTACGTCCGGCAGTGGGTGCCGGAGCTGCGCGGGATCCCGGGGCGCGCCGTGCACCAGCCGTGGAAGCTGGGGCTCGAGGCGCCCGAGGACTACCCGGACCCGATCGTGGACCACGCGGTGGAGCGCAAGGTCGCCCTCGACGACTTCCACCGCGGGCGCGACTAGGCGCTCGGACGTGACGCCGGGAGCCCGAACCCCGGCAGCACGGAGTCGTCGAACCGCGTCAGCGCGCCGACCCCGTCGTCCGCGAGCGCGAGGACCAGCAGGCCGGTCCCCCGGCTCGAGCCGTCGGGTCCCCGCAGGTACGTGCCGAACGCGGGCTGACCGTTGGCCCTGGTCGCGACCAGGTCGAACCGACGACCCGGCGCCAGGATGCCCGCGCAGAACAGGGCCGCGAGGTCCCGGCCGACGTACTCGTACGGCATCGGCGGCATGGAGATGAACACGTCGTCTGTCAGCAGGGCGACCAGGGTGACCACGTCCGAGGACTCGTAGGCGCTGACGAACCTCGCCACGAGCTCGTCCGCACCCTCGGACGTCGGCGGCGGCGCCGACCCGCGCACCCGCAGGGTCGCGCGCGCACGCTTGAGCGCGCTGGTCACCGACTCGACGGACGCGTCGAGCATCTCGGCCACCTCGCGCGCGGGGAACCCCAGGACGTCGCGCAGGACGAGGACCGCGAGCTGGCGCGGCGGCAGCACCTGCAGCGCGGTCACGAACGCCAGCGAGATCGCCTCGGACCGCTCGTAGCGGGCCTCGGGACCCAGCGGGGCCTCTCCCGCGCCGCCCAGGAGGGCGTCGGGGAACGGCTCGAGCCAGACGACCTCCCCCAGGCTGCTCGGCTCGATCAGCTCCACGCCGGGCACGTCCCAGGCCCGGGCAGGGCGGCGGGCGGCGGCGCGACGAGCGTTGAGGCAGCGGTTCGTGGCGATGCGGTAGAGCCACGTGCGCAGCGACGACCGCCCCGAGAAGCCGTCGAGGCCCTGCCACGCGGCGAGCAGCACGTCCTGCAGGACGTCCTCCGCGTCGTGCAGCGACCCGAGCATCCGGTAGCAGTGCACCAGCAGCTCGCGCCGGTACGGCTCCGTCAGCTCGCGGAACGCGTCGTCGTCCCCCGCGCGCGCCCGCACCACCGGGTCGATCGTCTCGGTCATCCCGCCTCCCGTGATCCCACTCTCTCGCGTACAGACACCGGCCGGTGCGCGAACTGGGCGGTCCGGCGGCGCCCAGTTCTCGCTCACCCCGGGGTCTATACGGCCGACGGCACCGGTCAGGGCCGTCGCACACCACTCGGAAGAGGTCGGACATGTTGCTGCAGGACAAGGTTGCGGTCGTCTACGGCGCCGGCGGCGCCATCGGGAGCGCCGTCGCGCAGGCCTTCGCGGGCGAGGGCGCGACCGTCTACCTGACCGGGCACGACCAGGCGGGCGTCGACGTCGTCGCCAAGGAGATCGTCGCCGCGGGCCACCACGCCGAGGCGGCGCAGGTCGACGCGCTAGACGAGCGGGCCGTCGACGACCACCTCGAGCACGTCGTCGCGACGTCGGGCCGCGTCGACATCTCGTTCAACGCGATCGGCATCCCCGACGCGGACATCCTCGGTCTCCCGCTCACGGAGGTCGATGTCGCGCAGTTCGCGCTGCCGCTCGCCGCCTACACGACCTCGTACTTCCTCACCGCGCGGCTGGCCGCGCGGCGCATGGTCGCCGCGGGGTCGGGGGTGATCATGACGGTCAGCGCCCTGCACTCCCGGATCGGCATCCCCCTGGTGGGCGGCTTCGGGCCGGCGCAGGCGGCCAAGGAGGCGCTCACGCGGGCGTTGTCCGCCGAGCTGGCGCCGCACGGCATCCGCGTGGTCGGCCTGCGGCCGCAGGCGATCCCGACGACGCGCACGATCCGGCAGGCCTGGGAGCCCCGCGCCGCTGCCTCGGGGACGACCTGGGAGCAGTGGCAGGACCTGCTCGCGTCCCGGACGCACCCGCGCCGGCTCATGCGGATCGAGGAGGTGGCGAACGTGGCGGCGTTCCTCGCGTCGGACCGGGCCAGCGGGATGACCGGGACGACCGTCAACCTCACGATGGGCAGCCTGGACGACTGACGACCGGGCGGGGTCCGCCGGACCCCGCCCGCACCCGGGCTCAGACCGTGACGAGGTCGGCAGCAGCCGCCTCCTCGAGGGCCGCCGGGGTCGCCGCACCCGTGTTCCGGAAGTGGCCCATGGTCGCCAGCACGAGCCCCAGGAGCGCCCACGACGCCAGGGCGACCCAGAGCTGCGTGGTGTCCGCGCCCGGGAAGTACGACTCGTCGCGCAGCAGCGCGGCGGCCGCGCCCGGCGGCATCCACTGGCCGATCGCGCCCCACGGTGCCGGCAGCATCTGCCAGGGCTGCGCGGCCGACGCGATCGGGTTGGCGACGAGCAGGAAGAGCACCGGGCCGATCGCGATCCCCGGGCGGCCGACCACCGACACGAACCCGACGATCACCCCGGCGATCGCGAGGATGGCCAGCGCGACGATGCCGGCGTTGACCGCGTACGAGCCGGCCAGCGCACCGAACCACCCCTGCAGCACCCCCGCGACCGCGAGCCCGCCGAGTGCCGAGTAGGCGACCACGGCGGTCACCCGACGCCACACCCCGACCACCGTGAGCGAGATCGCGATGCCACCGATCATCCCGCCGATGACCAGCGGGAACGTGACCGCGCCGAGGATGGCGCCACGGGGGTCACCCTCGAGCAGAGGCACCAGGTCGGTCACCGGGACCGGCGCACCCACCTGCGCCTGGAGGGCCGGAGCCAGCGCGCCCAGCTGCTGGGCGACGAGCGGGCTCGCGCCGGAGGCGGTGAGGATCTCGGGCTGCACCCCGAGCACCACCGCGCCGTAGACCTCGCGCGTCTCGATCAGGTCGACGGCGGAGCTGCGGTCCTGCGCGGCCACGACGTCGAACGCGCCGGGCGCACGCTCCTGGAGCGCCTGGGCGAAGGGAGCGACCGCGGCGGGCGGCCCGGCGACGGCGACCGGCAGGTCCCGCGGCTCGGACGTGACCGCCGGCCACAGGAAGGCGAGCGCCAGCATGGTCAGGACGGCGGCGAGGCCGGCGCCGAGGCCGAGCAGGCGTCGCGACGGGGTGTGCGGCTGCGTGTGCATGGCAGTTCCTCTCGTCTAAAGCGAACGTTCGTTCTTCTAGACGATCGTCGTGCCGGCGCGCCGTGCTTGTCAAGAACGATCATTCGTTTTTATGCTGCAACGTGCCCAAGGTCACCGAGGAGTACCGAGTCGCCCGGCGGGACGAGATCGCCGAGGCCGCGCTGCGGGCGTTCCGCCGCAAGGGGTTCCAGGCCACGTCGATGGCGGAGATCATCGCGGAGTCCGGGCTGTCCGCTGGCGCGATCTACGGCCACTACCCGAGCAAGGCCGCCATCGTCGTCGACGTCGCCACGCGAGTCGTGGGGTCGAGGATCGCGGACCTCCAGCACCTGGCGGACCAAGACCCGCTCGCCGCACCGCCGACCGTGCCGCGCACCCTCATCACCGGCATGCGGCACGAGGTCGGAGACCCCTCGGTCCTCCTGCAGCTGTGGGGCGAGGCCGTCACCGAGCCCGAGCTGCGCGCGCTCGTCCTCGACGTCATCCTGCAGCTGCGCGGCGCGCTCACCGCCTACGTCTCGGCCTGGCACCAGCGCACGCACGGCGTGGCGGTCGACGAGGCCGACGTCCTCGCCGCCGAGCAGGTCCCGCTGCTGATCTCCGCCGTGCAGGGCTACGTCCTGCAGTGGTCGGTGCTCCCCGACTTCGACCCGGACGCCTACCTGGCCTCCGTGGAGAAGTACCTGCCCCGCTAGGGGATCTGGCTCGCGCGGAACTCGTCCTCGAGCAGCCCCATGAGGATCCCGTCGCACCAGCCCTCGCCGTCGCGGTACGCGTCCCGCTTACGACCCTCGATGCGGAACCCGAGGTTCTCGTACAGGGACTTGGCGCGCGCGTTGATGCTCAGCACGTCCAGCTCGACGCGGTGCAGGCCCAGGCCGTCGAACGCGAGCCCGAGCATGAGCTGGATGGCCTCGGTGCCGTACCCGCGCCCGCGGTAGCCCGGTCGCATCGCGAGCCGCAGGTTGGCGGAGCCCACGACGTCGTCGATGTCGTTGAGCACGATCTCGCCCAGGTACTCGTCGGACCCGTTCACGGTGACCGCGAGGTCGATCCGGCCCTCGGCGGAGCTGATCGCCTCGCACCAGGCGTCGATCTCCGGACGGGTGAACACCGCGGTGGTGCCGGTCAGCCGCCGACCGTCGGGGTCGCTCACCGACTCCCACACCGCGTCCGCGTCGTCCGCCCGGATCGGTCGGAGCACGATCATCTCGCCCTGGAGCGTGGGCTTCTCCATCGCTGCCTCCTCGTCCCCTGCTCACCAGCGGCGAACGCTACGGCCAGGGTATGGCGGGGAGGTTACCGGCCGATCACGCCGGACGGTCAGCGCCCCGCCGCAGCGGGGCGCTGACCAGTGGCGTCACTGCGCGATGCGCTCCAGCAGCAGCTCGCGGACGCGGCCGGCGTCGGCCTGCCCGCGCGTGGCCTTCATGACCGCACCGATGATCGCGCCGACCGGCCCGAGGTTGCCCGAGCGGATCTTCTCCGCGATGTCCGGCTGCGCGGCGAGCGCCGCGTCGATGGCCTCGAGCAGCGGGCCGTCGTCGGACACGACCTCCAGCCCGCGCGCGACGAGCACCGTCTCCGGGTCACCCTCGCCCGCGAGCACGCCCTCGAGCACCTGGCGGGCCAGCTTGTCGTTGATCCGGCCGTCGTCGACCAGCTTCTGGAGCTGCCCGACCTGGGTGGGCGTCACGGGCAGGTCGGCCAGCTCGACCTCCTGCTGCTTGGCCGTGCGCGCCAGCTCCCCCATCCACCACTTGCGCGCGGCGGCCGGGCTGGCCCCCGCGGCGATCGTGGTCTCGATGAGCTCGACGGCGCCGGCGTTGACCACGTCGCGCATCTCGGCGTCGGCGTAGGCCCACTCCGTCTGCAGCCTTCTGCGGCGCGCGGCGGGCAGCTCGGGCAGACCCGCCCGGATCTCCTCGATCCACGCGCGGTCCGGGGCGATCGGGACGAGGTCGGGCTCCGGGAAGTACCGGTAGTCCTCGGCGTCCGACTTCACGCGGCCGGACGCGGTGGTCCCGGTGTCCTCGTGCCAGTGACGCGTCTCCTGGATGATCGCGATGCCGTCGTCGAGCACGCCCGCCTGCCGGCTGACCTCGTACCGCACGGCCCGCTCCACCGACCGGAACGAGTTCACGTTCTTGGTCTCGGTGCGGGTGCCCAGGGGCGACCCGGGAGTCGGGCGGATCGAGACGTTGACGTCCGCGCGCACGTTGCCGCGCTCCATGCGGGCCTCGGAGACCTCCAGCGCCCGGAACAGGTCGCGCAGGGTCTGCACGTACGCGCGGGCTACCTCGGGCGCCCGGGCGCCCGCACCGGTGATCGGCTTGGTGACGATCTCCACCAGGGGGATGCCCGCGCGGTTGTAGTCGACCAGGGAGTACTCGGCGCCGTGGATGCGTCCGTCGGAGCCGCCGATGTGGGTGTTCTTGCCGGCGTCCTCCTCCATGTGCGCGCGCTCGATCTCGACGCGGAAGATGCTGCCGTCGTCCAGCTCGACATCCACCCAGCCCTCGTACGCGATGGGCTCGTCGTACTGCGACGTCTGGAAGTTCTTGGGCACGTCCGGGTAGAAGTAGTTCTTCCGCGCGAACCGGCAGGTCTCGGCGATCGAGCAGTTCAGCGCCAGGCCGATGCGGATCGCGTACTCGACCGCGAGGCCGTTGACCACCGGCAGCGACCCGGGCAGGCCGAGCGAGACCGGGGTGATCGACGTGTTCGGCTCCTCGCCGAACCCGGCGGGCGCCCCGTCGAACATCTTGGTCGCGGTGCCCAGCTCGACGTGCACCTCGATGCCGATGACCGTGTCGTACCGCGCCACCGCGTCGTCGTAGTCCACCAGCACGCTCATCGGGCCACCTCCAGCTCAGGAGCCTTGAGCAGCAAAGGCCCGCCCCACTCGTTCTCGAGCAGCGCCTCGAGCGCGGCACCCACGCGGTACAGCCGGTCGTCGGCCTTGGCCGGGGCCAGCACCTGGAACCCGACCGGCAGGCCGTCGTCGGACAGCCCGCTCGGCAGCGACAGGCCCGGCACGCCCGCGAGGTTGGCCGGGATGGTCGCGACGTCGTTGAGGTACATCGCCAGCGGGTCGTCGAGCTTCTCGCCCAGCTTGAAGGCCGTGGTCGGCGCCGTCGGGGAGACCAGTACGTCGGCCTGCTCGAACGCGGCGGTGAAGTCGCGCTGGATGAGCGTGCGGACCTTCTGCGCCGAGCCGTAGTAGGCGTCGTAGTAGCCCGCCGACAGGGCGTAGGTGCCCAGGATGATCCGGCGCTTGACCTCGTCGCCGAAGCCCTGGCCACGGGTGGCGGACATGACGCGCTCGGCGGTCGGGTTGTCCTCGGGCACGACGCGCAGGCCGAACCGCATGCCGTCGAACTTGGCCAGATTGCTGGACGCCTCGGCCGGGAGGATCAGGTAGTACGCGGCGAGCGCGTAGGTGAAGTGCGGGCAGGAGACCTCGACGATCTGGGCACCGGCCCCCCGCAGCAGCTCGAGCGACTCCTCGAACCGCGCGAGCACGCCGGGCTGGTAGCCCTCGCCCTGGAGCTCGCGGATGACGCCGACGCGCACGCCGGACAGGTCGCCGTTCGCGCCCTGGCGGGCCGCGGCCACGAGCGGGGGCAGCGGCTCGTCGATGGACGTCGAGTCCCGCGGGTCGTGGCCGCCGATGAGCTCGTGCAGCAGCGCCGAGTCGAGCACCGTGCGCGTGACGGGACCGGCCTGGTCCAACGACGACGCGAGCGCGATGAGCCCGTACCGGGAGACCCCGCCGTAGGTGGGCTTGACGCCGACCGTGCCGGTGACGGCCGCGGGCTGACGGATCGAGCCGCCCGTGTCCGTGCCGATCGCCAGGGGCGCCTCGTAGGCGGCGACCGCGGCGGCGGACCCGCCACCGGACCCGCCGGGGATGCGGTCGAGGTCCCACGGGTTGTGCGTGTTGCCGTAGGCGGAGTGCTCCGTGGACGACCCCATGGCGAACTCGTCCATGTTGGTCTTGCCCAGGATCGGCAGGCCGGCCGCCTTGAGCCTCTCGACGAGCGTCGCGTCGTACGGCGGGATCCAGCCCTGGAGGATCTTCGAGCCGGCGGTCGTCTCCAGGCCCTTGGTGACGACGACGTCCTTGACCGCGATCGGCACGCCCGCGAGCGCGTGCAGCTCCTCACCGGCAGCGCGACGGGCGTCGACGTCCGCGGCGGCGGCGAGCGCGGCGTCGCCGCTGACCTGGAGGAACGCGTGGATCGCGTGGTCCACGTCGGCGATCCGGTCGAGGTGCGCCTGCGTCGCCTCGACGCTGGACACCTCCTTGGCCGAGAGCTTGTCCGCGAGCGCGGCGGCAGAGAGACGAGTGAGGTCAGTGCTCATTGGTCGGCCTTCCCTGCGTTCCGTTACCGGCGGGTGCCGCCTGCGGCGTCCCCCACCGTCCACTGCACTCGGGGTGCGGCCTCGGGATCACGCGTCCTCCCCCAGGATCTGCGGGACCGCGAACTTGCCGTCGATGTGCTCCGGGGCTGCGGCGAGCACCAGGGCGCGGTCGAGCGGCTCCACGGGCACGTCGGGGCGGAACACGTTGGTCAGCGGCAGGGGGTGGCTGGTGGCCGGCACGTCGGGCGTGGCGATCTCGCTCACGCGGGCGACCGACTCGACGATGACGTCGAGCTCGCCCGCGAGGCGGTCGAGCTCCGTCGGTGTGAGGTCGATCCGTGCCAGGCCCGCCACGCGCGCGACCTCGTCGCGAGAGAGGGTGGACATGGGTCGGAGTCTAGACGGTGGCGACCCGCTGCCTACGCTGAGCAGCATGGCGACGAGCCCCGACGAGATGATGGCCGCGGTCACCGCGGGGATGTCCGCGCGCACCGGGCGGAGCCTCGAGGAGTGGGTCGCCCTGGTGCAGACCACCAGCGGGGTCGACCCCCTCGACCAGACCGCGGTGCGGCGCTGGCTCAAGGACGTGCACGGCGTGCCGCAGAACAGCCAGTGGGCCGTCGCGTTCGAGGTCGCGCGGCAGGCCGGCTGGGTGGAGCCGACGGTCGACGGGTACGTGGACGGCCAGTACACGGGGCGCAGGGCCGGCCTGCGCCCGGTGTACGACGCCCTCGAGTCCGCTCTGCTGGGCCTCGGCGCCGACGTCCGCCGCGAGGGCCGGTCCACCTACGTGCCGTTCGTCCGTGCCCGCCAGTTCGCCGCCGTCGCCGCGACCACGGCCACGCGGGTGGACGTCGGGCTGCGGTTCGTCGACCCGCCGTCCCACCCCGACCTCGTGCCGGCGAAGGCGCCCGGATCGGCCACCCACAAGGTCGGCGTCACCCACGTCGCGCAGGTCGAGGGCCTGCTGCCGTTGCTGCGCGCGGCGTACGAGCAGAACGGCGGGTAGTCGGACACTCGTTCACTTTCCCGGTGTGTGCTCCCCGCTCGGCACCGCCCGGTAAGTACGCTTTGCCGGGACTGGTGGTGTCGGCCGGCCCCTGCGCCGCGGGTCGCGATCCGCCGCTGCCCCCGACCGTGCTCCCCCACCGTGCCTGCGAGGACCTCTATGCCGCCGAAGCTCAAGACTGCGCTCTTCTGGATCGTCGCGATCTTCCTCGTGTACGCCATCATCACCAGCCCCGACCGCGCCGCCGACCTGGTGCGCGCCCTGTGGGACATCATCGTCAGCGCGTTCTCCAGCTTCGGCCGGTTCTTCGCCAACCTGGCCGAGTGACGCGAGCTGACATGGCCACCGTCGAGCAGACCCTTGCGGGGCACCGGACGCTGCGCAAGTACGTGCTGCCCGGCGAGCGCGTCGTCCTGACGCGCCGGTCCCACTGGGCCAAGCTCATGGAGCCCTGCGTCACCACCGTCGTCGGCTTCGTGCTCGTGGCCTGGCTCGTCGACGTAGCCGGCCCCGTGGTCGGCGACCGGTCGGCCTGGTTGTGGGTCCTGTGGTTCGCCCTGCTCGCCCGGCTCGGCTGGCGGGTGCTCGACTGGCGCAACGAGTGGTTCGTCGCCACGGACAAGCGCATGCTGATGCTCTACGGGCTCATCACGCACAAGGTCTCGATGATGCCGCTGGTCAAGGTCACCGACATGCGGTACTCCCGGTCCATCGTCGGCCGCGTGCTCGGCTACGGGGAGTTCACGCTGGAGTCGGCCGGACAGGACCAGGCACTGAGCCGCATCGCGTGGGTGGCCGACCCCGACGCCACCTACCGCGAGCTGTGCGGGATCATCTTCACGCCCACCCAGGCGCCGCACTCCCGGCCCCCGTCCGTCGCCGTGCGCCGACCGGCAGCGGTGCCGGACGGTCACCCCGACTGGCCGCCCGTCCGCCCCGGCGACACCCAGCCGATCCGGATCCCACCCCGATCGACCCCGGCAGGCGACGGTGCCGGGTGGGCGGTGTCGGGCGGCGCGGGCACCTTCGTGCCGATCCACGACCCCGTCGAGCGCTACGACGACTGACTAGACCCGCTCGATCGCGGCCGCCACCAGCGCGAGCAGCGCCTGCGCGTAGGCGTCCGCGGCCGTGTCCGCGGTGAACAGGCGCTCGGGTCGGCCGGAGTGCTCGATGACCACCCCGTACTGCCCGTCGGTCGAGCGCGCGAGGCTGCGGAACGTGCCGCCCAGCAGCTCGCGCAGCTGGTCCTCTCGCGGCAGCCACAGCGCGTCCTCCTGCGCGACCGAGTCGAGCGCCCACTCGGTGGTCCCGTTGAAGCCGAGGACGGTGCCGGTCGGGTACTCGTGCGGCTCCACCACCATGTCCGAGATGGTGAACACCTGGTCCTCGAGCGTCCGGACCGCGAACCGGTCGCCGGGTCGGGGGTGCCAGCTCAGGCCCGCCTCGTGGAGCTGCTGGGCGCGTGCGACGGAGATCATCGATCAAGTATCCGCCCGCGTCCTGACGATCACCCGTCAGCGAGCGCCGCGACGCACTCCCGCAGCAACCGCCGCAGCTCGGCACGGTCCCCCGCGGGCAGTGCGCCGGTCATCCGCGACTCCACCGCCGCGACCGCGGCACTCGCGTCCGCCAGCCGCTCGCGCCCCAGGTCCGTGATCTGAGTCGGCAGGACCCGGCCCACCGGCGCCTGGTCGGCCCGTGAGACGAGCCCGTCCTTCGCCATCTGCTGGAGCAGCACGTTCATCGACTGCCGGGACACGAACGCGCCGCGGGCGAGGTCGCTGCTGGACAGCCCCGGTCGCTGCGCGAGCAGCTCCAGGCACGCGTACTGCGTGATCGTCAGCTCCAGAGGACGCAGCACGGAGTCCATCGCCGTGTGCAGGACGCTCGACGCCTCCTTGAGGAGGTAGCCGATCGACGTCTCGAGCTCCACCGCTTGACCCATGTCAGTAGTCTGACATAGCCTAACGATGTCAGTTAGTTGACACTCGATACCAGCACAGGAGCTCCCCCATGCCCGTCACCGGCCCCGACTTCCTCTCCCTCCAGGTGCGCGACCTCGACCGTTCGGCCTCGTTCTACCAGCGGTACCTCGGTCTGGAGCGGGCGCCGTCGGGCCCGCCGCACGCGGTCGTGTTCGACACGCGTCCCATCGCGTTCGCGGTGCGCGACGCAGCCCCGGGGGTGGACCTCGACTCGACCGTCCAGCCCGGGCTCGGCGCGGGCATCTGGCTGCTCGCGAGCGACGCGCAGGAGATCCACGACACGCTCGTCGCGGCCGGCGTGCCGATCGTGACGGCACCGGTCGACGGACCGTTCGGCCGCACGTTCACGTTCGCCGACCCGGACGGCTACCACGTCACGCTCCACGACCGGGGCTGACCCTCAGCGCGTGCTGAACGCCGCGTCGAACGCCGCCGTGGGCGGGTCGAACGCGTTGCGCTTCACGAACTCCAGCGCCTCGGGCGCCCCGAGCAGCCGGTCCATCCCCGCGTCCTCCCACTCCACGGAGATCGGCCCGTCGTACCCGATCGAGTTCAGCGCGCGGAACGACGCCTCCCAGGGGACGTCGCCGCGGCCGGTCGACACGAAGTCCCAGCCGCGGCGCAGGTCCGCCCACGCAAGGTGCGAGCCGAGCCGGCCGTTGCGGCCGTTGCCCAGCCGGAGCTTCACGTCCTTGCAGTCCACGTGGTAGATCCGGTCGGCGAACTCGAGGATGAAGTCCACCGGGTCCAGCTGCTGCCAGATGAAGTGGCTCGGGTCCCAGTTCAGCCCGAACGCCTCGCGGTGGCCGATCGCCTCCAGGGTCCGCACGGTGGTCCAGTAGTCGTAGGCGATCTCGCTCGGGTGGACCTCGTGGGCGAACCGCACGCCCACCTCGTCGAACACGTCGAGGATCGGGTTCCACCGCCTCGCGAAGTCCTGGTAGCCCGCGTCGACCGCCTCCTGCGAGACCGGCGGGAACATCGCGACGTACTTCCAGATGCTCGACCCGGTGAACCCGACGACTGTCTTCACACCGAGCTTCGCCGCGATCCGGGCCGTGTGCTTCATCTCCTCGGCCGCGCGCTGCCGGACGCCCTCGGGGTCGCCGTCGCCCCAGACCACGTCGGGCAGGATGTCGCGGTGCCGCTGGTCGATCGGGTCGTCGCAGACGGCCTGGCCCTTGAGGTGGTTGGAGATCGCGTAGACCTTCAGGCCGTACCTCTCCAGCAGCGCGAGCTTGCCGGCCACGTACTCCTCGTCGTCCCAGCGCCACGGGTCCAGGTGGTCGCCCCAGCACGCGATCTCGAGGCCGTCGTACCCCCAGCCGCTGGCCAGACGCGCGACCTCCTCGAACGGCAGGTCCGCCCACTGGCCGGTGAACAGGGTGATCGGTCGCGCCATGGTCAGCTCTCCTTGGTCGGCGTCGGCACTGCGGTCCACGTGCTCTGGTTCGCGGCCGACCGCTCCACGGCGTCGAGCACCCGCTGCACCGCGAGCCCGTCGGCGAAGCTCGGCTCGGGTTGCCGACGCGACGCGATCGCCGTGATCAGGTCGACCGCCTGGTGCGTGAACGCGTGCTCGTACCCGAGGCCGTGACCCGCAGGCCACCAGGCTGACACGTAGGCGTGCTCGGGCTCGGTCACGACGATCCGCCGGAACCCGGCCTCGGCGGCGGGCTGCGACGCGTCGAAGAAGTGCAGGACGTTCATGTCCTCGAAGTCGAACGCGAGCGAGCCCGCCGAGCCGTTGATCTCGAGCCGGATCGCGTTCTTGCGGCCCCACGCGAACCGGGTGGCCTCGAACGTGGCCAGTCCCCCGCCGGACATCCGGCCGAGGAAGATCGCCGCGTCGTCCACGGTGACCGGTCCGGTCTCGGTGCCGGCCGTGCCGTGCAGGCCGGAGTGCTCCGAGGCGACCGGGCGTTCCTTCACGAACGTCTCCAGCACGGCCGAGACACCGGTGACGGACTCGCCCGTCACGAACTGCGCGAGGTCGACGATGTGCGCGCCGATGTCCCCGAGCGCCCCCGACCCGGCCTTCTGCTTGTCCAGCCGCCACGACAGCGGCGCCTGCGGGTCGGCGATCCAGTCCTGCAGGTACTGCGCGCGCACGTGCCGGACCGTGCCGATGCGGCCGTCCGCCACCAGGGTGCGGGCCAGCTGGATGGCGGGGACGCGGCGGTACGTGAAGCCGACCATCGCCAGCCCGGGGGCGCGCTCGGCGGCGCGGACCATCGCCTCGGCCTCCTCGACCGAGTTGGCCAGCGGCTTCTCGCACAGCACGTGCTTGCCCGCCTCGAGCGCGGCGATCGCGATCTCGGCGTGGGTGTCGCCCGGGGTGCAGATGTCGACCAGGTCGACGTCGTCCCGGGAGACGAGCGCCTTCCAGTCGGTCTCCGTGCTGGACCACCCCAGCTTCGCGGCGGCGGCGCTCACCGCGGCGGCGTCGCGACCGGCGACCGCCGCCATGTCCGGGTGCAGCGGCAGGTCGAAGAACCGGGGGGCGTTGCGCCAGGCCTGCGAGTGCGCGACGCCCATGAACGCGTACCCGACCATGCCGATGCCCAGGCGTGGGACTGCTTGTGTCACGACTCCTCCTTCTGGCCCCGGGCGGGTCCCCTGCGGTGAGACCCGCCCGGCTCGGTCAGGTTGGCTCAGGACTCGAAGGCCGTGGGCAGGTACTGCTCGACGTTGTCCTTGGTCACCACGGGGGCGAACAGCTGGATCGTGCGCGGCACCTCGACCTCGACCAGGTCGCTCATCGACTTGCCCTGCACGAGCAGCCGGGCCAGCTTGATGCCGTCCGCGGCCTGGGTGGACGGGTAGATGACCGTGGCCTTGAGGACGGTGTCGTCGGCCTGGATGGCCTCCATGACGTTCTTGGAGCCGGCGCCGCCGACCATGAAGAACTCGTCGCGACCGGCGTTCTCGATGGCGGCCATGACGCCGACACCCTGGTCGTCGTCGTGGTTCCAGATGGCGTCGAGCTTCGGCGCCGCCTGCAGCAGGTTGGCCGCCGCGGCCTCGCCGCCCTGGACGGTGAAGTCCGCGGCGACGCGGTTGGAGACCGACAGGCCGCAGCCGGCCAGCGCGTCCTTGAACCCGCGGCTGCGGTCCTGCGTCAGCGGCAGCGAGTCGATGCCGGCGATCTCCGCGACCTTGGCGTCGGCGGTGCCGCCCAGCTCGCCGCAGATGTACGCGCCGGCGCTGACGCCCATGCCGTAGTTGTCGCCGAGGATCGTGGTGCGCGCGGCGTCGGAGTCCTCGAACTCCCGGTCGACGTTGACGACGACGATGCCGGCCTGCATGGCCTTGATCGCGACCTCGGTGAGCGCGGCCCCGTCGAACGGCAGCAGCACGATGGCGTCGACACCGTCGTTGATGAACTGCTCGATCTGGCTGATCTGCAGGTTGACGTCGTTGGTGGCCTCGGCCTGCACCAGCTCGACGTCGGAGTACTTGGCGGCCTCGGCGACCGCCGACTTGGTGATCGAGCCCATCCAGCCGTGGTCGGCGGCCGGCGCGGAGAAGCCGATGACGACCTTGTCGCCGGGCTCGTCGTTGCCGGAGGCCGCCGCGGCGGGCGCCTGGGCGGCGCCGGTGTCCTCGGCCTCGGGGGTGTTGGACGTGCAGCCGACCACCAGGGCGAGTGCGGCGGCGGTGCCGGCGGCGGCGAGCCACCTGCGGCGCGTGCGTGAAGACATGACGATCCTCCTTGATCGGGACATGGCAGGGCGGGGAGCTGGGGCTGGGGGGTCAGGTGCCGGCGCGGGAGCGCTCGGCGATGCGCTGCTGGAGCAGCACGGCGACGACGATGATCACGCCCTTGGCGATGGCCTGCGCCGAGATGGACAGGTTGTTCTGCGTGAAGACGTTGCTGAGCGTCGTGAAGATCAGGACGCCCAGGAAGGTGCCGACGATGGTGCCGCGGCCGCCGATGAGCAGGGTGCCGCCGACGACCACGGCGGCGATGGCGTCGAGCTCGTAGAGCTGGCCGTTGGTGGAGCTGCCGGCCGTGGTGCGACCGAGCATCATGACGCCGCCGATGCCGGCCGTGAGACCGCACAGGGCGTACAGGTACATCGTGTGGCGCTTGACCTTGATGCCGGCCAACCGAGCGGCCTCGGGGTTGCCGCCGACCGCGATGGTCCGGCGACCGAAGGTGGTGCGGTTGAGCAGGACCCAGCCGGCGACGGACACCAGCACGAAGATCCACACGAGCATTGGGATGCCCAGGGGCGACGAGCGGAAGAAGTCGAGGAACGGGTCGACCTTGACGATCTGGGTCTGCCGTCGGGCGATGATCTCCGCCAGGCCGCGGGCGGACACGAGCATGGCCAGGGTCGCGATGAACGCGACCACCTTCCCGTACGCGATGAGCACGCCGTTGATCAGGCCGGCGCCAATACCGACCCCGAGGGCGCAGAGCACCATGATCGTCCAGTGGACGTCCTCCGCCATCGTCTGCGTGGCCAGCGTGGAGGCCCACACCGACGCCAGCCCGATGACCGAGCCGACGGACAGGTCGATCCCGCCACCCGTGATGACGAAGGTCATGCCGATGCTGATCACCCCGAGCACCGACGCGAGCCTCAGGATCGTCAGGACGTTGTCGATGCTGGCGAACCGCTCACCGGCGGTGATGACGCCGAAGGCGCAGATCGCCACGAGGGCGATGACCAGGCCCAGGTTGCGTCCGGTGGCTCCGCTGAGGGGTCCGCCACGGGACGTCTCGCCGGCCTTGGCCACCTGCTCGACCCGAGCGGACTCGTCGGCGGCAGGGGCTGTCACGTCATGCTCGCTCACGCGGCACTTCCTTCCATGACGAGGTCGAGCACGCGGTGCTCGTCGATGCGGGACGCGGGTCCCTCGTGGACCACACGCCCCTCGGAGATCACGAGGATGCGGTCGGACAGACCGATCACCTCGGGGATGTCGCTGGAGACGACCACCACCGCGGCGCCCTGCGCGGCCAGGTCGGCGATCAGGCCGTAGATCTCGGCGCGCGCCCCGACGTCGACCCCGCGCGTGGGCTCGTCGAGGAGCAGCACCCGGCAGCCGTGCACGAGCCAGCGGGCGAGCAGGACCTTCTGCTGGTTGCCGCCCGACAGGGTGCGCGCGCTGCGGTCGGGGTCCGACGGACGGACGTCGAGCGCATGGATCTGCTCGCGCGCGACGCGTCGCTCGGCGCCCTCGTCGAGGAACGCCGCCGTGGCGTTGCGCGTGAAGGTGGAGAGCGTGATGTTCCGGTAGACCGGCTCGTCGAGGATCAGGCCCTGGCTCTTGCGCTCCTCGGGGCAGAGCCCGACGCCGGCGGTGACGGCGTCGCTCACGGAGCCGGCACGCAGCCGGCTCTCCCCCACGTGCACGGTGCCGGCGGTCGCCCTGCGGGCGCCGAAGACGGTCTCGAGGATCTCGGTGCGTCCCGACCCGACGAGCCCGGCGAGCCCGATCACCTCGCCGGCACGGACCTGGAACGACACGTCGCTGAACGCCCCGCGCAGCGCGAGGCCCTCGACCCGCAGCACCGTGGGGGCGTCCTGCGCCACCGTGTCACGCGCCGGGATGGCGTACTCGACGGTGCGGCCGGTCATGAGCTTGATGAGCTCGGCGGTCGGGGTCGCCGCGGCGGGGAGGCCGGTCGCGACCGTCCGGCCGTCCTTGAGCACGGTGATGCGGTCGCCGATCTGCCGGATCTCGTCGAGGCGGTGCGAGATGTAGACGACGGCGACCCCGGACGCGGTGAGCTCGCGCACGACGCGGAAGAGGTTGACGACCTCCTCGGCGTCCAGGACTGCGGACGGCTCGTCCATGACGATCACCCGGGCGTCGTGGGAGAGGGCACGGGCCATGCTGACGATCTGCTTGCCCGCGGCCGACAGCCGGCCGACCTCGCGGTGCGGCGGGATGTCGCCGTGCCCGAGCCGGGTCAGCAGCGCCCGCGTGCTGGCGGTCGCCGCGCGGCGCTGCGAGAACCCCCCGGTGGCCAGCTCGTGGCCGAGGTAGATGTTCTCCGCGACGGAGAGCCCGTCGACGACGTCGAGCTCTTGGTACATCGTCGCGATGCCCAGCTTGAGGCCGGCGACCGGGTGCGCGATGGTGACCGGCTGCCCGTCGAGCAGGATCTCGCCCTCGGTCGGCTGGTGGGCGCCGGCGAGCACCTTGATGAGCGTGGACTTGCCCGCGCCGTTCTGGCCCAGCAGGCAGTGCACCTCGCCGGCCCGGATCTCCAGGTCGACGCCGTCCAGCGCCCGGGCTCCCGGGAACTGCTTCACGATTCCGCGCATCTGGAGCAGCGGCGGGTCTTCCGTTCGGTCCGCATTGACCATGAGCAGGAACGTAGGACCACTTCTGTCGCCGGTCAAGCAAAAGTCGCCAACCGTGTGGCACGGTTACACGAACGTGACCTACAGAAGGCGGAATGGTTCACTGTGCGCATGGACGAGCTACTGAAGTTCGCTCCGCGGCCGACGGGCGCCGGGGAGATGTTCCAGCTCCTCCGTGACCGCCAGCCCCGGACGCGCTCCGACCTGGCCACCCTCACCGGGCAAGCGCGTTCCACCATCGCCGCACGGGTCGACCTCCTGCTGTCCTCCGGGTTCGTCGCACCGGCTGGCGAGGCCAGCTCGACAGGTGGCCGTCCGCCCGCCACCTTCGCGTTCAACCCCGCTGCACGCGTCGTGCTGGCCGTCGACCTCGGCGCCACCCACTCCCGTCTCGCCCTGACCGACCTGGTGGGCACGGTCCTGGCCGAGCACCATGAGCCGATCGCGATCGCGGAAGGCCCCGGCCCCGTGCTCGACCGCGTCGTCGAGCTCGGCCTCGAGCTCCTCGGCACCGCCCGCCGCCCGATCAGCGACCTGGTCAGCGTGGGCGTGGGCCTGCCCGGCCCGGTCGAGCACTCGACCGGTCGACCCATCAACCCGCCGATCATGCCGGGCTGGGACGACGCCGACGTGCCCGGGCTCCTCTCCCGCAAGCTGCGCGTGCCCGTGCTGGTGGACAACGACGTCAACGTCATGGCCCTCGGCGAGCACACGTCGCAGTGGCCGGAGGTCGACCACCTCCTGTTCGTCAAGGTCGCGACGGGCATCGGCGCCGGGATCATCTCCGACGGTCACATCCGCCGCGGCGCCCAGGGTGCCGCGGGCGACCTCGGCCACATCGCCGTCCCGGGCGGGCTCGACCTGCCGTGCCGCTGCGGCAACACCGGCTGCCTCGAGGCGGTCGCCAGCGGCCCGGCCATCGCGAACGCGCTCGCCAACGCCACGACCAGCGCCGACGTCGTGGCGCTCGTGCGGGCCGGGGACATCGACGCCAGCCGCGAGGTCCGGGCCGCCGGCCGGCACATCGGCGAGGTCCTGGCGGCGTGCGTGAGCATGCTGAACCCGTCCGTCATCGTCATCGGGGGGGTCGTGGCCGAGGCCGGGGAGCACCTGCTCGCGGGCATCCGCGAGGTGGTCTACCGGCGTTCCCTGCCCCTGGCCACGCAGCACCTGCGTATCGTCTCTTCCCGGACGAAGGGACGGGCAGGCGTGCTGGGCGCGAGCGCCATGGCGTCGGAGCACGTCCTGTCCGCCGCCGCCATCGACGCCCTGATCAGCTAGGAGAACCCGTCGTGACCGAGCAACGTCGAGCCCTCGTCGTGCGGGGCGGGTGGGACGGGCACGCGCCCGAGGAGGCCGCCGAGCTGTTCGTGCCGTTCCTGCGCGAGCACGACTTCGACGTCGTGGTCGAGGGGTCGCTCGAGGCCTACGCGGACCCCGACCTCATGGCCGCCACCGACCTCGTGGTCCAGTGCTGGACGATGGGCGACATCCTGGCGGACGAGCTGCGCGGACTGCGCACCGCCGTCGCCGCAGGCACCGGCCTCGCGGGCTGGCACGGCGGGATCGTCGACTCGTTCCGGGTCGCCACCGACTACCTCCAGCTCGTCGGTGCGCAGTTCGCCGCCCACCCCGGGGGCGCCCTCGTGGAGCACACCATCTCGGTCACCGGCGACCACCCGATCGTCGAGGGTGTGCACGACTTCACGCTGCGCTCCGAGCAGTACTGGCTGCTGACCGACCCCCTCAACGAGGTGCTGGCGACGACCACGATCACGCCCGGCCCCGACGACCCGTGGCACCGGCCCGTCACGTCACCCGCCGTCTGGACCCGCCGCTGGGGCGCCGGCCGCGTGTTCGTCTGCGCACCGGGCCACCTGCTGGCCGACCTCGAGGTGCCCGCGGTACGCACGATCATCGAGCGCGGCCTGCTGTGGGCTTCCCGCTGAGCCGTCCGGTCTGTCGGGAGGCCTCCGACGGCCCCACCCGGCCCGCGTTGCAGCCGTGATCCCGGAGCCGGGCGCGCGTGACCGCGCGGTGCACGCCATCCTCCTCGCCGCGCTACGCCCTGCGCGCGACCGAGCGCCTGCGCGGCCTCGGCACGTTCGTGCGCGACGGGTCCGGCGAGGTCGAGACGTTCAGGGACGTCGACCAGGTCCAGGCACGCCTCGAGTGGCCCGACGTCTCCGACGGCGAGTACACCGATGCGCTCACGATCGACGGCCACGTCCTCGAGCTGGTCGCGACACCGGACGAGCGGGTGATCGTGCGCGTCACCGAGACCGTCGACACCGCTCGGCTGCGGACGCTCGCCCAGGCTGCTGCTGGCCGGGCCGGGCTGCCGGCCGACCTCGACCCCGCCTCCGTCTGGCGCGCCGCCCTGCCGCCGCCGCGGTGACCGCAGTGTGAGAAGGGGTCCGTCGGGCCTGTCCGGTAGGGGTAGGTTCGCCCTGCCAACGCAGGGGAGCTCGGGACAGCCGGGCTGAGAGGACATGCCGCGACACCATCGGTGTCAGCGCAGGTCGACCCGAGAACCTGAACTGGGTAATGCCAGCGGAGGGATGCGCCACCGAGCGCGGCGTGGGCGGTCTCCCGGCCGTCGCCGGGCCTCCGTCGTCGTCGTACCCGTGCGGACGGACCTCGGCGCTGCGTGCCCGGTCCGACCCCCGGAGGAACACCGTGCTCGCTCAGATCCAGGTCTCTCCCCGCCCGAGCGGGACCGACGACGACCGCTACGCCTACGTCGACGCCGCGATCGCCGTCATCCAGCAGTCCGGGCTCGTCTACGAGGTCGGCGCCATGGGCACCACCATCCAGGGCACGCCCGACCAGCTCTGGCCGCTGCTGCGGGCGGTGCACGAGGCCACCGTGCTGGCGGGCGCGTCCGGCGTCTCCAGCGTGATCAAGGTGGGGCAGGCCAAGGACGACACCGGGCCCACGATCCAGGACCTCGTGGGCAAGTTCCGGGCCTGACGCGATGCGCGTCAGGCATCGCTGGCGCCGTGTCGTCGCACCGGCGGTGGCCGGGCTCGTGCTGCTCGTCGGCTGGGAGGTCGGGGTGCGCCTGTCCGACCTCCCGGCGTTCGTCCTGCCCCCGCCGTCGCAGGTCGCCCGCACCGCGGTCGAGGTCGCACCGCTGCTCGGGACCGACGTCGCCACGACCCTGACGGAGGCCGGCCTCGGGCTGGTCGTCGGGGCGGTCGTCGGGCTGCTGCTCGCCGTGCTCATCGCGGCGTTCCCGTGGGTGGCGGACACGCTCTACCCGCTGGTCACGCTCACGCAGACCGTGCCGACGGTGGTGCTCGCGCCCCTGCTCATCCTGTGGGCCGGCTTCGGGCTGCTGCCCAAGGTGGTGCTCGTCGCGCTCACGGCGTTCTTCCCGGTGCTCGTGGCGGCCGTGACCGCCATGGCCGCGGTCGACGCGGAGCACGCCGAGATGGTCGCCGGGCTCGGCGGCACCCGCCGTCACCAGTTCTGGCTCGTCCAGCTCCCGGCGTCCGTGCCCGGAGCGCTCGGCGGCCTGCGGGTGGCCGCGACGTACGCGATCGGCGCGGCCGTCGTCGCCGAGTACCTCGCGGGTCAGACCGGCCTGGGCGTGTTCGTCCAACGCTCGCGCAAGGGCTACGAGGTCGACCAGATCCTCGTCGCGGTCGCCCTCGTGGCTGTGCTCACCGGCGTGCTGTTCCTGCTCGTCGACGGCCTCGCGCGGCTCGCCACGCCGTGGCAGCGGCCGTCGCTCCCCTCTCGTCCTGGAAGGACCCCCTCGTGAGAACCCGTCTCCTCGCTGCTGTCGCGAGCCTCTCGCTGCTCACCGCCTGCACTGCGGTCGCCGCCGACGGGCCCGCGCTGCGCCCCGTGTCCGTCGTCCTCGACTGGACGCCGAACACGAACCACTCCGGCCTCTACCTCGCCCAGGCACGCGGCTACTTCGCCGACGCGGGGATCGACCTGACGATCGTCGAGCCCGGAGACACCTCGGGCCTCCAGCTGCTCGCCGCGGGCAAGGCCGACTTCGCGTTCTCGGTGGCCGAGGGTCTCGTCCCCGCCCGGGAGCAGGGGGCCGAGGTCGTCTCCGTCGCGACCGTCATCCAGCACAACACGTCGAGCCTGATCTCCCTGACGGAGACGGGCCTGACGCGACCTCGCGACCTGGCCGGCCACTCGTACGGGTCGTACGGGTCGGAGCTCGAGGAGGCGCTCATCCGGACCCTCGTCGCGTGCGACGGCGGCGACCCGGACGCCGTCGAGCTCACGCCGCTGTCCAGCGACGACTTCCGCATCGGACTGACCGAGCACCAGTTCGACACCGCCTGGGTGTTCGACGCCTGGGACACGATCCGGCTCGGCCAGCTCGACGGCCTGGACGTCTCGACCATCCCGTTCGTCGACCACACCGACTGCATCCCCGACTGGTACACGCCGCTCGTCGCGACCTCGCAGCAGCACCTCGACGACGACCCCGAGCTGGTCCGCGACTTCCTCGCCGCCCTCACGCACGGGTACGAGGACGCCATCGCCGAGCCGCAGGCCGCCGCCGACGCGATCCACGCGGCGGCGCCCGAGATCGACCCGGAGCTGCTCACGCTCAGCGCGCAGTGGCTCGCCCCCCGCTACACCGACGACCCCGGGCACTGGGGCGTCCAGGAGGCGACGGTCTGGGACGACTTCGTCGGGTTCCTGCAGGACCACGACCTCGCCGACGCGGGGTTCGACACGGACGCCGCGTGGACCGATGACTACCTCCCCGTCGACTGAGGCGCCGACGACGTCGGCGCCGGCCCTGAAGGTCTCAGGGCTCACCGTGACGTTCCCGGGCGTCGCCGCCCTGCAGGAGGTCGACCTGGAGGTGGCGGTCGCGGAGTTCGTCGCGGTCGTCGGCCCGTCCGGCTGCGGCAAGTCGACCCTGCTGCGGGTGCTCGCAGGGCTGGCGCCGCCCGGTTCGACCGTGACCGCAAGGTCCGTGGACGCGGCGAGCGGCCGGAGCACGGCGTGGATGCCCCAGCGGGACGGGCTGCTGCCGTGGCGCCGGGCGCTCCCGAACGCGCTGGTCGGAGCGCGGATCGCGGGGATGGACCGGGCGGCCGCCGACGCCCGGGCGCGGGCGCTGTTCGAGGAGTTCGGGTTGGCGGGGTTCGAGCGGGCGTGGCCGCACGAGCTGTCGGGCGGCATGCGGCAGCGCCTCGCCCTGCTCCGGACCTGCCTGCCCGGGCGCCCCGTGCTGCTCCTCGACGAGCCGTTCGGCGCGCTCGACGCGATCACGCGGCGCCGCATGAACGCGTGGCTGGCGGGCCTCGACCTCGCGGGTCACGGGCGTGCGGTCGTGCTGGTGACGCACGATGTCGACGAGGCGCTGCTGCTGGCGGACCGGGTGGTGGTGCTCTCCGACCGGCCCGGCCGCGTGGTCCTCGACCTGCGCGTGCCACGCGACGGGACGGCCCGAGCGCGCCGGGCGCTGCTCGAGGCGCTCGACCCCGCCGGGGAGGCCCGCTGACCACCCGCTCTAGCGACGCTCCCGGTACACGTACCGTTCCGCGGGCTGGAACCCGAGGCCCGAGTACAACGACCCGGCCCCCGTGTTCTCGGCCTCCACCTGGAGGAACGCCTTCCGGGCGCCCCGCTGGGCGGCCTCGTCGAGCGCGCGCAGGGTCAGCGCGCGGCCGAGTCCGCGGCGCCGGGCGGCTGCCGCGACCACCAGGCACGACAGGGCCACCCAGTCCTCCGCGAACGCGGCACGGATCACGCCGACCAGCCCCGTGGGATCCGTCGCCGTGAGGTAGATCGCTGGCGCGCCGCCGAGCACCGTGCGGGCCAGCCGGAGGCTGGTCTCGTCGGCCTCCGCCGCGGCGCCCGTGGCGTGCAGGCGGGCCTTTGAGCCGGACCAGGCCGTGAGCCACGCGTCGTCCGGTCGGTCGGCGACGGCGAGGCGCACCGGACCGGCACCCGTGTGCACGGTGCCGTGCGGCGTCTCGATCCCGTCGAGCTCCCGCACCAGCACGTCGGTCCGGGACGCCACCGCGTAGTCGCGCAGGGCGAGCAGGTCGTCCAGGCCGCGGGGCGACGCGCGGCACACCCGCACGATCGACGGCTGCCCCTCGCGGGCGTACAGCTCCTCGACCCGGTCGAGCGCGGCCGTGACGTCCGCGGGCGCGCCGAGCGGCAGCACGCTGTTGGCGCGGCGCGTCAGTCCACCCGACAGGCCCACCCGCCAGCCGTCGACGTCGACCACGCGGGCGGGCGGCCACGTCGCGGACTCCACCAGCGCCCCGGGCGCGTCGGGCGGGGTCCAGGTGTGCACGCGCAGGTGGACCTCGACGTGCCCCCAGTCCCGCTCCGGCACCGCGACGAAGCCGAGCCGCTTGTACAGCCGCTGTGCGACCTCCATCGAGTCGAGCGTCGAGAGCACCACGCGGCGTGCCCCGCCGGCCACCGCCTCGCGCAGCGCCGCCGACACCAGCAGCTCCGCGATCCCGCGCCGCCGCGCCTCTGGGGCGACCGCGAGCATCCGGATCTCCAGCTCGCCCGGCTCCGCGATCTCGGCGTACGACGTGCCGTAGGGCGCGAGGGTGACGGTGCCGACGACCACCGGCTCTCCGTCGTCCGTGGGCAGCAGGGCGACCAGCAGGGTCGCCTCGCGCGCCCGGTGCTCGGCGTCCCGCAGCTCGTCCGCGTAGGAGTCGGTCGCGTCGACCAGCCGGTCGGCCAGGTACGCCTCGGCGGTCAGCGCCCCGGCGTCGGCCACCTGCGGACCGACCGCGACGCGGACCACGACCCCGGTCACGTCAGGCCTCCGGCAGGTCGGCCGGAGCATCCCCGACGCCCGACGGCCCCTCCGCCAGCAGCCGCTCGAACCCCGCCTCGTCGAGGATCCGCAGCCCGAGCTCGCGCGCCCTGGCCTCCTTGGACCCCGCGTTCTCCCCGACCACCACGTAGTCCGTCTTCTTCGACACGCTCCCCGCCGACTTGCCGCCGCGCGCCAGGATCGCCTCCTTGGCACCGTCGCGCGTGAACCGCTCGAGCCCGCCGGTGACCACGACCGTCAGCCCCTCGAGGGTGCGCGGCGCGGACTCGTCGCGCTCCTCCTGCATCCGCACGCCCGCCGCGGCCCACTTCTGCACGATCGCCGCATGCCACTTGTCGTCCTCGCCCGGCTGCTCGAACCACGACACCACCGCGGTCGCGATCGTCGGGCCGACGCCCTCGGCTGCGCCGATCTCCTCCTCGCCGGCCGTGGCGATCGCCGGGATCGAGGCGAAGTGCTGCGCGAGCGCACGTGCCGCGGTCGGTCCCACGTGCCGGATCGAGAGCGCCACGATCACCCGCCACAGGGCGGCCTGCTTCGCCTTCTCCAGGTTGCCCAGCAGCGCGGTGCCGGTCGCGTTCAGGTCCCCCGCCTCACGGACGACCCCGCCGACCTTGGAGCTGGTCGAGAGCGTGAACAGGGGCACCTTGCGCAGCGCCTCCGCGTCGAGCGCGAACAGGTCCCCCTCGTCCGTGACCACCCCCGCGGTGAGCAGCGCGTTGGCCGCCTCCCAGCCGAGCGCCTCGATGTCGAACGCCCCGCGGGACGCCACGTGGAACAGCCGCTCGCGCAGCTGGGCCGGGCAGGACCGCTGGTTGGGGCAGCGGATGTCGACGTCGCCCTCCTTGGCCGGCGCCAGCGTGGTGCCGCAGGACGGGCACTGCGTGGGCATGACGAATGCGTGCTCGGTGCCGTCGCGCAGGTCGACCACCGGGCCGACGATCTCTGGGATCACGTCGCCGGCCTTGCGCAGCACCACCGTGTCCCCGATGAGCACGCCCTTGCGCGCCACCTCGCTCGCGTTGTGCAGCGTCGCCATCTCGACCGTCGACCCGGACACGAACACCGGCTCCATCACGCCGTACGGCGTCACACGACCGGTCCGGCCGACGTTCACGCGGATGTCGAGGAGCGTGGTGTTCACCTCCTCGGGCGGGTACTTGTACGCGATCGCCCACCGCGGCGCGCGGCTGGTGGACCCGAGCCGGCGCTGGAGCGCGATCTCGTCGACCTTGGTCACGATGCCGTCGATCTCGTGCTCGACGTCGTGCCGGTGCTCGCCGTAGTAGGCGATCATCTCCCGCACGCCGTCCAGCCCCTCGACGATCCGCGTGTGCCCGGAGACCGGCACGCCCCAGGACGCCAGCAGGTCGTACACCTGCGACTGCCGCTCGATCCCGGTCCCGCGGCCGGCGCCCCAGACCAGCGCTCCGATGCCGTGCGCGTACATCCGCAGGTCGCGCGACGCCGTGACGCGCGGGTCCTTCTGCCGTAGCGAGCCGGCGGCCGCGTTGCGCGGGTTGGCGAACGGGCTCTTGCCCGCCTCGACCTGGGACGCGTTGAGCTCGGTGAACGCCGCGACCGGCAGGAACACCTCGCCGCGGATCTCGATGCGGTCGGGGTGCGTCGCCGGGTCCCCGCCGAGGACGTCGGGGATGGTCGAGATGGTGCGGACGTTGAGCGTCACGTCCTCACCGGTGCGCCCGTCGCCGCGCGTCGCTGCCCGGACCAGCCGGCCCTTCTCGTACAGCAGCGCGATGGCCAGCCCGTCGATCTTCAGCTCGCACAGGTAGTGCAGGGCAGCATCCGTCTCGAGGTCCCGGTGCAGCCGGCCGGCCCAGGTCGAGATGTCCTCGTCGGAGAACGCGTTGTCCAGCGAGAGCATCCGCTCCACGTGCTCGACGGAGGCGAACTCCGTGGAGAACGTGCCGCCCACGCGCTGCGTCGGTGAGTCGGGGGTGCGCAGGCCGGGGTGCTCGTCCTCGAGCGCCATCAGCTCCCGCAGCCGCTCGTCGTACTCCTTGTCCGACGACACCGGGGCGTCGCGGATGTAGTACGCGAACTGGTCCGCCTCGATCAGGCCGGCCAGCTCCGTCCACCGGTGTCGGGCCTCGGCGGGGATCTCACGCGTGGCGGCGGCGTCGTCGATCTCGTTGCTCACGGTCACATCATGTCGCGCGGCGCCCACACGCGCGGCGAGCTACCTGCGCAGGCGCGGCGCGACCAGCAGCCCGACGCTGGCCAGCACGCCACCGACCGCGAGGACAGCCCCTATGCCGAACAGCACGGGAGACGCGGACGCCACGACGACCTCGGTCGGCTCCCCGGCGACGTCCCACGTGCAGATCGCCTGCGGCGGGACGACGGTGTACCGCACGGTCGCCGAGTCGGTCCCGGCGGAGTACACCTCGACGCACGGGTCCATGTCCTCGACCGAGGACGTCAGGCTGGTCACCCCGATGCCCGTGTAGCAGATGACGAGCAGGACCATGCCGACGATCGCCGCCCCCGACGCCACCAGGAGCGCGAGGGCGCGCCCCACGCTCGGCTGTGCAGCAGCCACGCTCAGTCCTCCGCTCGTTCGGCCACGATCCGTGCGGCCCGCGCCAGTCCGGCCAGCACCGCCCGCGCCTCGTCCGGGCTGCCCCGGCCGGTGATGTCGCCGGCCAGCAGCACGACGTCGCGCAGCCCCGCCATCGCCAGCCCCACGGACCGCCACGGCCGGGTGAGCGTATCGGCCTGACCGGTCACGTCCGGGCCGGCGCACTGCGCGGACGCCTGCGGGGGCAGCTCGGGCCAGAACGCCAGCCCGCCCTCGACCGCCTCGGCGACCCTCTCCCAGCTGCGCTCGTCGAGCGCGGACACCGCGAGCGCGAACCCGTCGACCTCGGCGGCCCGGATGGCGCCGAGCGAGGTCCACGCGCTGCCGCCGTGCACGATCACGCGGACGCCGTCGATCGATCGGACCCCCGCGGCGACCGCAGAGATGCGCTCGGCAGCGACCGGCCCGGGCACCGAGCGGAGCGCGGAGTAGCCCGAGAACGACGGCAGCACGCCTGCCATGACCTGGGCCAGCAGGGGCTCCTGGAGGAGCACGGTGGGCTCGATGCCGGGCACGGAGCGGCGGATCGCGGCCAGGTGCTCGTCGATCCCGGCGGCCAGCGAGGCGGCGAGCTCCCGGACGGCGCCGGGGTCGGACACCACGCGGTCACCGCGCGCCAGGTAGAGGTTGGCGGCGAGGGTCATCGGCCCGAGGACCGGCACGACCAGCGGACCGGTCCAGCCGTGGCAGGCGACCGCGAGCGCGTCGACGTCCTCGCGCAGGTACGCCTGCGCCCGGGCGACGTCACGGCTGGGCCGGTCGGCGAGCTTCCAGCCGTGCGGACCCAGCTCGGTGGGCAGCTCGGCGAGCAGCGCAGCGGCGCGGCCCACCCGGTCACCCCACGGCCCACGCTCGGCCAGCAGCACGGTGAACGGCAGACCGGCCACCTCGGACGGGGTGTCGACGAGGTCGCCGACGACGACCGTCTGCGCCTCGAGCGCGTCCAGACCCGGCCACGGCCCCGTGCCTGTGACGCCCGGTCGTCCCCCGCTCACCTGACGAGACCCGAGGTAGCGCCCAGCGAGCGGAGGGCGGCGGTCACGGTGGCCTGGCCCAGCACGCGGGTGCCGTCGTACAGCACGGCCGACTGGCCCGGCGCGACACCGCGCAGCGCACCCGTGTGGTCGAGCGCGATCTCGACGGCGCCGTCCCGGCGGGTGGCTCGCGCGGGCACCGCGGCGCCGTGCGCACGGACCTGCACCGAGCAGTCGAAGGACTCGTCGGTCCCGTCGAACCACACCGCGCGGTCCGCCTCCACCGAACGCACCGCGAGATCGTCGGCGGACCCCACCACGACCCGGTTGTTCACCGGCTCGACCGCCAGCACGTACCGGGGCTTCCCGTCGGCGGCGGGCCGCCCGATCGACAGCCCCCGGCGCTGACCCACGGTGTACGCGTACGCGCCGTCGTGCGCGCCCAGCACGGTGCCGGAGGCGTCGACGATCTCGCCCGGCTGCGACCCGAGCCGCTGGCGCAGGAAGCCCTGGGTGTCTCCGTCGGCGACGAAGCAGATGTCGTACGAGTCCGGCTTGGCCGAGACCGACAGCCCGCGCGCGGCCGCCTCGGCGCGCGTCTGCTCCTTCGACTCGACGTCGCCGAGCGGGAACATCGAGCGCGCCAGCCGCTCCGGGCCCATCACCGCGAGCACGTACGACTGGTCCTTGGCCAGGTCACGGGCACGGTGCAGCTCCCGGGTGCCGTCGGCACGGGTCTCGATGCGGGCGTAGTGGCCGGTGCAGACGGCGTCGAACCCGAGGGCCACGGCCTTGTCCAGCAACGTGGCGAACTTGATGTGCTCGTTGCAGCGGACGCACGGGTTGGGGGTGCGGCCGGCCTCGTACTCGGCGACGAAGTCCGCGACCACCGTCTCCTCGAACCGCTCCGACAGGTCCCACACGTAGTACGGGATGCCCAGCACGTCCGCGGCCCGGCGGGCGTCGCCGGCGTCCTCGATCGAGCAGCACCCCCGCGAGCCCGTGCGGAACTGGTCGCGGGTGCGGGACAGGGCCATGTGCACACCGACGACGTCGTGGCCGGCGTCCACCGCGCGCGCCGCGGCGACGGCGGAGTCCACCCCGCCGGAGAGTGCCGCGAGGACGCGCATCAGGAGCCCACCCCGACGGTCGCGAGCCCGGCCGCGCGGGCGCGGTCGACGACGCCGGGCAGCGCGGCGAGCAGCGCGTCGACGTCGCTGTCGGTCGAGGTGTGCCCGAGGCTGAACCGCAGCGCACCGCGCCCGGCGAGCTCGTCGACCCCCATCGCCAGCAGCACGTGGCTGGGCCGCGGCACGCCCGCCTGGCAGGCGGAGCCGGTCGACGCCTCGATGCCCGCGGAGTCCAGCAGGTAGAGCAGCGAGTCGCCCTCGCAGCCGGGGAAGGTGAAGTGCGCGTTCGCGGGCAGCCGCCGGGCGGTGTCCCGCGGCCCGCGGAGCACCGCGTCCGGCACCAGCGCCTCGACCCCGGCGACGAGCGTGTCGCGGAGCGCTCCCACCCGTGCCGCGAACGCCGCCCGGTCCCCGACGGCGTGCTCCACCGCGAGCCCGAACGACGCCAGCAGCGCCGCGTCGAGCGTGCCGGACCGCACCCCGCGCTCCTGCCCGCCCCCGTGCAGCACGGGCGTGAGGTCGAGTCCCCGGCGGGCGAGCAGCGCACCGGCGCCACCCGGACCGCCGACCTTGTGGCCGGTGACCGTCATCGCGTCCAGCCCGGAGGCCCCGAAGTCGACCGGCACCTGGCCGACGGCCTGCACCGCGTCGGCGTGCACCGGAACCCCGTGCCGGCGGGCCAGCGAGACCACGTCGTCGAGGGGCTGGAGCGCACCCACCTCGTTGTTCGCCCACATCACCGAGATCAGCGCGGCCTGGTCCCCGTTGCTCTCGAGCTCCTCGCGCAGCGCGTCGACGTCGAGCACCCCGTCGGCGTCGACCGGCAGCAGGACCAGCTCCGCGCCGGCGTGCTCGGCCATCCAGAACGCCGGGTCCAGGACGGCGTGGTGCTCCACCGCGGACACGAGCAGGCGGCGGCGGCCCGGGTCCTGGGTCCGTCGCGCCCAGAACAGACCCTTCACGGCGAGGTTGTCCGCCTCCGTGCCGCCGGACGTCCACACGACCTCGCTGGGGCGGGCGCCGAGCGCGGCGGCGAGTCGCTCGCGGGACTCCTCGACCACGCGGCGGGCGGCGCGCCCCGACGCGTGCAGGGAGGAGGGGTTGCCGGTGCGCGCGAGCTGCTCGGCGAGCACCCGCGCGGCCTCCGGGATCATGGGCGTGGTCGCCGCATGGTCGAGATACACGCTCATCGGCTCCAGTCTACGAACGGAACCGCCCAGGCCCCGACCGCACACCTGGTGGGATCACCCGGTAGGTGGCGCGCGCGACCTGGCAGGATGTGCCGCGTGAGTGCCGACGACGTCATTGCCCTCCCGCTCGCCTTCAGTGGCCAGCGGCTGGACTGGCGTGATCTGCCTCGTCACGTCCGGGCTCGGATCGCCGAGCTCGCCGGCTCCCAGGTGACCGCGGAGATCAGCGCGACGAGCGGGTTCAGCCCCGGGTTCGCCGCGGTGCTGGAGCTCGCCGACGGGCGCGGCGTGTTCGTCAAGGCCGTCTCGGCCGAGCAGAACCCCGTCTCCCCGGACCTCGCCCGCAACGAGATCCGCGTGTCCCACGCCCTGCCGCCGCAGGTGCCGGCGCCGCGGCTGCTGTGGTCGTCCGACGACGACGACTGGGTCATCCTCGGCTTCGAGGTGGTGCACGGCCGCTCCCCCGAGCTGCCGTGGAAGCCCGTCGACCTCCAGGCCGTCGCGGACGCGCTGGGAGCGCTCGCAGACGCCGAGCCGCTCCCGGGCCACTCGCTGCCGCGCACGGACGACCAGCTGGCCGACGACTTCACGGGCTGGCGCAAGCTGCACGCGCTCGACCTCGAGACGCAGACCGGCTACGCCGAGCTGGCGGGCGACATCGGGCGGTGGGCGCTGGACAACGTCGAGCAGCTGATCCGCTGGGAGCAGGACTCGCTGCGGGTGTGCGCGGGTGACGCGCTCGTGCACGGCGACCTGCGGGCCGACAACGTGATGATCGACCCCGACCACCAGCACCGGGTGTGGCTCATCGACTGGCCGCACGCGAGCGTCGGCGCACCGTGGCTGGACCTGGCGTTCATGCTGCCCAGCGTCGCGCTCCAGGGCGGCGGCGACCCGGCCACCAACTTCCGCAACCACGCGATCTCCGACGGGGTGCACGACGACGACCTGCGGGCGGGGCTGGCCGGACTGTCGGGCTACTTCGCGTGGAGCTCGAGGCAGCCCGCGCCCCTGGGCATCCCGAACCTGCGGCGGTTCCAGGCCGCGCAGGGCGTGGCCACGGTCCGGTGGCTGCGCGAGCTGTCCTGAGCGTCAGGCGCTCGGCGGCGGGTCGCCCTTGAGCCTGGCCTCCCGGTCGCGCAGCTGCGCCTCCCAGTCCTTGAGCATCTTCTCGTGCTCGTCGTCGGACGCGCGCATGCCCGCCAGGAACGCCGGGTCGTCGTCGGGAGAGGACCGGCGCGGCCGCTCGTACTCGGGGAAGCCCGCGGTCTGCGTCGACGGCCACGCCACGTTCCGCGCGGGCCGGTGCTCGGGGCGCCCCGCCACCAGCCACGCGACCCCGCCCGCGATCGGCACCAGGATGATGACGAACACCCACGTCGTCTTGGAGAGGTTGCGCGGGACGTCGGTCTGGATGCAGTCGATGAGGCAGAAGACCAGCAGAGCGATCTCGATCAGGTACGGCAGGTAGCGGATCACGGTCTCTCCTCGGGCGCCCCTCCCGGCGCACCACGGCCAGGACCGACCGAGACGCTAGCGGAGCGCACGGCCCCCTGTCCGGCGCTTCGCAGCAGTCACCCGATCAGCCGATCACAGCGGAGCCCGCGGGCCCCCAGCCGACCAGCGTGGAGCCGGTGGACCACACGCCCAGCAGGTCGCCGGGCAGGTCGACGCGCCAGTCCTCGCCGCCGTCGGCGAACCGGTACGCGACGAGCTCGCCGACACCCGGCCAGTCGTCCTGGCTCACCTCCCCCGTGGAGTCGGGGCGCTCCTGCGCGCTGAGCAGGTGCCGCCCGTCGGTGACGAGCGCGCCCATCGTCCGGCCGGCGGGGGTCGACGCCCGCCAGAGCTCCTCCCCCGTGCGCGCGTCGACCGCGACCAGGCCGACGTCCGTGCTCAGGTACACCCGCCCGCGCACGACGAGCGCGTTACCGGCGACCGCGTGCGAGATCGACCAACGCGGGGTGGACCGGCCGCGGTCGTACGCGCGCACCGTCGTGTCGGACATGAGGACCAGCCCCGGCACGCTGCCGTCGTCGGCGGACAGCGTCACCCGGTTGCCCGTCAGCATGACGTCCGGGCCGCCGCTCAGGAACGTGGTGCGCTGGAGGCCGTCGGGCGCGAACGACAGAGCCGCGACGCTGCGGGTGGCCGCGTCGACCTCGAACCCGGAGCGGGCGTCGATGCCCGAGCGAACCACGACCCCGGCGGGGTCCAGCAGGGTCATCCGGCCCGGGGACTGGACCACGCCCATCCCCTCGGCCATGCCGAACAGCGAGGTCCTCCCGTCGACGTACAGGTCGTCGTCCGCATCCCGGGGTGGAGCGGGCAGGGTCGTCCGCCACGCCTGCTCGCCGGCGATCGGGTCGGACGCGGTCACCACGAGCCCGCCGTCCCCCGCGGGGACCCCCACGACGGCCAGGCCGGGGAGGGCCGTGAAGGCCACGGCACCCGGCGCGGGGTGGTCGCCCAGCACCGCCCCGTCGCCGGTGTCGACCAGGACGAGCCGGCTGAGCGTGCCGACGACCGTCCGGACGGACAGCTCGCCGTACTCCAGGTACGTGTCGCTGACCAGGCAGAGCACACGACGGGGCACCTCCGGGACCGCGACGCAGCCACCGACCCCGCTCCCGCCGCCACCCGCCGGGTCGACCGGCGTCGCGGGGGCCACCGGCGTGGTCCACCGCCGGTCGCCGGTCAGTGGGTCGACCGCGACGACCGCCTGCGACCCGTCGGGGGCGTGTGCGAGACCGACCATCGCACCGGCCGCCTCGATCCCCGACCACAGCACCGAGTCGGTCCCGTCCTGCGGGATCCACAGCACGCGCAGGTCCCGGTCCACGGGTCGGACGACGCCGGGCACGGCGGCCAGCTCCGCGAGACGCGCCCGCTCGCGCGCGTCGGTGACGGCCTGCGCCCCGGCCAGCGCCAGCACGAGGGCGACGGGCACGGCGACCCACCGCCACGACGGCCGCCACCGGACGGCCGGGGGTGTCGACGGCACGTCCTCGAGCCCGTCGTGCTCGACGAGCTCGACCGCCAGCATCTGCGCGCGCCGGGACATGAGGGCACCGTACCCACGCCCAGGGCTGATCAGCCCTTGAGGCGGCGGATCTCCGCGGCGGCCTGCGGAACGACCGTGAACAGGTCGCCGACGACGCCGAAGTCCGCGATCTCGAAGATCGGCGCGTCGGGGTCGGAGTTGATGGCGACGATGGTGCCGGACGCCTGCATGCCGCCGCGGTGGTGCACGGCGCCGGAGACGCCGACCCCGATGTACACGCGGGGCGCGATGGTCACGCCGGTCTGGCCGATCTGCGCGTCGTGCCCGATCCAGCCCTCGTCCGTGGCCACGCGCGTGGCGCCGACCGCGCCGCCGAGCACGTCGGCCAGCTCCTCGACCACCGAGAAGTCGCCCTCGGTGCCGCGGCCGCCGGCCACCACGATGCTCGCGCTGCCGAGGTCCGGCCGCCCGCTCGCGGGGCGCTCGGTGCGCTCGACCAGCGTCACGCGCCGCGCCTTGTCGCTCACGGCGACCGCGTGCTCGCCGATCTGCGGCGACGAGGCGCCCTCGGCCTGCGACGGCTGCACGGAGTTGGGCTTCAGGGCGACGATGGCCAGCGGCGCCGTGACCGCGCACGTCGTGGTCCAGGTGCCGGCGAAGACCGTCTTGGAGGCCACGTACCGGCCGTCGACGAGCGCGAGGCCGTCCGCGTCGGTGACGACGCCCGCCCCGGTGCTCACGGCGAGGCGCGCGGCTGCCTCCTTGTTCTCGAACGACGAGACGAGCAGAAGAAGCCCGGCGCCGGTCGCGTCGAGCAGCGACGCGAGCGCTTCGGCCAGCACCGCCGACAGGTGCAGGTCCGCGTCGGCGACCACCCGGTGCACGTGCGTCGCCCCGAGTGCGCCGAGCTCGGCGACCACCTCGGCGGACGGCTCCGCGCCGTCGACGGCCCAGGCGGCGTGCACGCCGGCGTCGCCGGCCAGTCCGCGCGCGAGCGTGAGCAGCTCGCGCACGGGGGCGCGGACGGCCCCGGCCTCGGTGTGGTCGACGAGCACGAGCACGGGTGCGGTCACAGCGGCGGTCCTCTGTTCTTCTTCGAGCCTGGTCAGACGAGCTGGTTGTCGACGAGGTACGCCGCGAGCCGGACCCCGGCGTCGCCCGTGTCCTGGACCAGCACGCGGTTGTCGCGGGGCGGGCGAGCGGCGGCCTCGAGCACCTCGGTGCGGGCACCCAGGGCGCCGACGCGGGACGCGTCGACCTCCAGGTCCGCCAGCGTCAGGGTGGTGATCGGCTTCTTGCGGGCCGCCATGATGCCCTTGAAGTTGGGGTAGCGCGGCTCGTTGGCCTGGTCCGTCACGGACACGAGCGCCGGGAGGGTGGCCTCGAGCACCTCGGACGCGTGGTCGAGGTTGCGCCGGACGCGGACGGTGCCCTCGTCGACGGTCAGCTCCGCGGCGAGCGGGAGGGCGGGCAGGTCGAGCAGCTCGGCGAGCGCCGTCGGCAGCAGGGAGGTCAGCCCGTCCAGGCCGGCCATGCCGGTGATCACCAGGTCGACGTGCTCCTGGGCGTCCAGGTGCCGGATCGCAGCGGCGAGCACGCGGGCGGTGCCGATGACGTCCGAGCCGGCGATCGCGTCGTCGACCACGTGGACCGCCTCGTCGGCACCCAGCTGGAGGCCGCGGCGGACCGCGTCGGCGGCGTCGGCCGGACCCACGGTCAGCGCCACCACCGAACCGTCCGACGCCTCTACCAGGGCGAGCGCCGCCTCGACGGCGTTCTCGTCCAGCTCGTTGATCGTGCCGTCCCCGCCGTCGCGGACCACGCGACCGTCGGGGCCCAGGGCCCGCTCGGACTGGATGTCAGGGACATGCTTCACGCAGACGACGATCCTCACCCGCGGAACGTTACCGTCCGCCCACGTGACCACGGACACCGCGTCCAGGGGCGAAGACACCCGACACGTGTGGGGTTGTGTCCCGCACAATGTCCGGGTGACCCCGCCCTCCCCGCGCCGCCGAGCGCCCCGCCTCGGTGTGCACGCCACCGACGAGGGCATCGACGTCGCCGTCTACGCGGCTCACGCCACGGGCGTCGAGCTCTGCCTCTTCGACGGTCCGGCGGAGCGACGCGTCCCCCTCGACGGTCCGGTGCACGGCGTGTTCAGCGCCTCGGTCCCCGGCGTCCGCGCCGGTCAGCGGTACGGGTTCCGCGCGCACGGACCGTGGGAGCCCGCCGCGGGGCTGCGCTACAACCCGGCCAAGCTGCTGGTCGACCCCTACGCCCGCGGGCTCTTGGGCGAGGTCGCGCACACGCCGCAGACGTACGGCCACGTCGTCGGCCCCGACCTGGCGGGCGACCCGTACGGCCCGGCGGACCCCCGCGACTCGGTCGGCCACGTGCCGTACTCGGTGGTCGTCGACACGCGTGACCTGCCAGGCCCGGACCCGACGACCAACCGCCCGTGGACCCCGTGGTCGCACACCGTGGTCTACGAGGCCCACGTCCGCGGGCTGACCCTGCTGGACGACCGGATGCCCGAGGAGCTGCGCGGCACCTACGCGGGCCTGGCGCACCCGGCGGTCGTCGACCACCTGCTCGGCCTCGGGGTCACCGCGATCGAGCTGCTCCCGGTGCACGCGTTCTCCTCCGAGCCGCACCTGATCGAGAAGGGCCTGACCAACTACTGGGGCTACAGCACGCTCGGCTTCTTCGCCCCGCACCCGGCCTTCGCGACGGCCGCCGCGCAGGCTGCCGGCCCGGCGGCCGTGCTCGCCGAGCTGCGCGGCGCGGTGCACGCGCTGCACGAGGCGGGTCTGGAGGTGCTGCTCGACGTCGTCTACAACCACACCTGCGAGGGCGGCCTGCCCGGCCAGCACCTGTCGTGGCGCGGTCTCGACAACGCCACGTACTACGCGCACGACGGCGGGGCGCCCGCCGCGCTCGCGGACGTCACCGGCACGGGGAACTCCCTCGACTTCCGCCGGTCCGAGGTGGTCCGCATGACGATGGACTCGCTGCGGTACTGGGCGGACGTCGTCGGCGTGGACGGGTTCAGGTTCGACCTGGCCGTGACGCTCGGCCGCGACCCGTCCGGCTTCTCGCCCGACCACGCCGCGCTCGTCGCGATGGCCACCGAGCCGTCCCTGCACGGGCTCAAGCTGATCGCGGAGCCCTGGGACGTCGGACCCGGCGGGTGGCGCACGGGTCAGTTCCCCCTCCCGTTCGCGGAGTGGAACGACCGCTTCCGCAACGCCGCCCGGTCGTTCTGGCTGGCCGACCCCGGCCGCGCCGCGCACGGTCTGCCCGGGCACCGCGTCCGCGACCTGGCCACCCGCCTGTCGGGGTCCGTGGACCTGTTCGGCCACAGCGACCCCCCGCTGGTGCGGGGGCCCGGCGCGTCGGTCAACTACATCACCGCCCACGACGGCTTCACGCTCGCCGACCTGGTGGCCTACGACCACAAGCACAACGCGGCCAACGGCGAGCAGAACCGGGACGGCAGCGACGACAACCGCTCCTGGAACCACGGCATCGAGGGCCACGTGGGGCCGGACTCTCCCGCGGTCGACATCGTGCCCCTGCGGCGGCGCTCGATCCGCAACCTGTTCGCCACGCTCGTGCTCGCGGCGGGCACGCCGATGATCACCGCCGGCGACGAGATGGGCCGCTCGCAGCAGGGCAACAACAACGCCTACTGCCAGGACACCGAGATCTCCTGGGTGCACTGGGACCTGAGCCCGTGGCGCAAGGACATGCTGGCCACCGCGCGCTGGCTGCTCCTGCTGCGCCGCGAGCACCCGGCCCTGCGCACCGAGGAGTTCTACTCGGGTCGCCCGGCGGTGCCGGGACGCCGCCCCGACCTCGCGTGGTTCGACTCGTTCGGCCTGCCGTTCGACCACGACCGCTGGCACGACCCCTCCATCCGCACGCTCCAGATGGTGCGCACCGCGCCGCTGCCCGAGCGGGACACCGTGCTGCTGGTGATCAACGGGTCGCTCGACGCCGTGCACCTGATCCTGGCCGACGACCACGGCGGCCGCTGGCGCCTGGCGTGGGACTCGGTCTGGGAGAACCCCGCGGAGGAGCGTGCGGCGGCCATCGAGGGCAGCCTGCACGCGGAGCCCGGCGAGGCCACGGTCGTCGAGGCGCTCAGCCTGCGGGTGTACGTGCTCGTTCAGCCCTGACGGCCCGGGCGGACCATCGCGGTCTCGTCCGGCGCGGTGAAGCCGTACCGCCGGTACAGGCCGTGTGCGTCGCCGGTGAACAGGGTCCAGCGGAAGTCCGCACCGGGACCCTCGTCGATCATGGTCTCGACGATCCGGCGGCCGAGCCCGGCTCCCCGGTGCGCGGGGTCGACGATGACGTCCGCGAGGTAGGCGAACGCGACGGCGTCGGACACCGCGCGGGCGAACCCGACGAGCTCGCCGGTGGACTCGACGTACGCGCCGACCACCCGCCACGCACCGTCGACCTGGCGCTCCACGTCGTCGCGGCTGCGCCACCGGCCCCAGTAGGCCTCGGTGGACAGCAGGCGCCAGACCGCCTCCCGGTCCACGCGGTCGACGTCGTCGCTCAGCACATAGGTCACGGGACGGATCGTAGAGTTGCCCACCATGACGCACTCCGATGTCGTGGTCGTCGGCGCGGGCCTGGCCGGGCTCGTCGCCACCGCCGAGCTGGTCGCCGCCGGTCGCCGGGTCACCCTGCTGGACGCGGAACCTGCCGCGAGCCTGGGCGGCCAGGCGTTCTGGTCGTTCGGGGGCCTGTTCCTCGTCGACACCCCCGAGCAGCGCCGCCTCGGCGTCAAGGACTCCGCGGACCTGGCGCTCGCCGACTGGCTCGGCTCGGCGGCCTTCGCGGACGACGGCTCCGACCGGTGGGGCCGCGCGTGGGCCGAGGGCTTCGTCGACTTCGCCGCCGGTGACCTGCGGTCGTGGCTGCACGGCATGGGCGTGCGCTGGTTCCCGCTGGTGCAGTGGACCGAGCGCGGCGGGTACCTGGCCGACGGCCACGGCAACTCGGTCCCGCGGTTCCACGTCACGTGGGGCACCGGTCCGGGCATCCTCGAGCCGTTCGTCCGCGCGCTGCTCGACGCCCGCCGCGACGGCCTGGTGGACGTGCGGTTCCGGCACAGGGTGACCGACCTGGTGACGACGGACGGTCGGGTCACCGGCGTGCGGGGCGACGTGCTCGTGGCGGACACCGTGGCGCGCGCCGTGCCCAGCTCCCGCGAGGTCGCGACACCGTTCGAGATCTCCGCGAGCGCGGTCGTCGTCGCCACCGGGGGAATCGGCGCCAACCACGACCTGGTCCGCTCGACGTGGCCGGCGTCGGCCGGCCGGCTGCCCGCGCGGATGCTCGCCGGGGTTCCGGACCACGTGGACGGCTCCGGCATCGCCGCCGCCAAGGCGTCCGGTGCGGCCGTCGTGCACGAGGACCGCATGTGGCACTACCCCGAGGGCATCACCAACCACTCGCCGGTGTGGTCGCGGCACGGCATCCGGATCCTCGCCGGACCGAGCAGCCTGTGGCTCGACGCCGACGGGCACCGGCTGCCCGCACCGCTGTTCCCCGGCTTCGACTCGCTCGGCGCGCTGCAGCACGTCACCGAGCGCGGCGACGACCACTCGTGGTTCGTGCTGGACAAGACGATCCTCGGCTCGGAGTTCGCGCTCTCCGGCTCGGAGCAGAACCCGGACCTGACCGGCAAGGACGTCAGGCTGCTGCTGGAGCGCGTCAGGCCGGGCGCGGTCGGGCCGGTCGAGGCGTTCGCGGAGAACTCCGACGAGTTCCTCTGGGCGGACACGCCCGCCGAGCTGGCGGCCAAGATGAACGCACTGTCCGGTACCGACCGGATCGACGCCGCCGCCCTGGAGCGGACGATCGTCGCCCGGGACCGGCAGGTGGAGACCGGCCTGGGCAAGGACGCCCAGGTGGTGGCCACCGCGATGGCCCGGCGGTACGTCGTCGACAAGGTCATCCGGGTGGCCAAGCCGCACCGGCTGCTCGACCCGCAGCACGGACCGCTGCTCGCCGTGCGGCTCTCGGTGCTCACCCGCAAGACCCTCGGCGGCCTGCACACCGACCTCGAGGGCCGCGTCCTGCGCCCCGACGGCGAGGTTCTGCCGGGGCTGTGGGCGGCCGGCGAGGCCGCGGGGTTCGGCGGCGGTGGCGTGCACGGGCACCGCGCGCTGGAGGGGACCTTCCTCGGCGGCTGCCTGTTCACGGGTCGCACGGTGGGCAGGGCGCTCGGCGCCTGACCGGCGCTCCGGATGCCTGCTACCAGGACCAACGGATAGGTTCGGCAGTGTGACGATCAGCCCCGTGCCCTTGGGCACCTCCGTCGGCCGCATCCCCGTCGTCGATGTCTCTCCTGTGGCGGAAGCCGGACGGTTCCCGGCCAAGGCCGTCGTCGGTGAAGCAGTCCCGGTGCGGGCGACCGTGTTCCGCGAGGGGCACGACGCCGTGGGCGCCACGGCGGTGCTCACCGATCCCACCGGAGTCGACCGCGCGAGCGCGCGGATGGTCGACATCGCGCCCGGCCTGGACCGGTTCGAGGCCCGCCTCGTCCCGACGAGCACCGGCGACTGGACGTTCCGCGTCGAGGGCTGGTCGGACCCGTACGGCACCTGGGTGCACGACGCGACGATCAAGGTCGAGGCCGGGGTGGACGTCGAGCTGATGCTCGCCGAGGGCGCGCTGCTGCTCGAGCGCGCCGCGGCCCGCACCGGGGCGGACGCGATGCCCCGCGCGGCGGCCCGCGCGCTCACCGACGCGGTGATGGGGCTGCGCGACGTCCGCGACGCCCCGCGCGAGCGCCTCTCGGCCGGGCTGTCGGCGCAGGTGCACGCGGCCCTGGCCGCCCACCCGCTGCGGGACTCCGTCACCCGGTCGGCCGCGTACCCGCTGACGGTCGACCGCCCGCTCGCCCTCGCCGGGTCCTGGTACGAGCTCTTCCCCCGCTCGCAGGGCGCCCAATACGACCCGGAGATCGGCCAGTGGCACTCCGGGACCCTGCGCACCGCCGCCCTCGACCTGCCGCGCATCGCCGGGATGGGCTTCGACGTGGTCTACCTGACGCCCGTGCACCCGATCGGCGCGACGTACCGCAAGGGCCCCAACAACTCGCTGTTCGCCGACCTGGGCGACCCGGGCTCGCCGTACGCCATCGGCTCCCCCGCCGGCGGGCACGACGCCATCGAGCCCTCGCTCGGCACCTTCGACGACTTCGACGACTTCGTCGCCACCGCCCGCGGCCTCGGGATGGAGGTGGCGCTGGACATCGCGCTCCAGTGCTCCCCCGACCACCCGTGGGTGACCGCGCACCCGGAGTGGTTCACCACGCGCGCCGACGGCACGATCGCGTACGCGGAGAACCCCCCGAAGAAGTACCAGGACATCTACCCCCTGAACTTCGACAACGACCCCGAGGGCATCTACACCGAGATCCGCCGGGTCCTCCAGGTCTGGATCGACCACGGCGTCACGCTGTTCCGCGTCGACAACCCGCACACCAAGCCGCTCGACTTCTGGGCGCGGATCCTCCAGTCCGTGCGGGCCGACCACCCCGAGGTCATCTTCCTGTCCGAGGCGTTCACGCGGCCGGCCATGATGCAGACGCTCGCCAAGATCGGGTTCCACCAGTCGTACACGTACTTCACCTGGCGGAACACGAAGGACGAGATCACCGAGTACCTGGCGGAGGTCTCGGGCGAGCAGGGCGCGTGGATGCGGCCCAGCTTCTGGCCGACTACGCACGACATCCTGCCGCCGTACCTCCAGGCCACGGGCGTGCGCGGGTTCGCCGTCCGGGCCGTGCTGGCCGCCCTGGGCGCGCCGACGTGGGGCATCTACGCCGGCTACGAGCTGGTGGAGGACGTGCCGCGGCCCGGGGTCGACGAGCAGATCGACAACGAGAAGTACGAGTTCAAGCCGCGTGACTGGTCGAAGGCCGACGCCATCGGCATCAACCTGCTCCTGGGCCGCCTGAACGAGCTGCGGCACACCCACCCCGCCCTGCAGCAGCTGCGGAACCTGCGGGTGCTCCCGACGTCCGACGACGCCCTCGTCGCCTTCTCCAAGCACCTCGACGCCGAGCACTCGCCGACCGGCCGGGCGGACACGATCGTCGTCATCGTCAACCTCGACCCGTGGAACGCCCGGGAGGGCACGGTGCAGCTCGACCTGCACGCGTACGGGCTCGACCCGAACCGGCCCGTGGTCGCGCACGACGTGCTCTCCGACGAGGCGTACGAGTGGGGCTCGTCGGTGTTCATCCGGCTCGACCCGATGATCCGGGCGGCCCACGTGGTGAACCTGGTGGCGCCGTGACCGAGACCCCCGCGGGCCGGCACGCCCGCGAGCCCGCGCCCACCACCGCCCAGATCGCACTGCCCGCCCGTCGCCAGCCCGCGATGCCGCACCCCGTCGAGGTCACGGGCGGCCTCACGGAGGACCGCGAGTGGTACCGGACCGCGGTGTTCTACGAGGTCATGCTCCGCACGTTCTCCGACTCGTCGGGTCAGGGCAGCGGCGACCTGCGCGGGCTCATCGACCGGCTGGACTATCTCCAGTGGCTCGGCATCGACTGCCTCTGGCTGCCGCCGTTCTACCCGAGCCCGTTGCGCGACGGCGGCTACGACGTGGCCGACTACACCGCGATCGCCGGCCAGTACGGGACCATGGCGGACTTCACCGAGCTCATCGAGCAGGTGCACGCCCGCGGCATGCGCATCGTCGTCGACCTGGTGATGAACCACACCAGCGACCAGCACCCGTGGTTCCAGGCCTCCCGCTCCGACCCCGACGGGCCGTACGGCGACTTCTACGTGTGGAGCGACGACAACACCAAGTACCCGGACGCGCGCATCATCTTCGTCGACACGGAGACGTCCAACTGGACGTTCGACCCCGTGCGGCGGCAGTTCTTCTGGCACCGGTTCTTCGGCCACCAGCCGGACCTGAACTTCGAGAACCCTCGGGTGGTCGAGGCGATGATGGACGTCGGCCGGTACTGGCTGGGCATCGGTGTGGACGGCTTCCGGCTGGACGCGGTGCCGTACCTGTTCGAGGCCGAGGGCACCAACTGCGAGAACCTCCCGGAGACGCACGCGTTCCTGCGCAAGGTCCGGGCGATGATCGACGAGGAGTTCCCGGGTCGGATCATGCTCGCCGAGGCCAACCAGTGGCCCGAGGACGTCGTGCACTACTTCGGCACCGAGGAGGAGCCGGAGTGCCACATGTGCTTCCACTTCCCGGTGATGCCCCGGATCTACTACTCGATCCGCGACCAGCGGGCGACGCAGATCATCGACATCCTGGCCGACACGCCTCCGATCCCGAACAACGGCGCCCAGTGGAGCACCTTCCTGCGCAACCACGACGAGCTCACCCTCGAGATGGTCTCCACCGAGGAGCGCGCGTCGATGTACGGCTGGTACGCGCCGGACTCCCGGATGCGCGCGAACGTCGGGATCCGGCGCCGGCTGGCCCCGCTGCTGGACAACTCCCGCAAGGAGATCGAGCTAGCGCACGCGCTGCTCCTGTCCCTGCCCGGCAGCCCGTGCCTGTACTACGGCGACGAGATCGGCATGGGCGACAACATCTGGCTGCCCGACCGCGACTCGGTGCGCACGCCCATGCAGTGGACTCCCGACCGCAACGCCGGCTTCTCCACGGCGGACCCCGGCAAGCTCTACCTGCCGCTCGTCCAGTCGCTGGTGCACCACTTCAGCCACACCAACGTCGAGGCCCAGCTGGCGCAGCCCACCTCGCTGCTGCACTGGGTGCACGGCATGCTCACCGTCCGGCGCCAGCACCCGGCCCTGGGCGCCGGCGACTTCGAGGTGCTGGCCTGCGACAACGACTCCGTGCTGGCGTTCTGCCGGCGGACCGCCGACGAGACGATCCTGGTGGTGGCCAACCTGGCGTCGACCGCCCGTGCGGCCACGGTGACCCTGAAGGACCGCGCGGGCTGGTCCGTGCACGACGTCTTCGGCGGGGCTCCGTTCGCCTCGATCCGGCCCGACGGCACCGCCTCCTTCACGCTCGGGTCGCGCGACTTCTACTGGCTGGAGCTGACCGCCCCGTGAGCCTGAGCGCCCGCACCTCCCCCGACGACGCACGCCTGCTCGACGTGCTGCGGGACTGGCTGCCCAGGCGCCGCTGGTTCCCCGCCAAGGGTCAGGCCGCGGAGCTGTCGCCAGTCGCGTCGTTCGCGCTCGCGCCGGACGTCACGATCCTGCTGGTCCGTGCCCGCGCGGGCTCCATCGACGTCGTCCTCCAGGTGCCGCTGGTCCTCACCGACGAGCCTTCCCCCGAGGCCCTCGGCACCCTCGACGGGCGGACGGTGCTGGACGGCGCCCACCACCCGGCGTTCCTGCGCGCGTGGCTCGCGGCCGCGGACGGTCCGGGCGCCGAGGTCGACGTGTCCGCGGCCCGGGTCGTCTCCGGCGAGCAGTCCAACACCTCGGTGATCCTGCCGGGCGCCCGGCCGGGCATCCTCAAGGTGCTGCGCGCCATCGCCCCGGGCGAGAACCCCGACGTCGACGTGCCCCGGCACCTGGTGGACGTCGGCTGGGCGAACGTGCCGGCGCCGCTGGCGTGGCTGCGGGCGGAGTGGCCGGGTCACGACGGCGACCCGGTGACCGGCTACCTCGGGGTGCTCGCCGCGTTCGTCGACGCCGCCGAGGACGGCTTCGAGCTGGCCTGCGCGTACGCGGGCCGCGCCGAGACGTTCGCACCGCTGGCCGCCGAGCTGGGCGCGATCACCGCCACCATGCACGTCGCCCTGGTCGAGGCGTACGGGGTCGCCCCGTCCGACGACGGCCCCGAGGAGGTCGCCCGCGCGGTCGCGGCCCGCTTCTCCTGGGCGCTGTCCGCGGTCCCGGTGCTGGCGCGGTTCGCCGACGGGGTCGCGGCCGTCGTCGCCGAGGTCCGGGCGCTGGCGTCGGCACCGCCGCGCCAGCGCGTGCACGGTGACCTGCACCTCGGGCAGGTGCTCCGGTCGCACGACACCTGGTTCATCATGGACTTCGAGGGCGAGCCCCTCGCCCCGCTCGCCCAGCGCACCCGGCCGGACCTGGCCCTGCGGGACGTCGCCGGGCTGCTGCGGTCGATCGACTACGCCGCGGCCGTCGGCGGGCTCACAGGCGCCGACGCAACGGCGTGGACGGCCGACGCCCGCGCCGGCCTGCTGCGCGGGTACGGGGGCGGGGACCAGACGCTCCTGCGGTCGCTGGAGCTCGACAAGACGCTCTACGAAGCGGTGTACGAGTCCCGCAACCGCCCGTCGTGGCTGCCCATCCCCCTCGCGGGGCTGGAGCGCCTGACCGGCTGATCAGCCCGCGGTGACCTCGAGCGGGAGCTCCAGCGGCATCCGCACGCCCGCCTGCCGCGGCGCCAGCTCGCTCTGGAGCACCAGCGCCGCCGCGCCGACCGCGGCGGCCTCGGGGGCGTTGGAGGAGATGATCACCCGCACGGGGTGGCTGCCGCGGGCGAAGAACGACTGGCCCAGCCGACGCTCGATCTCGGGCAGGTAGAGCGAGCCCGCGAGCGCGAACGCCGGCCCGGTGAGGATGACCAGCTCGAGGTCGAGCACGTTGGCCAGGGTCTGCGCGGCGACCCCGAGGTACCGCGCCGACCGCTGGAGCAGCTCCATCGGCAGCGCCTCACCGCGGCTGGCGGCGCGCGCGAGCGAGCCGAAGTTCTCCGCGACGTTCCGGCCCGCCAGCTCGATCCCCGCGTCCCGCGCCGCAGCGACCACGGCGGCGGGCCCGGCCAGCGCCTCGACGCACCCGCGGTTGCCGCACCAGCACTCGGGACCGTCGAGGTCGACGCAGATGTGCCCGACCTCCCCGGCGTTCGAGCTGGAGCCGCGGTACACCGTGCCGTCGACGAGGATCCCCGCGCCGATCCCGGTGCCCATGTAGAGCGCGGCGAACGCCGACCCGGTCGAGATGCCGCCCGACCAGTACTCGCCGATCGCCGCGGCGGTGGCGTCGTTGTCCAGCAGCACGGGCAGGCCGACGGCCTCCTCGAGCGCGGCGCCCAGCGGGAACTCGGTCCAGCGCTGCATCACGGGCGGGGTGAGGGTCATGCCGGTCGACGCGGAGATGGGACCGGGCGAGACGACGCCCAGCCCGAGGATGCGCGCCGGGTCGACGCCCACGCGCGTCACCGTGGTGCGGATCTCCGCGGCGATGCGGGCGACCACCTCGCGCGGGTCGTCCGAACCTGCACCCGGCCGGCGCCAGCGGGCGACGATCGCGCCGCCGAGGTTGGCGATGACGTAGGTGATGCCGGCGTGGTCCAGGTGCACCCCGATCGCGTACCGCGCCGACGGGTCCAGCTGGAGGAGCATGCGGGGCTTGCCGCCGGTGGACTCGGCGCGGCCGACCTCCAGCACGAGGCCGTCGTCGATCAGCCGCCGGACGACGGTGGAGATGGTGGCGGCGGTGAGGCCGGTCGCGCGCGTGAGCTCCACGCGGCTGATCGTGCCGGCGGCCCGGATGAGGTCGAGGATCGCCGACCGGCTGCTCGCGTGCGCGGCGCCGAGACCCGGCTGGGAGCCGCTCACCCGTCCTCCTCCGTGGGGTGTCCCCCTCGTCGCACACCATAACGATCCGGGAACGGACGACCGTGCCCACGACACGCCCGTTGACTTACTTTGTTCACTTGCCTAAGAATGCCACACGGAGCACAGCGGCTCGACCCCCGGGCCGCTCTGCCTCATCAGACCCCGGTCGGCACGCGGAGGTGCCGGCACGACGAGAGGATCAACGATGTTCCCTCAGAAGCGACGCACACGCCTCATGGCGATGGCGGCCGCCAGCTCGATCCTTGCCCTCACGGCCGCCTGTTCCGGCGGCGGGAGCGGCGACGACGAGGGCAACGACGACGGCACCCCCTCGGGGGCGCTCACCGTGCTGACGTGGCGTACCGACCTCGTCGAGGACGGCACGTTCGACGAGTACGTCGAGCAGTTCAAGGCCAAGTTCCCGGAGGTCACCGACGTCAAGGTCGAGGGCGTCAAGGACTACGAGGGCACCGTCAAGACCCGGATGAACACCGACGACTACGGCGACGTCCTGGCCATCCCCGGTTCGGTCACGCCGGACCAGCTGCCCGACTTCTTCGAGCCGCTCGGCGACCAGGCCGAGATGGAGAAGGAGTACCGCTGGCTCAACGACAAGTCGTTCGAGGGCAAGTCCTACGGCATCCCCGTCGTCGGCAACGTCCAGGGCGTCCTCTACAACAAGCGCGTGTGGGAGGAGGCCGGGATCACCGAGTTCCCGACCACCCCGCAGGAGTTCCTCGACGACCTCCAGGCCATCAAGGACAAGGGCACTGCGGTCGCCCCGCTGTACACCAACTACAAGGACTCCTGGGCACTCTCGCAGTGGGAGGGCTGGCGCGGGGCCGTCACGGCGAACCCGGACTACGTCAACGAGATGACGCAGACGGACACGCCGTGGACCGACGAGTCGGACTCGGGCGTCATCGACGGCACGATCTACGACGCCGTCGCGCAGGGCCTCACGGAGGCCGACCCGACCACCACGGACTGGGAGGGCTCCAAGCGCATGATCGGCGTCGGTGAGATCGCGACGATGGTGCTGGGCTCCTGGGCAATCCCGCAGATGGCTGCGGCCGCCGAGGCCGCGGGCGCGGACCCGGAGGACATCGCCTACATGCCCACCCCGGCGCAGGTCGACGGCAAGTTCCACACCGTGGCCGGCGGCGACTACAACCTGGGCATCAACGTGAACTCGAAGAACAAGGCGACCGCGCGTGCGTGGATCGACTGGTTCAACCACGACTCGGGCTTCTCCGAGGCGCAGGTCGGCCTCTCCCCGATGATCGACGGTGCCGTCCCGGCCGCGCTCGAGAGCTTCATGGCCGAGGTCGAGCTCATCACGATGAACCCCGCCCCCGAGGGCAAGGAGTCGCTGTTCGCGGACATCGACACCGCGTCGGGCATCGTGACCACCGACCCCAAGTACCGCCTCGGGATCATCGACGACGCCCGCTCCGGCGCCCGCACCAAGGAGCAGATCTTCGACGACCTGAACGCCAAGTGGGCCGAGGGGCGCGCCGACGCCGGCGCCTGAGGACACCATGACCACCGCATCCTCCAGCGTCACCGGCCAGGTCGCCGCGAACGCGGCGGAGCCTGACCTGGCCCGCCCCACCCGGAAGGTTCCGGGTGGGGCGGGCTCCCGCTCCGCGTGGTACCGCCGGCTCACGCCCTACCTGTTCCTGCTCGTCCCGATCGGGCTGCTGCTGCTCCTGACCTACACGCCCGTGGTCAACATGTTCTGGTACTCGGTCACCGACTGGGACGGGCTGGACAAGACCAAGAACTTCATCGGCCTCGACAACTACGTGGAGGTCTTCACCGACCCGGACAACCTGCGGGTCTTCTACGTCTCGCTGTTCTACATCGTGGGCTCGCTCGTGCAGATGGCGCTCGCGCTCTACTTCGCGACGATCCTGTCGTTCAAGGTCCGCTTCAAGAACATGTGGAAGGGCATCCTGTTCTTCCCGTACCTCATCAACGGCGTCGCCATCGGCCTGATCTTCCTCAACTTCCTCAAGCCGGGCGGCGGCCTCGACACGGTGCTGCTGAACACCGGCCTCGAGAGCCTCGTCCACCAGTGGACGGGTGACCCGGACGTCGCCAACTACTCGCTCGCCGCCGTCTCCGTCTGGCGGTACACGGGTCTGACGTTCGTGATGTTCCTGGGCGCGATCCAGTCCATCAACTCGGAGATCTACGAGGCGGCCGCCCTCGACGGCGCCAACCGCTGGCACGAGTTCTGGTCGATCATCCTGCCGTCGATCCGGCCCATCGTCGGCCTGGCCTTCATCCTCGGCATCTCCGGCTCGCTGTCGGTCTTCGAGATCCCGTTCGTCATGACCAACGGCGCCAACGGGACGGAGACGTTCGTCATCCGGACCGTGTGGATGGCGTTCCAGCGCAACATGGTCGGGCTCGCGTCCGCGATGGCCGTCGTGCTGCTGCTGTTCGTCCTGCTGGTCACCTGGCTCCAGCGCAAGCTCGTCCCCGAGGAGGAGGTGGACCTCACGTGAAGACCTTCGCCGCCGGGACGACCAAGTACGTCACGCTCGTCATCGCCTCGATCGCCACGCTCCTGCCGCTCGGGCTGATCCTGTTCGGGTCGTTCAAGACGAACCAGGAGTTCCTCTCGACCAACCCGTTCCAGCCGCCCGAGAACTGGCTCAACTTCGACAACTACGCGCTCGCGTTCACGCGGGGCGGCATGGCGCTGGCGTTCTTCAACACGGCGCTGATCTTCGTCGCCGCCATCATCGGCACCATCTTCATCGGCGCCGGGACGGCGTACGCGCTCGACCGGTTCCGGTTCCGGGGCCGCAGCACGGTCCTCGTCCTGTTCCTGCTGGCCACCCTGGTCCCCGGCGTCACCACGCAGGTGGCCACGTTCCAGATCATCAACGGCCTGGGGCTCTACGGGTCGCGCTGGGCGCTGATCCTGCTCTTCATGGGGACGGACATCGTCTCGATCTACATCTTCGTGCAGTTCATGCGCAGCATCCCGCGCTCGCTGGACGAGGCCGCGATGATCGAGGGCGCCGGCCACCTGCGGATCTTCTTCCAGATCATCCTGCCCAACCTCAAGCCGGCGATCGCCACCGTGGTGATCATCAAGGGCATCGGCATCTACAACGAGTTCTACCTGCCGTACCTCTACCTGAACGACCCGGACACGCTCCCGGTCTCCACAGCCCTCTTCGCGTTCAAGGGGCCGTACGGCTCGCAGTGGGAAGCCATCTGCGCGTGCGTGGTCATCACGATCATCCCGATCCTGCTGCTCTTCCTGTTCCTCCAGCGGTACATCTACAACGGGTTCACCTCGGGCGCGACGAAGTAGCCGACGGGGCGGCCGGTCCCGGCCGCCCCGTCGCGCGTCACACGCGCGTCGCCCGCACGAGCGCGATGCGCTCCGGCAGCTGGAGGGGCGCCTCGAGGCCCACCCCGGACAGCAACCGCCCGGGCAGCCGCACGCCCTCGGGGGTCCACCACGCAGGCGCGTGGTCGACCGCGTCACCCGGCGCCTGCGGGCGCACGTCGTACAGCGCGTCCGCGTCGAGGCCAGGGAGCGTCACGCGCGCCAGGGCGGTGTTCGTCGACCGACCCGTCATGGCGACCGCGTACAGCGCGTCCGCGCGGTCCTGCGCGACCACCCCGTGCACCGCCAGCACCGGGTCGACGACGTCCGCGTGCACGGACGTCCCCGAGTGCAGCAGCTGACGCACGTCCTTGTAGAGCGCGATCCACGACGCCAGGTCGGCGCGCTCGGCGTCGTCGGCCTCCTTCAGGTCCCACTCGATCCCGAGGTGCCCGAACAGCGCCGTCGCCGCCCGGAACGGCAGCTCGTGGCGCCGGCCGGTGCTGTGCGCGTGGCCCGACCCGATGTGCGCGCCGATCAGCTCCAGCGGGATCAGCAGGTTGGTCCAGCGCTGGATCTGCTGCCGCTCGAGCGCGTCGATGCAGTCGCTGGCCCAGACGCGGTCGGTCCGCTGGAGGATCTCGAGGTCCACCCGCGCGCCGCCGGACGAGCAGGACTCGATCTCGACACCCGGGTGCAGCGCCCGCAGCTCGTCGAGCAGCCGGTAGATCGCCACGGTCTGCCCGTGCACACCCGGGGCTCCCCCGTGGCCGGCGTCGACCAGGTCGCGGTTGTGGTCCCACTTGAGGTACCCGATCGGGTACTCGGTGAGCAGTGCGTCGAGCCGCTCGAGGATGTGCACGAAGGCCTCGGGGACGGCCAGGTCGAGCACCTGCTGGTGCCGCGCCTCCCTAGGCAGCCGCGACGGCACCTGCAGCATCCAGTCGGGGTGCGCGCGGGCCAGGTCGGAGTCGCGGTTGACCATCTCGGGCTCCACCCAGAGGCCGAACTGGAGCCCGAGCCCGGTGACGTGCTCGACCAGCGGGTGCAGGCCCTGCGGCCACACGTCCGCCGACACGTACCAGTCGCCCAGGGCTCGGGTGTCGTCGCGCCGGTCACCGAACCAGCCGTCGTCGAGCACGAACCGCTCCGCGCCCACGGCGGCCGCGGCGTCCGCGAGGGCGGTCAGCCGGCCGAGGTCGTGCTGGAAGTAGACCGCCTCCCAGGTGTTGAGCGTGACCGGCCGCGGCGAGCGCGGGTGCTGCGGGCGCGCGCGCATCCAGGCGTGGAACCGGCCGGAGAGTGCGTCGAGCCCGACGCCCCACGACCCGTAGACCCAGGGGCTGGTGTACGACTCCCCGCGGCCCAGGCGGACCTCCCCGGACCCGAGCAGCTCGCCGCCACCGAGCAGGCCGGAGTGGTAGTGGCTGCGCTCCGCGAGCGACCGGTGGTTGCCCGACCAGGCCGTGTGCACGCCCCACACCTCGCCCGTGCGGTTGGCGAAGCCGGGGGTGCCCGCGACCAGCACGAACGCGGAGTCGTACCCGGTGCGCCCGCGCCGGTTCTCCCGCAGGCGCGTGCCGTGCGTGAACGCGGTGCGCTGCGGGCTGCGTTCCCGTGCCCAGCGGCCCGAGAAGTCGAGCAGCTCGGTGGCCAGGGCCGGCACCGGGAGCGTCAGCAGGAGCCCGTCGAGCCCGTAGACGTCGTCCGCGTCGTTGGTGAGCACCGCCCGCTGGCGGACCAGGCCCTGCGCCGTCAGCTCGAGCACGAGCGTGAGCGTCAGCCGCGCGGCGTCGTCGGCCGCGTGCACCGTGAGTCGCTGCGTCCCGTCGTCCGCCGTCGACACGTCGTGGGTGCGCACGGCGAGCTGCGTCGAGAAGTCCTGCCCCTGCCGGCTCCCGACCAGACCAGGCGTGCCCAGGAAGCCGGCCGACTCCTGCGGCAGCACCGCGATCTCGACCTCGCCGTCGACGGGGAAGCCGTGCGGCACCGGTCGCCAGGCGCTCCGCGCGGCGTCCAGCGCGGCCGCGTCGAGGTCACCGAGGTCGCTCCCCCAGTGCAGGACCCGCGGCAGGGTGCCGCCGGTCAGGTCCACCACCACGCTCACGCCGGAGGCGCGCAGGTGGATCAGGTCGGCGGGCACGGTGCGTGTGGTGTCGTCGCTCACGGCGCCACGCTACCTGCGTCATTGACTTACTTTATTCAGTTGTCTAAGAATGACTCCAGGGTACTTGCCAGACGATCGGCCCCTCGCGTGGGGAGCCGACGACGTGCGTCGCGAGGATGCGGCGGACACGCGCCGGACCCCCGGACCCAGGAGCTCGACGATGCACACCCAGGACCTCTACGACGGCTGGACGCTGACCGCCGTCGCCGGCCCCGTCCCCGCCGATCTCGTCGGCCGCCGCGTTCGCGCCCGCGTCCCGGGCACCAGCCACACCGCCCTGCTGGAGGCGGGGCTGATCCCCGACCCGTACCTGGACCGCCACGAGGAGGAGCTCGCCTGGATGCGCCGCACGGACTGGGCTTACGAGCGCGACCTCGACCTCGCCCCGGCCGCACCCGACGAGCGCGTCGACCTCGTGTTCGACGGCATCGACACCGTCGCCACTGTCGCGTTCGACGGCCATGTGATCGGTCGCACCGCCAACCAGCACCGCTCCTACCGGTTCGACGTCCGCACCCTGCTCCGGCCCACCACCCAGCGGCTCACCGTCGTGCTCTCGTCGGCCCTCGTGCACGCGGAGGCGGAGGCGGCGCGCCTCGGTGCCCGCCCGCTGGCCTACGACCAGCCGTTCAACATGGTCCGCAAGATGGCCTGCTCGTTCGGCTGGGACTGGGGACCGGACCTCCAGACCGCGGGCCTGTGGCGACCGGTCCGGGTCGAGCGCTGGACGCGCGCGCGCCTGGCGGCCGTCCGCCCGCTCGTCACGGTCGACGCCACGGGCACCGGTCACGTCCAGGTGCACGTCGACGTCGAGCGCTCCGGCCTGCCCGCCGGCGACGGGCCGCTGACCGTCCGCGCGCACGTCGCCGGCGCGGACGTCACCGTCACCGTGCCGGGCACGCAGAGCGCCGCGGTCGTCGCGCTCGAGGTCCCGCACGCGCCGCTGTGGTGGCCGGTCGGCCACGGTGCCCAGCCGCTGGCGGAGCTCGTCGTCGCGCTCGCAGCCCCGGACGCCGACGAGCCGCTGGACACGTGGAGCCGACGGATCGGCTTCCGCACGGTGGAGCTGGACACCAGCGCGGACGAGGACGGCACCGCCTTCACGTTCCGGATCAACGGCCGCCCGATCTTCGTCAAGGGGGCCAACTGGATCCCCGACGACCACCTGCTCACCCGGATCACCCGCGAACGCCTGGCGCACCGGCTCGACCAGGCAGTGGACGCCAACCTGAACCTGCTGCGCATCTGGGGCGGCGGGATCTACGAGTCCGAGGACTTCTACGAGCTCTGCGACGAGCGCGGCCTGCTGGTGTGGCAGGACTTCCTGCTCGCCTGCGCGGCCTACCCCGAGGAGCAGCCGCTCTGGGACGAGCTCGAGGCGGAGGCCCGCGAGCACGTCGCCCGCCTGACCCCGCACCCGTCCCTCGTGCTCTGGAACGGGGGCAACGAGAACCTCTGGGGGTTCATGGACTGGCACTGGCAGGAGGTGCTCGACGGGCGCACCTGGGGGTTCCGCTACGCCACCGAGCTGCTCAAGAGCGTCGTCGCCGAGCTCGACCCCACCCGGCCCTACGCCGACGGCAGCCCGTACTCCCCCGGCTTCGCCCTCACGGACGTGCACCCCAACGACCCCGACCACGGCACCCACCACCAGTGGGAGGTGTGGAACCGCGTCGACTACCGCGTCTACGGCGACGAGGTCCCGCGGTTCTGCTCGGAGTTCGGGTTCCAGGGACCGCCCACGTGGGCCACCCTGACCCGCGCCGTGCACGCGGTCGACGGCGGCCCGCTGACCAAGGACGACCCCGCCTTCCTGCTGCACCAGAAGGCCGAGGACGGCAACGGCAAGCTCGACCGCGGCCTGGAGCCGCACCTGGGCGTGCCCGACGACTTCGCCGACTGGCACTGGGCGACCCAGCTCAACCAGGCGCGCGCCGTGCAGTTCGCCATCGAGCACTACCGCTCCTGGTGGCCCCGGACCGCAGGCGCGATCGTCTGGCAGCTCAACGACTGCTGGCCGGTGACCTCGTGGTCGGCGATCGACGGCGACGAGCGCCGCAAGCCCCTCTGGTACGCCCTGCGGTCGGCGTACGCCACCCGTCTGCTGACCGTGCAGCCCCGCGAGGGCCGTGAGGTCCTGGCCGTCGTCAACGAGACCCCCGTCATCTGGCAGGGCATCGTGCGGCTCTCCCGCCAGCGCCTCGACGGCACCGTGCTCGCGGAGGAGGACCTCGCGCTCGCCGTCGGGGCGTGGTCGGTGGGGCACTTCGCACTGCCGACGACGGTCGCGACACCCGACGACCCGGCGCGCGAGGTTCTCGTCGTGCGGCTCGGCTCGCTCCAGGCGGTCCACACGTGGGTCGAGGACGTCGACCTGGCGCTCGACCCGGCTCCGCTGCGCGCGTCGGTGACGCCGGTCCAGGACGGCTACCGGGTCGACGTCACGGCCACCTCGCTCGCGCGGGACGTCACGCTGCTCGTCGACCGCGTCGACCCCGACGCCATCGTCGACACCGCGCTGGTCGACATCCCCGCGGGCGGCACCGCGTCCTTCCTCGTGCGCACGCAGGGCCGGTTCGACTCCGCCGAGCTCACCCGGGCCCCCGTGCTCCGGTCCGCGAACGACGTGGTCGTGCCCCGGCTCGGCGCGCGTGACCTCACCCAGTCGCCGGCCTGACCCGGAGCCCACCGCAGGTACGCTCGCGACCATGGCGAATGGTCTCGACGCGGTGGGCCTGGTCCTGGCTCGGCCCGCCCGGATGCTCGGCTTCGAGCCGTTCTTCATGGAGCTCATCGGCGGCATCGAGGAGTCGCTCGCGGTCGAGGGCCGCTCGTTGCTGCTGCACGTGGTGCCCGACCACGACGCCGAGATCCGCACCTACCGCCGCTGGGGCGAGGGCAACCTGGTCGACGGCGTCGTCGTGGTCAACGTGGCTCTCGAGGACGCGCGCCTCGACGTCCTGGCGGAGCTCGGCATCCCCACCGTCGTCGTCGGCGGACCGCGTCCCGACCTGCCGTTCGCCAACGTCTGGATCGACAACGCCCAGGCCATGCGGACCGCGGTCACCCACCTCGTCGGCCTGGGGCACCAACGGCTGGCCCGCGTCAGCGGCCCGCGCCACCTGGCCCACACGCAGGCCCGCACCGACGCGTTCATGGGCGAGTGCGCTCGCCTCGGGGCGCACGGCGTGGTGGTGGAGGGCGACTACGGCGAGGAGTCCGGTACCCGCGCCACCCGGGTGCTGCTCGGCCGGGGCACCCCGCCGTCCGCGATCATCTACGACAACGACGTCATGGCGGTCGCGGGCCTCGGCGTCGCGCACGAGATGGACATCGCGGTCCCCGAGCGGCTGTCGCTGCTCGCGTGGGACGACTCGGCCCTCTGCCGCCTCTCACACCCCGCCCTGTCTGCCATGAGCCTGGACGTGCACGCCATGGGGGTGCAGGTGGCCGACTGTGTCCTCAACCTGCTCGCCTCCGGCACCGTCCGCTCGTACACGGCCCCGCTCCCCCGACTGGTGGCGCGCGGCACGACGACGACCGCACCTGCTGCCGACGCCTGACGACGCCTGACGACGCCTGAGACGCAGGTCACCGGGGAGACCGTCCTGCGCGGAACCCCCGCGGGTGGTTGGGTAGGGGGATGAGCCCGGCCGCACCGTCCCCGGTCCCCGTCGACGCCGACACCCTTCGCACAGTCGCCCACGGGGCCTACTACGCACCGCACGACGTCCTCGGCCCGCACGTCGGCGGGGGCGGCGTCACCATCCGCACGCTGCGTCCGCTCGCCGAGTCGGTCGTCGTGACCACGTCGACGTCCCGCGTCGCCGCGCGCCACGAGCAGGACGGCGTCTGGGTGGCCGTGCTGCCGGGCGCGACCGTCCCCGACTACCGGCTCGAGGTGACCTACGACGGCCACGCCTCCGTGGTCGACGACCCGTACCGCTTCCTGCCCACGGTGCAGGAGCTCGACCGCCACCTGGTGCGCGAGGGCCGGCACGAGCAGCTGTGGACCGTCCTGGGCGCCAACACGCGCAGCTACCCGGGGGAGCTCGGGGACGTGAACGGCACGTCGTTCGCCGTCTGGGCCCCCAACGCCCGCGCGGTCCGCGTGGTCGGCGACTTCAACTACTGGCAGGGCGCGTCGCACGCCATGCGCTCGCTCGGCGACAGCGGCGTGTGGGAGGTCTTCGCACCCGGCGTCGGCGCCGGCGCGCGGTACAAGTTCGAGGTGCTGGGTAACGACGGGTCGTGGCGCCAGAAGGCGGACCCGCTGGCTCAGGGGACCGAGATCCCGCCGGCGACCGCGTCCGTCGTCATCGAGTCCCGCTACGAGTGGTCCGACGCCGCCTGGCTCACCGCCCGCAGCGCCCGCGACCCCCACACGGCGGCCATGAGCGTGTACGAGGTCCACCTCGGCTCCTGGCGCGTCGGCCTGTCCTACCGCGACCTGGCGCAGCAGCTGACCGAGCACGTCGCGTCGCTCGGCTTCACCCACGTGGAGCTGCTGCCCGTCGCCGAGCACCCGTTCGGGGGCTCCTGGGGCTACCAGGTGTCGTCCTACTTCGCCCCGACCTCGCGGTTCGGGCACCCCGACGACTTCCGCCACCTCGTCGACACCCTGCACCAGGCCGGCATCGGCGTGATCGTCGACTGGGTCCCCGCGCACTTCCCCAAGGACGAGTGGTCGCTCGCGCAGTTCGACGGCACCCCGCTGTACGAGCACCCCGACCCGCTGCTCGGCGAGCACCCCGACTGGGGCACGTACGTCTTCAACTTCGGCCGGTCCGAGGTGCGCAACTTCCTCGTCGCCAACGCCACGTACTGGCTCGAGGAGTTCCACGTCGACGGCCTGCGGGTCGACGCCGTCGCGTCGATGCTCTACCTCGACTACTCACGCAAGCCCGGCCAGTGGCGACCCAACCAGTACGGCGGCCGCGAGAACCTGGATGCCATCTCGTTCCTCCAGGAGGCCAACGCGACGGCCTACCGGCGCACCCCCGGGATCATGATGATCGCCGAGGAGTCGACCGCGTGGCCGGGCGTCACCGCCCCCACCGACGGCAACGGCCTCGGGTTCGGCCTGAAGTGGAACATGGGCTGGATGAACGACACGCTCCGCTACCTGGCCGAGCAGCCCGTCCACCGGCGCTACCACCACAACGAGATCACCTTCTCGATGGTCTACGCCTACTCCGAGCGATTCGTGCTCCCCATCAGCCACGACGAGGTCGTCCACGGCAAGGGCTCCCTGTACGAGCGGATGCCCGGTGACCACTGGCAGAAGCTCGCCGGCGTGCGCCTCCTGCTGGGCTACCAGTGGACCCACCCCGGCAAGCAGCTGCTCTTCATGGGCTCCGAGTTCGCGCAGCAGACCGAGTGGGCCGAGTCCCGCTCCCTCGACTGGCACGCGCTCGACGACCCCGCACACCAGGGCGTCATGCGCTCCGTCGCGGACCTCAACCGGGTCTACAAGGAGACGCCGGCGCTCTGGCAGCTGGACCACTCGCCCGACGGATTCGAGTGGATCGACTCCGACGACGCCTTCCGCAACACGCTCGCCTACCTGCGCAAGGGGTACGACGCCCCGCCCGTCGCCGTGGTGGTCAACTTCGCAGGCATCCCCCACGAGGGCTACCGCCTGGCGCTGCCCCGCGGTGGCCGGTGGCGCGAGATCTTCAACTCCGACTCCGAGGCGTACGGCGGCTCCGGCGTGGGCAACCTGGGCGAGATCGAGGCCCTGCCCGAGCCGCACTACGGCCGACCCTATTCGGCCTCGATCCGCGTCCCCCCGCTCGGCGTGGTGGTCTTCGAAGCCGGCTGACCCGGCAGCAACAACGCGAAGGAGGGGTGCCGACCGGCACCCCTCCTTCGTCGTTCCGCACCGTCCTTGACCTGCACAGACACGCGCTGCGCCGCCTGGAACAATGCCACGGGAAACAGAAAGAGCCACCCCCGTAGGGGTGGCTCTTTCTGAATGATGTCCGGCGGCGTCCTACTCTCCCACACCCTGGCGAGTGCAGTACCATCGGCGCTGAAGGGCTTAGCTTCCGGGTTCGGAATGGGACCGGGCGTTTCCCCTTCGCTATGACCGCCGTAACGCTGTCGAGTTGTCAAACGGGTTCCCGTTCGTCTCTCGGGAACCGCACAGTGGACGCGTAGCACAACAATTGAATGTGTGATGAAGTTGTCGGCTTATTAGTACCGGTCAGCTGCGAGGGTCGTTAGTCCCCTCTTCCACATCCGGCCTATCTACCCAGTGGTCTAGCTGGGAGCCTCTCACCCCTCAAGGGGGCATGGAAACCTCATCTTGAAGCAGGCTTCCCGCTTAGATGCTTTCAGCGGTTATCCCTTCCGAACGTAGCTAACCAGCCGTGCTCCTGGCGGAACAACTGGCACACCAGAGGTTCGTCCGTCCCGGTCCTCTCGTACTAGGGACAGCCCTTCTCAAGTTTCCTGCGCGCGCAGCGGATAGGGACCGAACTGTCTCACGACGTTCTAAACCCAGCTCGCGTACCGCTTTAATGGGCGAACAGCCCAACCCTTGGGACCTACTCCAGCCCCAGGATGCGACGAGCCGACATCGAGGTGCCAAACCATGCCGTCGATATGGACTCTTGGGCAAGATCAGCCTGTTATCCCCGGGGTACCTTTTATCCGTTGAGCGACGGCGCTTCCACAAGCCACCGCCGGATCACTAGTTCCGACTTTCGTCCCTGCTCGACCTGTCAGTCTCACAGTCAAGCTCCCTTGTGCACTTGCACTCGCCACCTGATTGCCAACCAGGCTGAGGGAACCTTTGAGCGCCTCCGTTACATTTTAGGAGGCAACCGCCCCAGTTAAACTACCCATCAGGCACTGTCCCTGATCCGGATCACGGACCGAGGTTAGATATCCAGAGCGACCAGAGTGGTATTTCAACGTTGACTCCACCGACACTGGCGTGCCGGCTTCACAGTCTCCCACCTATCCTACACAAGCCGCACCGAACACCAATACCAAACTATAGTAAAGGTCCCGGGGTCTTTCCGTCCTGCTGCGCGTAACGAGCATCTTTACTCGTAGTGCAATTTCGCCGAGTTCGCGGTTGAGACAGCGGAGAAGTCGTTACGCCATTCGTGCAGGTCGGAACTTACCCGACAAGGAATTTCGCTACCTTAGGATGGTTATAGTTACCACCGCCGTTTACTGGGGCTTAAATTCTGAGCTTCGCCTTGCGGCTGACCCGTCCTCTTAACCTTCCAGCACCGGGCAGGCGTCAGTCCGTATACATCGTCTTGCGACTTCGCACGGACCTGTGTTTTTAGTAAACAGTCGCTTCTCCCTGGTCTCTGCGGCCCTTCACGCTCCCCGAGCAAGTCGGTTCACGCTTCAGGCCCCCCTTCTCCCGAAGTTACGGGGGCATTTTGCCGAGTTCCTTAACCACGATTCTCTCGATCGCCTTGGTATTCTCTACCTGATCACCTGAGTCGGTTTGGGGTACGGGCGGCTAGAACCTCGCGTCGAGGCTTTTCTTGGCAGCATAGGATCACCAGATTCCCGCATTCGCGGTCACCGTCAGCTCTCAGGCTATATGAGGTGCGGATTTGCCTACACCTCGCCCTACGACCTTGGACGTGGACTACCATCGCCACGCTTGGCTACCTTCCTGCGTCACCCCTGTTAATACGCTTACCTACTACCGGTTCGGGTCACGCGCTCCACGCCACGGTGTCCCCGAAGGGACGATGTGACGTCTCGGGCGTTTAGCATCACCGGGCTCGGTATGGGCGGTTCTTCGCCGGTACGGGAATATCAACCCGTTGTCCATCGACTACGCCTGTCGGCCTCGCCTTAGGTCCCGACTTACCCAGGGCGGATTAGCCTGGCCCTGGAACCCTTGATCATTCGGCGGACGGGTTTCTCACCCGTCATTCGCTACTCATGCCTGCATTCTCACTCGTGTGGGCTCCACCGCTGGGTTCCCCCGCGACTTCACTGCCCACACGACGCTCCCCTACCCATCCACACGCCTGAACACACCCGAAGGTGCGCTGAGCTGATATGTGAATGCCACAGCTTCGGCGGTATACTTGAGCCCCGCTACATTGTCGGCGCGGAATCACTTGACCAGTGAGCTATTACGCACTCTTTCAAGGGTGGCTGCTTCTAAGCCAACCTCCTGGTTGTCTGTGCAACTCCACATCCTTTCCCACTTAGCATACGCTTAGGGGCCTTAGCTGGTGGTCTGGGCTGTTTCCCTCTCGACTACGGAGCTTATCCCCCGCAGTCTCACTGCCACGCTCTGGCTTACCGGCATTCGGAGTTTGGCTAACGTCAGTAACCTGGTGGGGCCCATCGGCTATCCAGTAGCTCTACCTCCGGCAAGAAACACGTGACGCTGCACCTAAATGCATTTCGGGGAGAACCAGCTATCACGGAGTTTGATTGGCCTTTCACCCCTAACCACAGGTCATCCCCCAGGTTTTCAACCCTGGTGGGTTCGGTCCTCCACGCGGTCTTACCCGCGCTTCAACCTGCCCATGGCTAGATCACTCCGCTTCGGGTCTAGAGCACGCGACTGAGACGCCCTATTCGGACTCGCTTTCGCTACGGCTTCCCCACACGGGTTAACCTCGCCACGTACCACTAACTCGCAGGCTCATTCTTCAAAAGGCACGCTGTCACCCCTGCTAGGGAGGCTCCAACGGATTGTAGGCACACGGTTTCAGGTACTATTTCACTCCCCTCCCGGGGTACTTTTCACCTTTCCCTCACGGTACTTGTCCGCTATCGGTCACTAGGTAGTATTTAGGCTTACACAGTGGTCTGTGCAGATTCACTCCAGGTTTCTCGGGCCCGGAGCTACTTGGGATCCCCTTCGGGAGGCCACGCCATTTCGTCTACGGGGGTCACACCCTCTGTGCCGGGCCTTTCAATGCCCTTCGACTATGACGCGACTTTCTGACTCCCTGTCGGATCGGCAGATCCAACGGAAAGGTCCCACAACCCCGTGCACGCAACGCCTGCCGGCTTGAACACGTACACGGTTTGGCCTGATCCGCTTTCGCTCGCCACTACTCACGGAATATCTCTTCCTGGCGGTACTGAGATGTTTCACTTCCCGCCGTTCCCTCCACACACCCTATATATTCAGGTGCGGGTCACACGACATGACTCGTGCGGGGTTTCCCCATTCGGACATCCTCGGATCACGGTTCGTTTGCCAACTCCCCGAGGCTTATCGCAGGCTACAACGTCCTTCTTCGGCTCCTAGTGCCAAGGCATCCACCCTGTGCCCTTATAAACTTGACCACAAAATCATTCAATAAAGATGCTCGCGTCCACTGTGCAGTTCTCAAGCTACGACCGGGAAACCGGCACCCTCACCCCAGCGCCTACCCACCACACACAACCCGTTCCCAGGTCCGTGCGATGGGTGGTTCGTCTGAGCGGTACCAGCCCGCAGCCACCCGCACCCACCCCACACCCTCAGGCGCAGACCGCGTGCGTAGCGACCCTGAACGAACAACCTTCCGGCTGTTCCCTCAGGACCCAACAGCGTGCCCAGCCAACCCCTCACCAGCAACGATCCGTTCCCACCCAGAACCCCCGAAGAGGCCTGGCGTACTAGGTCGCCACCAGCTCATGAGCCGGCCACAGTCGATGTTCCACCCTCGAGCACCGTCCCCCACTCGTTCGGCAGGGACAACGGGCCTGGACACCCTCCACCCCCCATGACAGGAGATGTGGCTGCCAGATGCTCCTTAGAAAGGAGGTGATCCAGCCGCACCTTCCGGTACGGCTACCTTGTTACGACTTAGTCCCAATCGCCAGTCCCACCTTCGACAGCTCCCTCTCTTACGAGTTGGGCCACCGGCTTCGGGTGTTACCGACTTTCGTGACTTGACGGGCGGTGTGTACAAGGCCCGGGAACGTATTCACCGCAGCGTTGCTGATCTGCGATTACTAGCGACTCCGACTTCATGGGGTCGAGTTGCAGACCCCAATCCGAACTGAGACCAGCTTTTTGGGATTCGCTCCACCTCGCGGTATCGCAGCCCTTTGTACTGGCCATTGTAGCATGCGTGAAGCCCAAGACATAAGGGGCATGATGATTTGACGTCATCCCCACCTTCCTCCGAGTTGACCCCGGCAGTCTCCCATGAGTCCCCGGCATAACCCGCTGGCAACATGGGACGAGGGTTGCGCTCGTTGCGGGACTTAACCCAACATCTCACGACACGAGCTGACGACAACCATGCACCACCTGTACACCGACCTTGCGGGGCAACCATCTCTGGAAGTTTCCGGTGTATGTCAAGCCTTGGTAAGGTTCTTCGCGTTGCATCGAATTAATCCGCATGCTCCGCCGCTTGTGCGGGCCCCCGTCAATTTCTTTGAGTTTTAGCCTTGCGGCCGTACTCCCCAGGCGGGGCACTTAATGCGTTTGCTGCGGCACGGAACTCGTGGAATGAGCCCCACACCTAGTGCCCAACGTTTACGGCATGGACTACCAGGGTATCTAATCCTGTTCGCTCCCCATGCTTTCGCTCCTCAGCGTCAGTTGCGGCCCAGTGACCTGCCTTCGCCATCGGTGTTCCTCCTGATATCTGCGCATTCCACCGCTACACCAGGAATTCCAGTCACCCCTACCGCACTCTAGTCTGCCCGTACCCACTGCAAGCCCAAGGTTGAGCCTTAGGTTTTCACAGCAGACGCGACAAACCGCCTACGAGCTCTTTACGCCCAATAATTCCGGACAACGCTTGCGCCCTACGTATTACCGCGGCTGCTGGCACGTAGTTAGCCGGCGCTTCTTCTGCAGGTACCGTCACTTTCGCTTCTTCCCTGCTGAAAGAGGTTTACAACCCGAAGGCCGTCATCCCTCACGCGGCGTCGCTGCATCAGGCTTGCGCCCATTGTGCAATATTCCCCACTGCTGCCTCCCGTAGGAGTCTGGGCCGTATCTCAGTCCCAGTGTGGCCGGTCGCCCTCTCAGGCCGGCTACCCGTCGTCGCCTTGGTAGGCCACTACCCCACCAACAAGCTGATAGGCCGCGAGCCCATCCCAGACCGATAAATCTTTCCAGACACCACACATGCGCGTGTGTCTCGTATCCGGTATTAGCCATCGTTTCCCATGGTTATTCCAGAGTCTGGGGTAGGTTGCTCACGTGTTACTCACCCGTTCGCCACTGATCAGACCAGCAAGCTGGCCATCACCGTTCGACTTGCATGTGTTAAGCACGCCGCCAGCGTTCGTCCTGAGCCAGAATCAAACTCTCCGTAAATGTCTACATGGCACCCCACCACCCAAAAGCAGCAGAGCAACCGACATACGAAATGGTCCCGATAAGGACCGTTCAGATTCGGCTGAATTTTGGCACCGCCCCAACCACGGAGGTGGAAGAAAACGGCACCTATCTCAACCAAGACCCACCACCCTCCAACACCCCCACCCAAACAGGCAGAAACATCATCAGATAGCGAGCCATATGGCATCGACTATTTGGCACACTGTTGAGTTCTCAAGGAACAGACGCGCATCCATCTCGGTTTCTCAACCTGTCCGGAGGCAACTGCTCTAACTTAGCGGAGCGGCCCTCCCCCGTCAAATCCCCTGGTCAGAGGAGATTCACTGGGGCAAGAACCGAAGTTCCGCGTCCGGACGCTCCTGATGACCGACGATCTGGCCGCCGGTCGAAGAGTCCGAGGATGTCGCTCCGGGGGACCAGCCACTGCGGTTCGATCCGCGGTGTCCGTTCCTCCCTGCCGGGCGACGTCGAGAAGATTACGCAGACCGAGCGCCGGAGAGCAAATCCGCGGCCGGTGACGCGGGTCACTCGGCTGCTGAGCCTGCGACCTGCGCAGACGCGCTAGTACAGGGCGCTGGCCATGGCCCGGCGGGCGGCGATCACCCGGGGGTCCTCGCCGCCGATGACCTCGAACAGGTCGACCAGGCGGACGCGCACGCGTTCGCGCTCCGGGCCGGCCGTGGTGCGCAGGACGTCGACGAGCCGTGCGAACGCGTCCTCGACCTTCCCGCCCAGGATGTCGAGGTCCGCGACGGCCAGCTGGGCGTCGATGTCCGACGGGTCGTCGGCCGCAGCGGCGCGTGCCCCCTGGAGGTCGGCGTCGCGCGTCCGGTCGAGCAGTCCCACCTGGGCGAGCCCGGCACGCGCGAGGGAGTCGCGCGGGTTCTCCTTGAGCGCCTGCTCGTACGCGGCGGTGGCCGCGGCGAGGTCGTCGCGCTCGATCGCGTCGTAGGCCGCCTGGTGCAGGGGCGGGAGCTCCGGTTCCGGCTCCGGCTCGTCCTGGACGGGGCCACCCGTGCTCGGGGCCGCCCGGCCGGTGATCCCGTTGGCCTCGGCGGCGGCGAGCACCTGGTCGAGGACGGCTCGCACCTGGTCGCGCGGGTAGGCCCCCTGGAAGAGGGGGAGCGGCTGACCGGCGAGCACGGCGACGACCGTGGGCACGCTCTGCGCCTGGAACGCCTGGGCCACCTGCGGGTTGGCCTCGGCGTCGATGCGCGCCAGCTGCCAGCGACCGGCGTCCTCGTCGGCGAGCGAGGCGAGGTCCGCGGCGACCGTGGCGCTGGCCTCGCTCCGGGGCGACCAGAGGACGACGACGACCGGGTACCGGGTCGAGCTCTGCACCAGGTCGGGGAACGACTCCTGGTCGACGTCCACCACGTAGGTGCCCGCCGCCGGCAGGCCGCCCGGGCTCCCGGGCGGGGGTGTGGCGGGGCGGTTGAGGGTGGAGAGGTCCACCGCTCCGCGCACGTCGAGGGGAGGGCGGGGTCCGGTCGGCTGGGACATGCGGCGGTCTTCCTTCGGCTGCGTGCGGATCGGGTCTACTCGGCCGTCGCCGACGTCACGGCGTGCTCGGCGGCGAGCAGCTGCACGGGTACGCCGCTGTCTGCCGGGGGCACGTACATCACGAGCACGTCGGTGAACGTCCGGACGAAGTTGCTGCCGGCGCTCGTCTTGCCGGTGAGCGCCGCGTAGAAGGGGTCGGAGATGGGGATCGTCCCACCGGCGACGGTGAGGGTGACCGTCGAGACGGTGGTGAGCTGGCCGACGACGATCGCTCCGCCGTCGACCGTCTGGAGGCTGACCACCGGCGTCGCCGGGTCCGGCGTGTAGGTCTCGACCGCGGAGCCGGCAGCGGACACCCCGGCCGCCGTGGCCGCGCGGGCCGCCTCGATGCTCGAGCGGAACGTGTCGGGCTGGAAGCTCGCGGCGAACGCCGAGGCGTCCCCGTTGGCCAGGACGTCGGCGTACTGCTGGAAGGCCTCGGCCGGGGTCATCACGAGACCGGTCGCGTCCGACGCGAGGACCGGGCTCCCGGTCTCCGGCGCCGCCGTGGCCGGCATCTGGATGCCCGCGCCCATGCGGCCCCAGCCCCAGAGCTTGTACTGCTCCCGGGGCGCGGCCTGCTGCATCACGAGGATCCGGGGGGCCTGGAGGTCGTCCGGCTGCTTGGTGACGACCAGCTGCGTCCGCGGCCAGCCGTCGGTCTGCGGCACGATCAGCGCCTGCTCGTCCGTGGGCAGCGGCGTCGGCGGCTTGGCACCGGCGGTCGCCGCCGCTCGGACGTACTCGGCGGTCCGCACCGCCAGGGCGGGCCCGGTGACGCGCGGGACGAGCTGGGCGGGGTCCAGGGCCGTGTCGGACGCGGTGAGCACGGCGCCGAGATCGGTGAGCACGTCCTGGGACTGGAGCACCGTGGTGACCGCGGGCGCGACGGCCGGTACCGGCTCGGGCTGCGCCTGCGGGAGCGGCGTGCTGCACGCGGCGAGCCCCAGCACGAGGACGCCGCCGAGGGCCGAGACGAGGCGGCGCGACCGCAGGGTGCGGGTCATCGGTCCTCCTCCGTCGTGTCGGCGGGCTGGGCGCCCTCGGGGTTGCCCTCCGTGGGGGGCAGCCCCCACGCCCGGCGCCAGGCGTCGGCCCGTGAGCCCGCAGTGGCGGACTCGTCGGGCCCAGGCCCGGCCGCCGGCGGTGTGGTGGTACTCACCCACGTGGGCCGACCCGTGTGCACGGGCTCGGCGTCGGGCCCGGCGGGTGAGCCGGGGCGCAGACGGGCACCCGGCGGTGGCGGCACGGCAGACCACCCGGCGGGGTCGCCCGGACCGGAGCCAGCGGTCGACGCCGGAGGCGCCGCGGCCGGGGGCGGTGGGGGCGACGTCGCGGACTGCGCCCAGGACGGGCGGCCGTGCGGGGCTGCCGCACGCTCGCCGGGCGGACCGTTCGGGGTGGTCGGCGTCGCCGGCGACGAGGTGGTCGGCGCAGGCGGACCTGCCGGGCGGGACGTCGCCGGAGCGGGACCTGCCGGGCGGGAGGTCATCGGTGCCGACGGACCCTCCGGGCGGGACGTCGTCGGGGCCGGGGGTCCGGCAGTCCGGGCGAGAGTCGGGGCGGGCGTCGGGGCGGGCTGACCCGTCGGTCGGGACGTCGTCGGCGCCGGCTGACCGCCGGACCGGAACGTCTCGGCCGTGCGAGGAGGTGGTGTGGGCGTCCAGCCCGACACGGGGACCGCGCGCTCGGGCTCGGAGGCGGCCGGCGCCACCGGTATCGGGCCCGTCGGCGTGCGGAGCGCCCGACGGCTGGAGCCGACAGGTGCCGAAGGCGCCGTCGACAGAGCCGGGTCCGGGGCCGGGCCGCTGGTCGACTGCGACACCGGTGCGGGCACAGCGGGGACGGACCCCGTGCGCGGTCGGGCCGCCCGGGCCTGCGCGGCCTCGCGCAGCTGCCGACGGGTGAGCACAGGGATCGCGTCGAGGTCGGCCGAACCGATCACCACGGCAGGCGTCGCGCCCGTGTGCACGTCGTGCCACTCCGGCTCGTCGTGGCCGGCGCGGCGCCGGCGCACGTCCCGCAGCAGCAGCCAGCCCGCGAGCAGGACGAGCAGCGTGCCGACGGCCACGCACGGCCAGAGCCACGGCGTGGTGACCACCCGGGGCCACGCGAGGGAGAGCGTCGGCGCGGACTCGCCGGTGCTGACCGCGATCAGGCTCCAGCGGCCCTCCTGCGCGGGCCAGACGAGCTCCGCGGACCCGGTCCCGGTCTCCTCGGCAACCCACAGGTCGGAGCCCGTCGGGTCGGCGGCCGTGATCGGGGCCGCCGCCTCGCCCTCGGTGGGCGCGGAGGTGGGCACGGCGGCGTCGGCCGGCGGGGCGGCGGCGGCGGCATCGGTCGGGGTGGCGGTGGGCTCCGGCGCGGCGACGTCGTCGACGGCCAGCGTGTGCCAGCCGGACAGGCCCGTCACCTGGGCGTGCGCGTCGGTCCCCACCCACCCGGCGACGTCGGTGTCACGGCCGACCGCGAGCACGACGGGCCCACCGTCCGGAACGCTGACCCGGACGGTCACGGGGTCGCCGCCGAGCTCCAGCACGCCGGGGTCGGTGACCAGGGTGTGCGAGCCGCCCGACGTCGTCGCCACGAGGACGTCGTCGGCCCGCCACACCGTCGCGGACGCGATGCCGAGACCGATGATGACCAGTCCGGCGACGCCGACGGCGGCGATGATCAGACGCTTGAGCACGCAGGATCCTCCAGGGAAGAGAACCCCCAGGATAGGCAGAGCGGCACGTCACGGCCGAACCGGGACCGAGTGGACGGATCGTCTGCGCTGTGCCTACCGGGCCTGGTCCCGACCGTAGGACCGTGAACGCGCGTATCCTGACCGACGGGCTCCGGAAGTCGATGAGCGCCTCGACCGAGGCTGCTCCGCGCGGAGCCACCGTGCCCAGGAGGACTGCTCGTGCCCGACGCCCGGACCCCCTTCCCCGTCGTGAACTTCCGCGGCTACGAACGCGAAGCCGTCGACGCCCGCATCACCGGGCTGGAGAAGGCCCTCGCCGACGCCCGCGCCCAGGTCGAGTCGCTGGACGGCCGCGCCATGCAGGTGGCGGGTGAGCTGTCCGAGGCGCACCGCCAGCTCCGCGAGGCAGAACGCCCCACCTACTCCGGGCTGGGCTCACGCATCGAGCAGCTCCTGCGGTCCGCCGAGGAGCAGTCGTCGGACGTCGTCACGCAGGCCAACGCCCAGGCCGCCGACGCCCTGGCGCGCGCCAAGCTCTCGTCCGGCCAGCTGCGGGCCCGCGCCGAGAACGAGGTCGCCGAGGTCGTCGCCACCGCCCGCCGCGAGGCCGACGAGGTCAAGACGACGGCCGCCGCAGAGGCCGAGAGCACGCTCCTGGCCGCGCAGCGCCGCGCCGAGGAGCTCGTCGGCTCCGCCGAGCGCGAGGCCGCCCGGATCCAGAGCGCGATCACGACGGAGGAGAGCGAGCGGCGCAGCTCCCTGGAGCGCGAGCTGGGCACGCTGCGCGCGAGCGTCGAGCACGAGGCGACGCAGCTGCGCATCGCCACCGAGCGCACCGCGAGCGAGCTCCGCGCCCGCTCCGAGGCCGAGACCACCGCCCAGCGCGAGGAGGCCGAGCGCTACGCGCAGGACCTGCGCCAGAGCGCCGACGCCGACACCACCGAGCTGCGCCAGCGGGTCGAGGGCGAGCTCGCCGCGGCTCGGGTCGAGGTCGACCGGTACGTGGCCCAGCAGCGCAGCGACGCCGCCGCCGAGGTGGGCGCCGCTCGCCAGCAGGCCGCCGACGAGGTGACCTCCCTGCGCGTGCAGACCCAGGAGTACGCGGACGGCCTGCGCGCCGCCGCCGAGCGCGACGCCGCCGCGCTCCAGCAGCGCGTCGCGGCCGAGGTGGCCGCGCTGCGGGTCGAGGCCGAGCAGTACGCGGCCTTCGTCCGCGCCCAGGCCGAGCGGGAGACCGGCGAGCTGCGCTCGAAGACGGCCGACGAGCTCGGAGCCCAGCGGGCCGACGCCGAGCAGACCGTCGTCGCCCTGCGTGGCGACGCCGAGCGGTACGCCACCGACCTGCGCGCGCAGGCCGAGCGCGAGACCGGCGAGCTGCGCGAGCGGGCGACGCACGAGACCGCCCACCTGCGCGACGTCACGACGCGCGAGGCGGCCGAGCTCCAGGAGGTCACCGCGCGCGAGACCACCGAGCTGCGGGCGTCCGCGGACCGCGAGACCGCGGAGCTGCGCGAGCGCACCCGCCTCGAGGTCGAGCGGGCGCTGACCGAGGCGCGTCGGGCGGCTGCGGAGCTCACGACGTCCGCCAAGACGCACGCCGACGAGCTGGTCCGGTCCGCCGAGCAGCAGCTGGCGGACGCGGAGCTCTCCATCGCGTCCCGTCGTGAGGCCGCCGAGCGCGAGGACGCGGAGCGCCACGAGACCGCGCGCGCCGAGACCGAGCACCTGGTCCGCGACGCCGAGGCGCACGCCGCCGAGGCCGAGCAACGGGTGGCGAAGGCGCTGGCGCAGGCCGACAAGGTGCGCACCGACGCCGAGCAGCACGCCAAGGAGCTCATCTCCAACGCGCGCAAGAACGCCGACCGGGTGGTCGCGGAGGCCCGCGAGCACGCCGAGAAGCAGATCTCGGACGCGATGATCGAGTCGGAGCGCGAGCGGACGTCCGCCACGCGGCAGGTCGAGGACCTCAACCGCCAGCGCGAGTCGATCACGTCCTACCTGGACGAGCTGCGCAACCTGCTCGGGCACAACCCCGACCGCGCCACCCTCGACCGGGCGACGCGCGCCGAGGCCGCGTTCGCGAAGGAGCAGAAGGCGGCGCCCGCGGCGAAGCAGTCGAGCACGGCCGCCGACGACGCGCCGCCCGCGAAGGCGTCGAGCACGGCGTCCGACGACGCCCCCGCGGCGAGCGGGCCGCAGGGCGGCTCCGACGACGCCCCCGCGGCTCCGGCCGGGAAGCCCGCACGCCCGGCGTCCCGACCCACGAAGGCGCGTCCGGCGCCCGTCTCCGCGGCGGTCCCGGTCGTGCCCGAGGCCCCGGCGGAGCAGTCGGCCGACGCACCGGCGGACGCAGCGACCGACGAGCCGACCGCCGCCGAGGACTCGGCGCTCGAGGCCCCCGAGGTCAAGGACGCTCCCCCGGCTGCCGATGCCCAGGACGAGCAGCCCGCCAAGGACGACGCAGCCGCGTCCGCCCACTGACGGGTCGTCCCGCGGGGGGTCGAGTTGACCGACGAGAAGGCTGACGCGGCCGCGACGTGGCGCGAGGAGCGTCGCGCTGCCGCGGCCGCGCACGGTGAGCTGCTGGCCGACCGTCAGCGCGCCGAGTCGGCCCGGGCGCAGGAGCAGATCGACGCGTTCCTGCGCCGTGCCCTGAAGTTCGGGCCCGCGCCCGTTCCGTTGTCGGCGCGCAGCTACGACGGCCGCGCCCGGTACCGGACGCCGCTGACCGGCTGGTACCTGCGGCGGGACGAGACGGTCGCCGTCGACACCGACGGCAAGTTCTACGTGCTGACTGCGCCGTCGAGCCTGGCTGCACGGTTCCGCGGCGTCTCCCCGGAGCCGTCCGCCCCGCCGCTCGTCATCGGGGCCGGCGGCAAGGACGGCGAGTCGCTGGACATGTCGGAGGCCCTCGCGCGGGTGCTCGCTACCTGAGGTCGCTCACCGCGCGCGCCCGGACCGCCCGTGCAAGGCTCCCAGGGGCAGCAGGGGCACGGCGGACAGGGGCGTCGCTACATGACCGAGATCGTGCACATCGTCGTCATGGGGGTCGCCGGGTCGGGGAAGACCACCACCGCCCGCATCCTGGCCGAGCGCCTGGGCCGCCCCTACGCGGAGGCCGACGAGTTCCACCCGCCCGAGAACATCGCCAAGATGTCCGCCGGCCACCCCCTCACCGACGAGGACCGGTGGCCGTGGCTGCGCGCCATCCGGGACTGGCTGACCGCCCGGACGCAGGCCGGTGAGAGTGCCGTCGTCACCTGCTCCGCGCTGAAGGTCGCCTACCGGGACCTGCTGCGCGAGGCCGAGGGTCGGGTGCGGTTCCTGCACCTCGTGGCGGCGGCTCCGCTGCTCGAGGACCGCATGGAGCACCGCGCCGGGCACTTCATGCCACCGTCCCTGCTGGCCTCCCAGCTGGACACCCTGGAACCGCTGACGGACGCCGAGGACGGCGTCCGCGTGTCCGTCGAGGCACCGCCCGACGTCGTGGCCGACCTGGCGATCGCCGCCCTGCACCTCACCGAGGAGACCCGATGATCGCCCAGCAGCTCGTCACCGAGGCCGCGGAGGGGGTGGGCGAGACCCAGCTCATCCTCGCCGCGATCATCGGCATCCTCGTGATCGTCGCGCTCATCGTCGGCCTCAAGATGCACCCGTTCCTGGCCCTGACGCTCGGCGCCGGGGTCCTCGCGGTCCTGGCGGGCATCGGCTACACCGACGCGTTCACCAGCTTCGTCGCCGGCGTCGGGACCACCGTCGCCGGGGTCGGGCTGCTCATCGCGCTCGGCGCGATCATCGGCAAGCTGCTGATCGACAGCGGCGGCGCCGACGAGATCGTGGACGCGATCCTGTCCAGGACTCCGGTGCAGCGCCTGCCCTGGGCGATGGCGCTCATCGCCTTCGTCATCGGGATCCCGCTCTTCTTCGAGGTCGGCGTCGTCCTGCTGATCCCGGTCGTCATGCTCGCCGCGCGGCGCTCGAAGCTGTCGATGATCGTGCTCGGGATCCCCGCCCTGGCCGGCCTGTCCGCGCTGCACGGGCTGGTGCCGCCGCACCCCGGGCCGCTCATCGCGATCGACGCGCTGGGCGCCGACCTGGGCACGACCCTCGGCCTCGGCCTGCTCGTGGCGATCCCCACCGTGATAATTGCCGGCCCGCTGCTGGCCAAGCCGCTGGCCCGGTGGGTGGTGCTGCCGCCGCCCGACGTGTTCCTCGGCGAGGCGCGCACGGACGAGGACGCCCGGCGGCCGTGGTTCGGGGTCGCGCTCATGGTCGTCCTGCTGCCCGTCGTGCTCATGCTGCTGCGGACCGTGGTCGAGGCGAGCGGGGCGGGCGAGAACCCGGTGGGTCAGGTGTTCGTGTTCCTCGGGACTCCCCTGGTCGCGTTGCTCATCACGACGTTGGTGGCCATGGTCGCCCTGGGGACGTCGCTCGGGAACACGCGCGCGCAGGTGAGCAAGCTGGTGGACTCCTCGTTCGCGCCGATCGCGAGCATCCTGCTCATCGTCGCGGCGGGCGGCGGGTTCAAGCAGACGCTCGTGGACTCCGGCGTCGGCGACGTCATCGCCAGCGGGATCACCGACGCCGCGATCCCCCCGCTGCTCGCCGGGTGGATCGTCGCCGTGCTCATCCGGCTCGCGACCGGGTCGGCCACCGTGGCCACGATCACCGCGGCCGGCATCATGGCCCCGCTCGCGACGGACCTCTCGACGACGCACGTGGCCCTGCTGGTCCTCGCGATCGGTGCCGGGTCGGTGTTCCTCAGCCACGTGAACGACGCCGGGTTCTGGCTGGTCAAGGAGTACTTCAAGATGACCGTCGGCCAGACGTTCAAGACGTGGTCGCTCATGGAGACGGTGCTGTCGGTGACCGCGCTGATCTTCGTGCTGCTGCTCAGCCTCGTGGTCTAGCGCCTCAGGCGGAGCCGGCCGCCTGGGCGAGCTCGGCGATCGCCGCAGCGACGGCCGCGGGCTGCTCGACCGACGACAGGTGCCCGGACTGCGGGACGACGACCAGCCGGGATCCCTCGGCCGTGGCCACCAGGTGCTCGGCGGCGGCGACCGGGGTCACGGTGTCCTCGTCGCCGACCACGACGACGACGTGGCCCGCGAACGCGCGCAGCACGTCGGACCGGTCCGGACGGGCCGCCATCGCCCGCTGCGACCAGGCGATCCCGGCGGGCTCCTGCTGGTCGATCCAGGCGGCGACCCGCTCGGCCACCTCGGGCTGCGCGGCGCGCGTGGTCTCGCCGAGCAAGGACGTCGCCATCGGCCGGACCGGGTCGACCGACCCCGTCGACTCCGCCTCGTCCGCGATCCGCAGCCGGTTGGCGCGCGCGTCCGGCGCGTCGGCGGTCGACTTCGTGTCGACGAGCGCGAGCCCGGCGACGAGGCCCGGGTGGCGCTCCAGCAGCGCGAGCGCGACGTAGCCGCCCATGGACAGGCCGGCGATCACCGCCCACCGGACGCCCGCGGCAGCCAGCACGTCGGCCACCAGGTCCGCGGACGCGTCGAGCGACGGCTCGGGCAGGTCGGTGACGTGTCCCGGCGTGCCGGGCAGGTCCACCGCGTGCACGGGGTGACCAGGCGGCAGCTGTGCGGCCACCTCGTCCCACATGCGGTGGTCGAGCGGGAAGCCGTGCAGCAGGACGATCGGGAGGCCGTGGCCCTCGGCGCGGTAGGTGTGCAGGCTCATGCGTCGTCCTCCGCCGTCGTGCTCGGGCCGGCCCAGTGGGTGGGCAGCGGGATCTCGTGGTCGGGCAGCACGTGCGCGACGATCTCGTCGAGCACCCTTCGGACGGCCGACTCCCCGACCCAGAGGTGCTTGGCGCCGTCCACGCCGATGACCTCGGCCTGCGGGACGCGCGCGAACCGGCGGCGTGCCTCGTCCGGGCGCAGGTAGTCGTCCAGCTCCGGGACCAGCACGACGAGCGGCTTGCCCAGCTCGGCCCAGGCGTCGAGGTCCGCGTCCGTGGCGCGGTGCAGCGGCGGGGAGAGCAGGATCGCGCCCTCGATCGACGGGTCGCGGCCGTGCATGAGGGCCAGCTCGGTGCCGAACGACCAGCCGACCAGCCACCGGTTCGGCAGATCGTGGAACTCGGCGTACTCGATCGCGGCGTGGACGTCGAACCGCTCGCCGACCCCACCGTCGAACGCTCCGCCGCTTCGCCCCCGTGGACTGACGGTTCCACGCGTGTTGAACCGCAGCACCGCAAGGTCCGCCAGCGCGGGCAGCCGCCAGGCCGCCTTGCGCAGGACGTGCGAGTCCATGTAGCCGCCGTGCGTGGGCAGCGGGTGCAGGGTCACCAGCGTCGCGGCGGGCGGCACCTCGGCCGGGCGCGCCAGCTCCCCGACCAGCGTGAGCCCGTCGGCCGTGTGCAGCTCGACGTCGTGCCGCGCGGCGGGCAAGACCGTCAACGAGCGGATGAGGCCGGGGTCCTGCGTGTTCGTCGTCATCGGGACGAGCCTAGGGCGCCCTCGGCCAGCGCACCCGCGAGGTCCAGCACGTCCGCGACGCCGTCGTCGGCGTTCGACGCGCAGCGCCGGGTCGCCGTCTGCAGCACCGACGTGTGCGCGTTGGCCACCGCGAACGAGGTGCCCGCCCACCCGAGCATCGACAGGTCGTTCGGGGCGTCGCCGACGGCCCAGACGTCCACCGGGTCGATCCCGCGGGATGCCGCCCAGTCGGCGAGCGTGGCGGCCTTGGTGATGCCCGGGCCGGAGATCTCCCCCAGCCCGACGGCCCCCGAGTCGGCGACGATCCCGAGCTCGCCGACGACGGCCGCCAGCTCGTCGGCGAACGTCGAACCGACCGGTCGGGTGGAACGCACCAGCAGCTTGAAGGTGGACGGGAGCAGGACGTCCTCGATGCGGTCGGCCGTCGCGCTGCCCGGTGGTACCGGGTGGCTGGACAGGAACGGGGTCTCGTAGGCGAAGCCGTCGGCGCTCTCCGTGGCGAGGTGCACCGCCTCCGGACCGCCCCAGGCCGCTCGGACGCGGTCGGCGATGCTGCCGACGAGCTCCGGGGACATCCCCCGCTCGCTGAGCAGCCGGCCGGTGCCGACCTCGAGCACCGCGGCGCCGTTCGCGCAGATCGCGACGCCGTGACCGGCCACGTGCGACGCCAGCTCGCGCAGCCAGCGCGGCGGTCGGGCGGTCACGAACACCACCTCGACGCCGGCATCGGCGGCGCGCCGCAGTGCGGCCGCGGTGCGCGGGGAGACCGTGCCGTCGGGCCGCAGGAGCGTGCCGTCCAGGTCGGTGGCGACGAGGCGCGGCGCGCGGGTCTTTGCGCCGCTCATCGGCGGGTCGGTCCGCGTCGGGCGCGCGCCTGCCAGCACGAGGCGTGCCAGTGCCGGCGGTCGTCGAGCGCCTCGCCGAACAGCCCGTCGGACCGCCACGCGACCACGTGCGCCGTGCCCGCGCTCACCAGCTGGTCGCAGCCGGGGCACCGGTACTCGCGGTCGGAGCCGCGGACGCGCTGGACCACCCACTCGCCGTCGGGTGCGGACTCCGACTGCCGGCCGCCCGTGGCGCGATCGAGGTCGAGCTCGACGTGCTCGGCGCCGTACGGCCGCTTCGTCGCTCGTCGTCCCACGCCCTCATCCTCCCCCACACCGGCGTGACGTCAGACAGCAACGTCAGAGCAAGTGAGCGCCAGGGCAGCCGCTTGCTCGGACGTTGCGGAGGGTGGGTCAGAGGGCGGCGGACTCCGCGGTGGGGATCCTGTTCGTGCGCAGGAGCTCGCGGTACCAGAGGCCCGAGTCCTTCACTGTGCGCTCGAGCGTGTCGTAGTCGACGCGGACCACGCCGAAGCGGCGGTCGTACCCGTAGGACCACTCGAAGTTGTCCATCAGCGACCAGACGAAGTAGCCGCGCACGTCGGCGCCGCGCTCGATGGCCTCGCCGACGGCGTCGATGTGGTCGTGCAGGTAGGCCACGCGGCCGGCGTCGTGCACGCGCCCGTCGGCGCTGACCTCGTCGTAGAACGCCGCGCCGTTCTCCGTGATGGCCATCGGGATCCCGGGGTAGCGGTCGTGGATCTCGAGGAGCAGGTCGACCAGACCCTGCGGCTCGATGTTCCAGCCCATCGCCGTGTGCGGGCCGGGCTGCGGAAGGAACTCGACGTTGGAGGCGCCGACCCACGGGCTGTTCACGGACGAGCGGTGGCCGTCCGGACCGGGCGTGCCGTCCCCGCCGGCGGGCGTGCCGTGCTGCACCCGACCCGTCGAGTAGTAGTTGATGCCCAGCAGCGCGAGCGGGACCTGGATGAGGTCGAGGTCACCGTCGAGCACGAAGGACCAGTCGGTGATGTGCTCGGTGTCGGCGAAGACCTCCTTGGGGTACTCGCCGTCGAGCATGGGGCCGAGGAAGACCTCGTTCGCGATCGTGTCGATGCGGCGCTTGGCCTCGACG